>JAQYGS010000256.1 GCA_028722515.1 Clostridia bacterium | reverse complement strand
CTCCCACAATCCTGCCCCGAATTCGGATATCGTGGGACATACGTCCCACTTTTATCCTCATTTGGGGCGGGCCAACAAGTCATAAAACCACTTTTGTGCAAGCACAACGTGGTTTATGACCTTTTGACCCTGGCATCATATAATATTTTCAGATAACCAGAAAGGATGACTTATGAATGCAGGATATGTACGTCTTTCACGGGACGATGATCATAAAAACTATGTCTCCATAGAAAATCAAAAGTTAATTATTAATCAATATGCAGCCAATCATGGTGCAGTCATTGATCGCTGGTACGAAGACGATGGTATTTCCGGCTATATTTTTGACCGTCCGGGTTTTCAGCAGATGATGGCTGATCTGGATAGAGATGTTGATACCGTTTATGTCAAAGATTTTTCCCGTCTCGGCAGGCATAACGCAAAGGTTCTGTTACTTCTGGATGAGTTTCAGGAGCGTGGAAAGCATTTAATTGTCATTGATGACAATTATGATTCCATGGACTCCAGTGACGATACCATTGGAATTAAGACATGGTTCAATGAACGTTATGTAAAGGATACCAGCAAAAAGATTAAACGCGCCATCGGAGCCAGACAAAAAGAAGGAACTTTGATCACCAGACCACCGTTTGGGTACCGCCGCAATGCAGAAGATAAAACGATTTTGGAGATTGTGCCAAAAGAAGCGGAATATATCAGGAAAATTTACGATTTATACCTTTCTGGTTCTGGTTATCGAAAAATTGCTACGTATCTGACAGATCAGAACACACCGACGCCCTCTATGATACAGCGGGAACGTGAAATTGAAGAAGGAAGATTATCCAAAAGACAGGTGGCTTCAAAATGGTCGGATGCCATGATAAAAGAAATTCTGGACAATGATTTTTATATTGGAACGTTTCGGCTGAAAAAACGTGCAAGGAATACCGTTCATGGAAAAGACAAACGTGTACCGAGGGAAGAACAGTGTATTTTTGAAAATCATCATCCGGCGATTATTGACAAAGCTACCTTTTCACTGGTGCAGGAATTAAAGGAAAAACGCAACCACACGAATTATCGTGGAAGTCGGGGACAATGGATTGGTTCAGAGATTCCCAATCCCTTCGGAAGCTGTCTGTACTGTAAGGATTGTGGCAGCCGTCTCACACCGATCAAGCGTCAGACATCCAGCAGAGAACGGAAATATTATATCTGTACGACGTATAATACCAAGGGCAGGCATTATTGCTCCAAGGCTCATCTGATTGAAGAAGAAGATTTAATGGAAGATGTTCTGACTTATATCAAAATGTGCAGAAATGCTCTCAGTGAAGTCATTGCTACCTACGATTTGAAAGATTTTGAAGCAGAAAAGAAAACAGTAGAGGAAAAACGACAGGAACTGCATAGAGAAATCGGTGACCGAAAGAATCAACTGAAAGTTTTACTTACACAAAAAGTAAAAGATCTGGCAGTTGCTAATGGAAATGAAGATTTGATCAATGAGACTTACGATTCCATGCAGAAAGATTTAATTGCTCAGATTCATGGTCTGAAAATGCAGCTCACGGAACTGGATGAAACAGCCATTGAGACACCGGATGTAAAAAATAAATTACGAAATGCTCTTGATGTAGTGGATAAGATTATCTCCGAAGGAAACCTTGACCGCAGGGACATTGAACTACTGATTGAAAAAATTGTTGTAGATGAGGATGGGATGCCGGAAATCACGTTAAAATACGGCTTATCCAATCTAATCAGCTACAGTCCTGCCGTGGAAATGAACCGCAGAGAAAATACGATCATTGCAATTGTCTTAAAGTTGATTGCTGAGGACAAACGTGGTTATACATCTGCTAAGTATCTGTCCGAACATATCACAGATCTGGGATTCAAAAAGACAAAGCAGAGTATTCTGCCCTATATTGAACTGGCGAAAAGTCTTGGGATTCTGGAACCTACAGAGAATTCACTGAAACCATACAGAATCGTAAAATCAAAAGAAGAAATCACGTCGATTGTCAAAGATTATCTGCCTAATACGTTGGATATATCAGCAGAAATAACTGCAAAACAATTATCGGACGAATATTTACATTGTACTACTGGTGACAGGTGGTATGCCTGAAATGGTATTTGAGTATATTCTCAGGCAGAACCACATTGACCCTTCAAAAGATCTTGAAATCGACCAGAGTATTGATTTCGGTTCTACAGCTGCAGCCTTTTCCGGCGGCCTTGGTGATTTCAGCATAGAATTTGAGCCTGCAGCCACAGCCCTGGAAAAAGAAGGAAGCGGATACGTGGCCGCGTCCCTGGGAGTGGATTCCGGTTATGTTCCTTATACCTCTTACAGTGCCAAAACAAGCTTTATGGAAGAGCATCCTGAAATTATCCAGAAATTTACCAATGCTCTGCAAAAAGGCATGGACTATGTTCAGACTCACTCTCCTGAAGAAATTGCCAGAGTTATTGAACCACAGTTTCCGGAAACCGATCTGGATACTATCACAACCATCGTAAAAAGATATTACGAACAGGATACCTGGAAAGAAAATCTGATCTTTGAGAAAGACAGCTTTGAACTTCTTCAGGATATCCTGGAAGATTCCGGGGAACTGAAAGAACGGACACCTTATGAATCTCTTGTAAATACTGAGTTTGCTGACAAAGCAACCAAATAACCTTCTGTAATAAGGATACAGTATTTCGTCAGATCAGACAGATACTGTATCCATTTTCGACATTTTATACATATCCCCAACAGAGTTCCTGCTCTTTTCGTCAGATTGACAAGAAACCCTAAAAAACTTTGTATGATTCTTCCCTAGTCTTTCATCCTTGTTTTAGCTATACTGTCATTAAAGAAAATCAATAGCTTATATCAAAATAAGTATAAATTATCAGTGGAGGAAAAATCATGGCAAGCTTATCATTACAGCATATTAACAAAACCTATCCAAATGGTTTCCAGGCTGTTAAGGATTTCAATCTGGAGATCGAAGACAAGGAATTCATTATTTTCGTAGGACCTTCCGGATGTGGTAAATCCACAACCCTTCGTATGATCGCAGGTCTTGAGGAAATTACCAGCGGTACATTAAAGATCGGTGACAAAGTTATGAACGATGTAGAACCGAAAGACCGTGATATCGCAATGGTATTCCAGAACTACGCTCTGTATCCTCATATGACAGTATATGATAACATGGCATTTGGTCTGAAACTGAGAAAAGTTCCGAAAGATCAGATCGATAAAATGGTTAAAGAAGCAGCTAAGATCCTGGATCTGGAAAAACTGTTAGACCGTAAACCGAAAGCTCTGTCCGGTGGTCAGAGACAGCGTGTAGCTATGGGACGTGCTATCGTACGTGATCCTAAAGTATTCCTGATGGATGAGCCTCTGTCAAACCTGGATGCTAAGCTTCGTGTACAGATGCGTATCGAGATTTCTAAACTCCATCAGAGTCTGGAAGCAACTATCATCTACGTAACACATGACCAGACAGAAGCTATGACACTGGGTACCAGAATCGTAGTTATGAAAGATGGTGTTGTTCAGCAGGTAGATACACCTCAGAACCTGTACAATGCTCCAGGAAACCTGTTTGTAGCCGGATTCATCGGATCTCCTCAGATGAAC
>JAQYGS010000255.1 GCA_028722515.1 Clostridia bacterium | reverse complement strand
TTTAATCCTATTTTTTTGAAAAAAGCTGCCGCGTTTTCAGGAGAAGCAAGAATGGAAACCATGTCCCCATTATGGATAGTATTATTTCCTCCGGGAATTTCCATACTTCCCCGGCTTTCAATAGCACAGAACAGAATATCACAGCGAAATGTTTCGGTGATCTTTGAAATGCTTATTCCATCCAGGCCAAATTCCGGCATTACTTTAAATTTCAGAAGCTCCACCCTGCCACGGGCAAAGGTGTCGATCTTAATTGCAGACGGAAAACGAAGCAGACGGGAAATTTCCTGAGCAGCCGCAAGCTCCGGATTTATGATCATAGTAATACCAAGGCGTTTTTTAATAAAATCTATTTCTTTGCTGTAAATGGGATTTCGGACTCGGGCTATGGTATGGCAGTGTCCGGTCTTCTGTGCGATCAGGCAGCACAGAAGATTTAATTCATCAGAGGCTGTAACTGCGATCAGGATATCCGCAGTTTCAATTCCCGCTTCCATTAATATATTTATACTTGCGCCATTTCCCACAATACCCAGTGCATCAATATCATCTGAAACAGCGTTGATTTTATCCGGTGAAATATCAATCAGAGTCAGATCTGTGTCTTCCTCCTGAAGCTGTTCTGCAAGGGTACGTCCTACTTTACCGCATCCCACAATAATTATCTGCATATTTCCTCCAAAAAATTTTTTAATTAAAACCATTATACCACTGCCGGCTTTCTTTTTGAACAAACAGACGTACTTTTCATAACCTGTTGTTGAAAAAATCCTTCCTCGTGCTATACTTAAATCATAAAAATACAGATTTTCATTCTATTTATAATTTCAAAAATTTTTTACAAAGGAGATGCAGAAATGAATTATCAGGAGATTCTTACCAATGCCAGAGAATGCATTGGACCATACTGTAAAGCTTGTAACACCTGCAATGGAAAAGCATGCCGTAACCAGATTCCCGGACCGGGAGCCAAAGGTACCGGTGACACCGCCATACGCAATTATGATAAATGGCAGGAAATCCGTGTCAATATGGACACCATATGTGAAAATAAAACACCGGATACAAGCTTCAGCCTGTTTGGCCATAATTTCAGGTATCCTTTCTTTGCCGGACCTGTGGGTGCTGTAAATCTGCATTATGGAGACAAATATGATGACCTTGCATATAACAACATTCTGGTACAGGCATGCAGTGAAAATGGAATTGCTGCTTTTACCGGTGACGGAACAAATCCGGAAGTTATGAAAGGAGCAGCCAAAGCAATCTCCTCCTTTGGCGGAATCGGAGTTCCTACAGTGAAGCCCTGGAATATAGATACCATTAAGGAGAAACTTACACTTTGCCGGGAATCCGGTAGTTTTGCAGTTGCTATGGATATCGATGCTGCAGGTCTGCCGTTTCTGAAAAATATGCAGCCTCCTGCCGGAAGCAAAACAGTAGAAGAATTGCGGGAAATCATAGAAATGGCACATGTTCCCTTCATTATCAAGGGCATTATGACTGTAAAAGGTGCATTGAAGGCAAAAGAAGCCGGTGCTTCTGCCATTGTGGTAAGTAACCATGGCGGCCGTGTTCTGGATCAGTGTCCTGCCACTGCAGAAGTGCTGAAAGATATAGCAGATGCTCTGAAAGGAAGCGGTGTAAAAATACTTGTAGACGGAGGGATCAGAAGCGGCACAGACGTATTCAAGGCTCTGGCACTGGGAGCTGATGCTGTTCTCATCTGCCGTCCATTTGTAACTGCTGTTTACGGAGGCGCTCAGGAAGGAGTTAAGACTCTGATTGAAAAAATCGGAGCAGAGCTTGCAGATACCATGGCAATGTGCGGAGCATCTGACCTGGCTTCCATTACAGAAGATATGATTCTCTGATAGAAGATTTGTCTTTTAATTGTAAGCTCTTTATTTTCTTTGAGAAAAACGCAGTACCACCGAATCTCTGCTGATGGTACTGCGTCATTCTTTCCATTTTTTCTTATATTTCCCGGGAAACTGTCATTCCTGAGCATATTCACCTTTTTCGGCATCCGCTTTTGTATGATGCACTGTTCCCCATGGATGATTGGGCGGTGCATAAACGGATGATACTTTCAGACATCTCTGGCCGATATTAATAATATTATGCCAGGTGCCTGCAGGAACAAACACAACGTCTCCTCCGCAGAGATTCTGTCTGAAATTAAGATCACATTTACATTCGCCCATCTTAACAAGTGCATATCCCTGTTCTATTCTGATAAACTGATCCGTGTCAGGATGAATCTCACATCCTATCTCTCCACAGGGAGGAATGCTCATCAATGTCATCTGAAGATTACATCCGGTCCAGACAGCAGTGCGGAAATTCTGATTCTGCATTGCCGCCCTCTCCACATTCAGGGTAAAGGGATCTGGTCCGAAGTCATTTCTTTCTGATCTGCATGGATTCTTCATATAATAACCCTGTTTTCTTTTCTACCAGAATATGCTTTTATGTCAGATTATGTGAAAACTATCCTTATACAAACAACATCCCCACACATTTAACAAGTAATGCGGCTATCCAGGCAATGACACACTGCCCGATTACCACCAGGGCTGCCCATTTCGCTCCCAGTTCTCTTTTGATAGAAGCAATGGCAGCCACACAAGGTGTATACAGAAGGCAGAAAGCCAGTAGGCTTGCGGCAGCCAGAGGTGTAATTACGCTTGCAAACTGTGCAGCCGAGCCAACCAGGATGGAAAGTGTGGATACTACACTTTCCTTAGCCATAAATCCTGTGATCAGAGCAGTGGATATCCTCCAGTCGCCAAATCCCAAAGGTTTGAAGACCGGTGTGATCACACCTGCAATCAGTGCGAGAATACTGTTCTGAGAATCCGTAACCACATTAAGATGAGTATCAAAGGTCTGAAGAAACCAAATTATAATTGTGGCAATAAAAATAACTGTAAAAGCTCTCTGAAGGAAATCCTTGGCCTTTTCCCACAACAGCTGCCCCACATTCTTTGCACCAGGCATACGATAGTTAGGAAGTTCCATAACAAAAGGAACTGCTTCACCCTTGAACATGGTCCCTCTGAGCAGTAGAGCCATGAGAATTCCCGCTGCAATTCCTCCAAAATACAGTGCAATCATTACAATAGCCCCGTGCTCAGGGAAGAAAGCCGCTGTAAAGAATGCATAAATTGGAAGCTTGGCTGAGCAGCTCATAAAAGGTGTGAGCAAAATAGTCATTTTACGGTCCCGCTCAGATGGAAGTGTACGGCTTGACATAACACCGGGTACAGTGCAGCCAAATCCTACCAGCATGGGGACAATACTCCTGCCGGATAATCCAATCTTACGGAGAAGCTTGTCCATAACAAAAGCGACTCTTGCCATATAACCACTGTCTTCCAGAATAGACAGGAAGAAAAACAATGTTACAATGACCGGCAGGAAACTGACCACGCTTCCTACCCCATTGAATATTCCGTCAATAATCAGAGAATGCAGCACCTTATTCACATTCCAGGCTGCCAGGGCCGAATCCACCAGATTGGTCAGGCTGCTGATGCCCATATCAAGAAGATCAGACAGGGCTGAACCAATCACACCGAAGGTCAGCCAGAATACCAGGGCCATAATTCCAACAAAGCAGGGAATTGCCGTATATTT
>JAQYGS010000254.1 GCA_028722515.1 Clostridia bacterium | reverse complement strand
CACAAGATTTGCCACGGTGGATCTCTGATATGGCTTTTCATACAGATCCATGAAATCATCCAAGCAGGAAATCTGATGTCCTCTCTGTGTCAGCCTTGCCGCACAGACCATCAGCTTCTCTGCCTGGTCAATGGATTCCGGGTTTAAAATTTTTACCTCAATCTTCTTCATTCAGTTCCTCCTCTACAATCGCACGGAGAATCAGGAAATAGTTAATACTGTCGGTGATCTTCTCATCCCACTGCTCTTTGGAATACTGCTGCTCACCCATACACATATCCGATACAGAGATAAGGTGCTTGGACAGCATCCCCATAAGTGCCGCTTTTGGTGTGGTATTCATCACCACTGCTGCCTTCTTGAAATGCGCCAGCCTGTCCACTGCCGTATTCTTCACTGCTCTGGGAGCATACTCTGCTCCCTTTACCACCAGCATTGATTTACAATGATCTGTCTGCCTGACGATCACTTCATTGAACTCTTTCTGGTTCATGCCCTTTCCTCCTTCGCTTTTGATGTTCTGCTTTTCTTAGGTGCCTGCTCTGCCTTTTCCGTATTGGCTTTCAGCTTTGATTTCACAGACTCCTTTACCTTTGACAGAGTCCTTTTCTTATCAAGATCCTTCAAGGCCTTGTCAACAACTACCTTTAATTCCGGGTTTGCAGTCTTCTCCTGTGTTTCAGGTGCAACCGGAATAAAGCCCAGATCCTTTGCTCCTTCTGTAATTTTATCCATAAGCTCCTGTACAAACGGACTTGGCGCTTTTGCCGATTCCTGCACCTGTTTCTTATCTGCCATCAGCACTTCCATCTTCTGATCAATCTGATAGATGAACTCCGATGCAGTCTGACGGATCTTATCAAGGGATGCTTTCAGCTCCGGTGTTTCCTTTCCCTCTGACCAGCCCGCGACATAAGAAAAGGAATAGTCAGAAGTGTTGATTCCGTAATGCTGGCATACTACATATGCAACACTCTCAGCCTCCACTTCTTTCCCATTCCTTGAAATGTCTTTTGCCTCCGGCACATTATCCTTGTCATGCAGTTTCTGGTGTGCCATTTCATGAAGCAGTGTCTTAATGGTCTGTACTTCACTCATGCCATCCTGAACCACAATTTTTTTGTCTTCCAGATGATAGAATCCCTTGGCATCTCCATCAATCAGATCAAAAGATACCGGGACCGGGCTGATTTCCTGCAATGCCTGCAAGAGCTTGGGATATCCTTCAATATTTCCCACCAGTTCAGACGGACCGATGGTAGGAAGTTCTTTTCCATCTGTCTGGGACAGGTCAAATGTCTTTACCACCTTGAATGCCCGGATTGTGACTTCCACTTTCTCCTTTACCGGTTCTCCATCAGCATCAAATACCGGTCTTCCCTTATCATCCAGTTTTGTCTGTTCCCTCTCGATCTTATAAGGTGCCGGGGCAAGGATACTGATTCCCTTTTCTCCCTTTTTCACATACCGTCCCATCTGTTTCCATCCGGTAAAGCTCTGACACAGCTGCGCATCCGGTTTCTGCATCATGATCAGAAGTGAATTGTTTACGGAATATCTCGGAAATTTCGCCATCGTGTCAAGGAACTGCTTATATCTGTCACTCTGGAACACCTCCACAACTCCCTTCTCCAGTTTGTCTGTTATCTGCTGCAATTCATCCGCCCGCTTATCCCTGGACTCCAGCCAGTCTATTTTCTTCTGGATGCTGTCGGGAATCTGTCCCACAACTTTTACATCCGGCATCTCATGGATCAGGGACGCGATCATCTGCTGTGCCTGCCAGCTGTCTGCAATCTCCGGTATATAACGAAGCATATCCATATCAATCCTTCTCCCGATCAGTACATCCATCTCCGTATATTCATCCGGATCCTTTGGATCAGCTGCCCTGATTCCGATTGCCGGAACTCCGTGCATACGCTCCGGTGAAATTGCTTTGAATTTTGCTACAGCCTCTGCCACACTCTTGATATTCTCATGAAATTCACCCATGCTGTGAAATTCCATGCATTCCGCAACCGTAAGCGTGATTACCTTCTTCTCTTCTTTTACCGCTGTATTTTCTGCCACTCTAAATCCCTCCAGTTCTATATCTTCCAGATCTTTTGTCAGCTTCAATGACGCTAAAGGCATCTGGTTTTTCTCCTGAAATGAATAAAATTCATTTCCAGGTCCCACTATGATGTGGTCCACCAATTTAACACCTATCAAATCACAAATCTTATTCATTCTGTCAGTCAGACC
>JAQYGS010000253.1 GCA_028722515.1 Clostridia bacterium | reverse complement strand
TAATGAAACCAAAGCGGAGAAGTTCATCCGCCTTGGTGAATACCGCATGAACAAAGCGATTGATGCGATTGGAAGATTGGAACACCTTGCCAATAAGTCAGCTTATGAATATACAGCGGAGCAGGTAGAGGCTATGTTTGGAGCCTTGGAAAATAAGGTAGCAGATGTAAAAGCTAAATTCAGTACAAAGAAACAGGATAATACATCTTTTTCTTTTGGAACACATGCAGAGTAAGGAGGAAACCAGGAATGAAACAGTTAGAAAAAGAAATCACGGAAACAAACAAGCAGAGCATGATGAAACGTTATCAGCTATATGGAACGAAAGCATCAAAGCTGGCAGACAAATCACAGAAGAATACCGGGAAGGGAGAGAGAAAGTAATGGAATATAAGGATTTTGTAGAACAGGTAAAAGAGCAGATACAGGATTTTTTACCGGAGAAATTTGCAGATGCAACGGTTTCTGTTCATCAGGTAGTAAAGAATAATGACTGTGTTTTGGATGGTCTGACAATCCGGACGGAAGAAAGCAATATTTCTCCAACCGTATATCTGAATCCGTATTTTGAACAGATACAGGACGGAGCTGAGATGGATGATGTGCTTGGGCAGATTGCAGCCACATATCAGGCACATTATATTGACCATGATATGGATGTATCTGCGGTTACTGATTTTGATAACGTCAAAGACAAGATTGTGTGCAAGCTCATCAATGAGGAAGCCAACAGGCAGTTTCTTGAGGACAAACCATACACCAAGGTGGAAGATTTGGCGGTTGTGTATCAGATTTTAATGGACAAAAATGCGGAAGGTACTGCAACCATAACGATTACAGATAATCTGATGGAAAGGTATGGGATTACCCTTGAGGATTTACATGAACAGGCTCTTTTGAACATGGATGTTTTACAGCCATACAACTTCAAGGGAATGAGCGAGACCATTATAGAAATGATGGCTGGGGACATTGCAAGGGATAATGGCATGGGCATATCAGAGGCAAGAGAAATGGCATCCCAGATGATACCGGATGTTCCGGATACAATGTTTGTTCTGACAAATGATACAAAGGTAAATGGAGCTGCCGCTATATTAAATGATGATACCAGACAGGAAATTGCAGACAAGGTTGGAGACTTTTATGTACTGCCTTCATCTGTGCATGAAACACTAATTATCCCGAAAGATGCCGGAATGGAGTTAAGAGACCTTGAACAGATGGTGCAGGAAGTGAACCAGACACAGGTAGCACCAGAGGAACGACTTTCAGATCATGTGTATGAATATGATGCAAAAGAACATGAGCTGTTTCGCAGTGACCGTGCAGAGGAACGTGCAAAACAGAAAGCGGAAAAGCGTGATGAGAAAAAAGAACGTCCTTCACTAAAAGAGAGACTTGCAGAAAAGAAAAATGATGTGATGAAGATGGATGCTGACAGGAAACAACCGACAGCAGATAAAAAGAAAGAAGCGGTGATTTAGCCACTTCATACATAATAAACAGGAAGGCAGCCACTTTGGGCTGCTTTTCTGTTACTATGAGAAATTGAATCGAAAGGAGTATCTATGGCAGGAAAATATCATTATATATCTGCACTGGCAGAAATGACAGCAGGAGATATTGTTAAAAACGAAAATGAATGGACCAGATTTCTGACCACGGCTGCAAGACTGTATAAATATCCCTTTAACGAGCAGATGTTAATATACGCCCAAAGACCAGATGCTACAGCCTGTGCTTCACTTGAAACGTGGAATGAAAAGATGAATTGCTGGGTCAACCGTGGAGCGAAAGGAATTGCCCTGATTGATACGGACAGCGAACGTCCGAGATTAAAATATGTCTTTGATGTATCAGATGTGCATAAGGCAAGAAGAATCGGGCGTGACCCAAATCTGTGGGAACTTAAGGAGGAACATAAGGCTCCTGTGCTTGCACAGCTTGAAAAGACTTATGGTGGAACCGATGTAAATATGCCTTTTGAAGAGAGGATTATGGAGATAGCTGACAGGATTGCCCAGGATTATTATGAGGAACTTTTACCGGAGCTAAACTATGTGAAAGAGGGCAGTTTCCTTGATGATCTGGATGAACTGAATCTTGGAATTAGGTTGAGGGAAACGCTGGCTTCCAGTATCTCCTTTACCCTGCTATCCCGATGCGGTGCCGATATGGATTTGTGGAAAGATGACATGAATTTTGAATATATCCACGAATTTAATAATACAAAGTCATTAGCTGTCATTGGAAATGCAACTACGGAAATGTGTAAGCCCCTGCTTATGGAAATTGGAAGGACAATAGGGGCATACGAGCGTCAGATTGCAAGGCAGAATGCCTCAAATAAGGCAAGAGAAAAAGCGGCTGGGGAGCATATTGGAAGCCATGAAGAAAATGTTGAAAAAGGACTTGCAAATGCACCAGAAGCAGACTATAATGCTTTAAAGCGTGAAAGTGAAACGACAATAGAAAAACCAAAGGAAACTGAAAATCATACAGAAATGGAGGGCATTGCCAATGAAACTGACATACGAAAAGAACGGGGATTATCTGATTCCGAACCTGACAGCGAACGAGGAGCCGGAACAGGCACTGACCAAGTACGGACTGATGAGGAAGAACTTTCTGAAGGAGCACAGGAGAGGGATTTATCAGGGAATGATACTGACAGGGGAACTGAAAGCACATTGTCTGCAGGTACAGGAGCAGGCAGAACAGAGAATGGAACTTCTGACCGGACAGATGGCGAAGTCGGAAGGAGTGAACGAGGAACTGAAAGCAGCCGATCAGATGAGCTGGGTAGCGAAGATGAACAACATCAGACACTCAGCGGAGGAAATCGTGCTGACAGAACTGATCTACATTTAAGCAGTGAGGAACAATCTAATAATACCATGCGGGAGCCGGATAGTGACAGCAACTCATTATCCGGTTCTTTTTCGGATAAAACCGAAGATTTCACAGAGCTTCAAAAGGGAATTTTATGTTTTGATAATTATCTTATCCATAAAAGACCGGAGATTGCGGGATATTTCCAGTCAGAGCAGGATGCGGTTTTACAGACGGAGTATCTGAAAAATTCTTTCCGTATGGAGGAATTTACAGAGCTGTATATTGGGGATGTAAGAGCCGGGTATCGAGCTGATGAGGATGGTCTTACCATGTGGAAAGGCAATTATCTGTCCCGTGAAGCAGAGAGCAGACTGTCATGGGAAGATGCAAGATATTGGGTCAATTCTTATATTGAGGATGGTGTCTATTTACTTCCGGGGGAAGTGGCAGAGCAGATTGATACAGACGGTATGTTCAAACAGCTTGACCTTTTTACCATGTTTTCGGAGCAGGTCGGCAACATTGCCATGAAGCAGGCAGAAGAAAAAAGTGTTATGCCGACAGGCTTTGTACTGCCGGAGAAACAGATTGATGATATTTTAAGAAGCGGCGGAGGCAGGGATGACAGCCGCAAGCGTATTTATGCCAAGTACCAACAGAGAAAGACGGCGGAAGAAATGACTGCCTTTCTGAAAAAAGAGTATGGAACCACCGGAAAAGGCTTTGAGTTTGACGGAAAGCAGATAGCCGTATGGTTTGATGAAGGCGGCATGCGTGTTGGATACGGTACGTCAGCAACGGAGCATCCGATACTCACGATGGAATGGAAAGAGATTGAGCAGAATATCCGCAGGCAGGTAGAGAATGGCACATATATGGGTGCAAATGAAGCTTATCTTGTGGATGAGGTGGAGCGTAGCAGGATTGCAAACCATTTATTTTTCTTTTTCCGTGACGGTATGGGAGAAATGCCGGAAGAATTGGAATTAAAGGCGGGCAATTACCCGGATGCCCATGCAAGACTGGTGGAACTTCTTTCTACACCGGAAGAGGTGGAGAGGATAGCTGCCCACATGGATCATGCTCTGCATCAGTTGGAAACCGGAGAAAAAAGCCTGCGTTTCCGTTCTGTTATGCCAAAAGAGGAGCTTCGTGCCGAACTCGATAACCTTCTGGTAGACAGGCTGACATTTCCAGCTGCTGAGCATGTGGAAATTAGACACGAGGATTTTATCACGCAGGATGAGATTGACCACAGGCTTGGCAGGGGAAGTGGTTTTTCAAATGGGTCTTTTCGTATTTATGATTATTTTAAGGAAGGGCATGACAGCAAAGAAGCAGCTAATTTCTTAAAGAATGAATATGGAACAGGCGGCAGTAGCCATGCACTTGCCGGAGCTGACCACAGCTATGAGGATCATGATGCAAAAGGAATAAAGCTGAAAAAGGGAAATATCGGAAAACCATACGCAGAAGTGCTGTTGTCCTGGAAGGTTGTGGAGAAACGTATCCGAAAGCTCATTGAAGAAGATAAGTATTTATCTACGGAAGGAAAAGAAGCCTATGTACAGTACAGAGTGGAGCAGGAGCAGAAGGCTTTGGAGCAGGCACAGGCAAAGATGGAGCATGAAACCAAGGTAGCCTGTAAGAATGCCATTGAAAAGGCAATCGCTGAAAAGTTTGACGGGTATCGTCTGCCAAAGGATACAGCGGAGGGAGTCATTCAGGAATATGGCTCTGAAAGAGTAAGCTATGTGCTTGCCAATTCTGTCATGCACAAAAGACAGGATGGACGGTTTTCTCCGGAAAATAAGGAATGGGCAAAATCTATTGAGCCTTATGCAATGGTGAAAAATGAGGATATGGTTGTGGATTCCCACCCTGCCGTATTAAATGGATTTATCAACCAGACACGACGGTATATCGAGCAGGAGAAAGAGCTTGCAGCACAGGCGGCTGAGAAAATCACGATTGATGGACAGGAGTGCATCAAAGTCGATGAATGGGGGACTGAGGAAGAAACCTATGTGCTTGGAAATTCCGTAACAGATAATCAATTTTTTTATGCAGAGGTAAATGGTGTTTCATTTGAGTATGATTATCAGCCACAGCGGGGAGAAGTTGAGGAAGATTATCTCAACGAGATGGCGGAAAGGGATATAGACCGTCATGAGGCGGAGGTATTTGCACGGATTGAAGGAAGTGATAATGCTCAGGATGGTGTAGAGGAAGCACCATTAGTAGCAGAAGATGTGCAAAATCTGGTTTTGATTAACAGGGAGTATTCTGCAGGAACCAGAACCACGGTTTATGATTTTGAATGCGATATTCGTGGGGAACATGACACATTGCAATATACTTTAGAGCATCACGATGATGGGGAAGGTTTTACCATTCATACGCAGAAGGATGATATTTGGGAACGGATGTCTGAGCCGGAACTTGAGCGTCTTGAGGGTATTATCAGCCGTGAAGCCTTGTATTTTAAATACCAT
>JAQYGS010000252.1 GCA_028722515.1 Clostridia bacterium | reverse complement strand
ACATTTTAAACAAACAGTACACTAATATTTTATAATTTTACAAATAAAATTTTTTTTAAAAACATGATCTTAAATTTTATTAAAAAAAACAACCCTTTATTTACCGAAAAACACGGCTGTGGTACAATGTCTTTTTATAAGGAAGGTGAAAATTTGATACAGTTTATTAAAAAATATAAACACGGTCTGGTAATTGCCATATACAGCCTCATATATATACTGCTGTTCAGATATCTTGAAGTCCGTCCGGTGTCCAGCTATCATATAGTACATACCGTTTTTGACGACATGATCCCATTCTGTGAATATTTTATTATTCCATATATGTTATGGTTTCCCTATATGATCCTGGCGGTAGTTTATTTTATTTTTTATAACAAGAATAAACATGAATATTACCAGCTGGTATTTAACCTGATGATGGGCATGACAATTTTTTTAATTGTTTCATACATATATCCTAATGCCCAGCATCTGCGTCCCACAAACTTTCCAAGAGATAACATTTTTACTCATGCAGTACAGTGGCTCTACAGCACAGATACTCCCACGAATATCCTGCCAAGCATCCATGTTTTTAATTCCCTTGCCATACATATGTCCCTTACCAACTGTGAGGCATTACGAAACCGCAGATATATCAGGGTTGGTTCATTTATACTGACCACGCTCATCATTTTATCCACTATGTTTCTTAAACAGCATTCTGTTATTGATGTATGTATGGGCGCTACACTGGCTTTATTTGGTTATATCCTGTTTTATCCGGAAAAAAATGCTGCCGTTTCCCAGACATCTTTTTTTGCAAAATTCAGACAGAATAAAACAGAATAATATCCACTACGGAAAAAATCCCGCATGAGCTGCCTTTACAGGTATTATGCGGGATTTTGTTCATCAGTTGAATCCATAAAATTTCTGAGTAAGCTTATAAGCTGCCACAGACATTTTCCTTCCCCCTTTTCCGGGCAGATTCATGACTTGTCCGAAAAGACTGTGACGAAGCTTGCCATACAGAGCTCTGTTCTGGTCTTTAATGTATTCCAGAAGTTCTTTTTTCTTTTCAAGTGCTTCCTGTGTGTTTGCTCTTATCAACATTATGGAAGAAATGGTTGTAATTATGTCAAGATAATTAAACATGTAGTGTCTGAGTCTTCTGTTGATATTTCCACACTTTAAATAAGCGTTAACCATAAGTTTATTGACCAGAATCTGCTGATCAATTCTATTTATCATTACCTTCTCATTTACTGACTGATCATCTCTTCCAATAAAATATCTGTAAAAATTAACATCCAGATAATACAGATTTCTTACATAGGGCAGTGGCTCAAATGCAAAAAGATTATCAACATAAAATGTATGTTTTGGAAGTTCCAGTTTGCAGTCATGAAGAAGCTGAGTACGATAGATCATGGAGTGCATCAGCAGATATTTTCCTTTAGGCATATGCTTAACTTCGTCCCATCCGAAAATCCTGTTCTGAGGGAGGCAATGGCGATATTGCATAACTCTCTTGCGTGCTGCTCCCTGTTTCTCATACACAAAGTTGCTGATCAGAAGATCAACTGTCTGCGGTCCTCTGCAAAGCTCCTCCAAAGTACTTAAGATTGCCATATAGGCTTCTTTATTTACCCAGTCATCACTGTCAACCACCTTAAAGTATAATCCTGTGGCATTTCTCAGGCCTGCATTTACTGCTTCTCCATGTCCTCCGTTCTCCTGATGAACAGCCTTTACAATTGTAGGATATCTGGATTGATATTCATCTGCTATCTCAGCAGTTCTGTCAGAAGATCCGTCATCAATAACAAGGATCTCCACTTCTTCTCCTCCTGGCAGCAAAGATTCAATACATTTCTCCATATAATCCTGTGAATTGTAACAGGGAATCGCTATGCTCAAAAGTTTCATTTCATTTCCTCCTTCAAATACTTTGTGTATGCTCCAAAAGCAGATGGAATAGCGTATTTCTGACCAGCCTGCTCTCTGTCAGCAAAAATAAAATTGATGTTTTCTGCCTTTGTAAAAGATGATACTCTTATTCTGTATGCCTGCATCCTCCACTCAACATGGCTGAAAATATGCTTTGCAGGCGGTAATTTTTCAATAAAAAGGGGATCAAGCCCCTGGCTTTTCACATACTCCAGGGCCTGATCTTCCTTCACATATCCGGGTATATTGGGAAGCTCATAAAGTCCTGCAAGTAGTCCTGTTTCTTTTCTCTGTCTGATGGCTGTACCGTAACCGTCCTGAATAACAAACACAGTCAGTTTCTCTATGGTCCTTGTTTTTTTCTGTGATTTAACAGGATAACCATCCACGTTGTTATGAATATGCGCAAGGCAAACTGAAGATAAAGGACACTCACTGCATTTAGCCTGGCCATTTGGAATGCAGACTACAGCTCCAAGTTCCATAAGTGCCTGATTAAAATCTCCCGGCCGCTCTTTTGGCATAACTGCCTGAATTTCTTCTTCTATCTTCCTTCGTACTGACTGCCTGGTGATATCATCCGGATTCTCTGTGATCCTTGTTACCACACGAAGCACATTTCCATCTACAGCAGGTACCACAATTCCATAGGCAATAGAAGCAATGGCACCTGCTGTATAACTTCCAATCCCTTTCAATGACTTCAAAGCTTCATAGTCCGCAGGCAAAACTCCCTGGTACTTTTCTTTTACCGTTTTTGCAGCCTCCTGCATATTTCGGACACGATTGTAATATCCCAGTCCTTCCCATAATTTCAGAAGCCTGTCCTGAGGGCAGTCTGCAAGTGCATCTATATCCGGCAGTTCCCTGATAAACCTTTCAAAATATGGCTTAACAGCTTCTACCCTTGTCTGCTGAAGCATAATCTCTGAGACCCAGGTATAATATGCATTATTTTTGTCTCTCCACGGAAGATCTCTTTTATTTTCTTTATACCAGCCAAGTAATGGCATTACAACGTGATCCAGTTTCATGATTGCATCTCCGGCTGTTCTCTTTCAAGGCAGACTGGAACAGGATCCTGTATCTTTATGCTGCTTTCAGTAACCAGACAGTCATAAGCAAGAATATGCACTCCTGCTTTCACAGCCCTCTGAAGCATTTCCCCAAATAATGGATGTGTCTCCCAGTTTGGCTGGAATTTTAATACTCCCTTCATCTGGATCACAAACAAAAGATACGCTTCATACCCCTCTTCCACTGCATGCATAAGTTCTTCCACATGCTTTACTCCTCTCTGTGTGGGAGCATCCGGAAAGCTGGCAATATTATTATGTTCCAGTGTAACTCCCTTTACTTCTATAAAAGCTCTTCGCATTTCAGATTCCACATAAAGATCAAGTCTTGATTTACCATATACTTTTTCCGTCTGTACAGAGACTTCTTCAGGAAAAAGATTTCCTTCAAGGATCCATTCTTCTGCTGCTTTATTTGGAATCTGAGAATCCATGTTGATCCATCTGCCGTTTTTGTTTACGCAGATAAGATCATATTTTGTCTTTCTGGATGGATTAGAGCTTTTCTCCAGGATAACGGTCCTTCCAGGAAGCAAAAGCTCCCTGCATCTTCCTGTATTCTTTACGTGAACAGTTTCTACCTTTCCGGCAATTTCCACATGAGCAATAAAACGATTGGGCCGGTCCAGAAATGACCCCTCTTCAATATTTCCATAATTCATTTTCTTACCTCGCTCGTTTTATCATATCATAACTTTGGAAAAAAGACAGTTGATTTTTTTCTTTTTCTACAATAAAATAAAAAAGTGACAAAATACTGAAAGGATCAAAGAAATGGACAGTATAATATTTGATGTTGACGGCACTTTATGGGATTCTACAGAGATTGTAGCACGCTCATGGGAGAATTACCTCAGAAATGAAGAACATATTAATATACATCTTACCTCTGTTAGATTAAAATCTCTTTTCGGACAGCTCCTGTCGGACATTGCAGCTAATCTGCTGCCCGATCTCACTAAGCAGGAACAGCTGCGTATTATGGATAAATGCTGCCAGGCAGAACATAAGGCTCTTCTTAAAGAATGTGCTCCCCTTTATCCCGGGCTTGAGGAAACCCTTAAGTATCTTTCTGATCGTTTTCCTTTATTCATCGTAAGCAACTGCCAGGCAGGCTATATTGAAGTGTTCCTTAAAGCCACAGGCTTCGGACATTATTTTAAAGGGCACCTGTGTCCCGGTGATACAGGATACGCAAAAGCAGAGAATATACTAAGAATATCAGAAATCTACAACCTGAAAGATCCCGTATATGTAGGAGATACTCAGGGAGATTATAACGCCTGTCAGAAGGCAGGTATACCTTTTATTTTTGCATCATATGGCTTCGGAAAAGTGGAACATCCATGGAAAACCATTAACACTCCGTCAGATCTTATCTCTATCTGTAAATAATTTTGAAGATCATTTTTTACATTTTGTTTTTATGTAATAAATCAGAATTCCAAAAATTACCAGTACAGCAACTGTGTAAAGTGATTTGGCCAGAAGACCTGTCGTAAAGGTATCAACCACTGTAAGCACTCCCAGAATAATAAGGGCAATGCCACTTGCTTTTTCCATACGTACTTCATCGTAGGTCTGCCCCTGTTTTCCTCCTCTGGAATTCTTCAAAAAAACCCCGCCATGTCCGGTAAGGAACATGATTCCTATCACAAAAGCGGATACTATAATCACAAAATCAAAAACTCCCATATCTTTTTCCTTTTCTGTAAAAATTATTTAATCTGTAACAAATCAGGGCTGCCGCATAAGGACAGCCCGTTTTTGTAATTTTTCTTAAATCATTAATAGAAACATACAATTGGAACATTATACTGAATAATATTATAAAGTTCTGCCGCACTGTCAGAAGGAAGATTAATACATCCATGAGATCCTCCCTCAAGATAGCGGTCACCGCCAAAATATGGCTGCCAGGGAGCATCATGGAATCCTATGCCTCCATTAAAGGGCATCCAGTATGTTACATTTGTTTCATATTCATATGTTCCATCCGGAAGTTTCTTTCCTCTCAGCACATCCGGGCTCTTCTTATAGTAAAGAGTATAAATTCCTGACGGAGTCTGCCGGTCTGAATATCTCATATCACCGGATACTATATCAGAATCAAAGATAATTGTCCCATCCTGATAATAATACATATGCTGTGCGGAAAGGTCCACCTCAATATAAGTATTTCCAATATCGTTGTATCCGTGAGAATTAGCTGTCATAGAATAGATTGGATCTCTTACAGTCTGTGTACCGGAGCGGATTTCCTGTGTAAGCTGTGCAGCCTCTGCAGCCTGGTCAATTGCCCAGCCATAAGCTGACCCATAAACATAAACTGTTCTTCCACTGGTAGTATGGAATTCCCTTTCCGTTCCAACAGTATCATGAGATGCTGCAAGCTGAGCTACATAATCTGTTATATGCTGCTGAAAAGAAGCATCATCCATGAGCAGCTGACCTTTTTCGTCAAAATTCAGCCAGTCCTTAATTGTATTTCCGTCAAGTGTGACTGTTTCATCCCCAAACGTATAAGTTATATTTGCATTGGTAAAATTATTACATGCATCCAGAGATGCCTGAAGATCCGGATTATCACTTGTAATCTCAGCCTGAACATATACATCAGGATTTCCCACAAAATCGATGTTCCTTTCACTGCCTGAGACTGCCTGTGACAGGGCATTAAATGCCTCATGCATATTCAATTCGCTTCCCTGTGTTTCCGGAACGATCTCAAAGCCCGAATCAGCATAGGCCACATAAGCATTCTCTGGAGGAACCTGATTTTCTTCCTGGGCACAATTTAATGCCTTTACCTGTTCTTTCAGTTTTTCCCTGCTGTAAGTGGTATTCTCTGCAGTTGTATAACTTTTATTTTCAAAAAATCCACGAATCCATTCATATGGTTTCTGTTCTTTTAACAGTTTCAGGACACTGCCGTCAGAAACATAAGTATAGCCTATGTTTTTACCATGGATGGTCTGAGGATCCTGATTTCTTGAATCTACCTCTATGGAATAGTTCTCAACTGTCCTGGCTATAGCCTGCTCCACCTGATATGCAGTCATACCGGAACAATTCATTCCATTGATGGTAGTTCCTTCAAAAAATTTATCTGAATAATAGTAAGACATTCCCACATAAGCAGCTCCTGCAGTAACTATAAGCATAGCAACAGTAATGCCTGTAATTTTGATAGCTTTATGTTTCTTTTTTACAGGAGGTTCATAAGGTGCCAGATCCTCTTCTTCAATAGGTACATAAGTAATAGGTCTGGGTCTGGCGGATTTTCCCTTTTTTTCTTCATTACTCATTTATTTTCTCCTCAATAAAAATTGATGTACTAGTATTATACCATAATTCTGATATTTTTCATCTGTTATTCGTGAATTTTCATGTACTTTTACGATTTTTATTGCTGATGTTCACTCTGTTGGCCATATCTGAGTTTTTTTCCCATGTCTTTCATTACATAGAAATACATAAGTACAAGAAAACCTCCTGCCAAAATCCAGGCAACCGGACTTGCCATACAGGTTCCAAAATAACTGTGCCGTGATGCAGCAATTGTGGCAGTGATACCTCTGCCAGCCAGTTCAGCAACTCCCGCCATCATAGGAAGAAGCCCATATCCCATTCCCTGTATTCCATTTCTGAGTATATTGACAAGATGAAGCGGAATAAAAAATACAGCAACACACTTCAGATAAATATCCACCATAGGAATTACCCTGGCAACATGGTCGGAAATAAAAAGGTATGAAAGGTATTTTCCAAAACTGAAAATAAAGAGTCCCGTCACAACTGCATAACTGATTCCTATAACATGAGCACATCGAAAACCTTTGCGTACTCTGTCCAGATTTCCCGCACCAATATTCTGAGCATTATAAGTTGCCATTGTTGTCCCCAGTGCCACATATGCCTGAGTGAATATCTGTTCAATTTTATTTCCTGCCGTAAAAGAAGCAACTGCATATGATCCCAGAATATTAAGTGAAGATTGTACCATCATTGTACCGATTGCAGTTATGGAATACTGAAGTCCCATTGGTATGCCCACACCAATCTCTTTTTTTGAAATATCCCGGTCAAATTTCCAGTCATCTTTTTGAAGTCTAAGTTCAGGTACAGATCTGATTATGTAAACAAGGCATAATACACCGGAGACTCCCTGGGAAATAATCGTCGCCCAGGCTGCTCCTGCCACTCCCAGATGGAAATTAATGATCAGTATAAGATCCAGCACAATATTTAACAAAGCAGAAAAAATAAGAAAATACAAAGGAATTTTACTGTTTCCAAGTGCTCTCAGAATACTTGCCAGTATATTATACAGCACCTGGGCAAAGATTCCTCCGCATATGATCATAATATAAACATACGCATCTTCAAATATATCCTCCGGTGTATGCATAAACAAAAGCAGGTGTCTCATTCCAAGCATACTGACAGCAGTCATGATCACAGAGATAATTAAAGACAGAAGAGCTGCATTACCCACGCTCTGCCTCATCTCCTTCATCCTGCCTGCGCCAAATTTCTGTGAAGTCAGCACGGTAAAACCTGCTGTCAATCCCTGAAGAAATCCTATGATCAAAAACATGATCGTACCGGTAGAACCAACTGCAGCCAAACCCTTTGTGCCAACAAATTTGCCCACAATAATGGCATCCACCATATTGTAAAACTGCTGGAATACATTTCCTACAAAAACCGGAACTGTGAAATCAAGTATCATTTTCATTGGTTTCCCAACTGTCATATCAGTCTGCATTCCAAAAATCCTCCCGTGAAAAAGCCCCTGAAAAAAATCAGAGGCTTTTATATATTTCTTTTATCTCAGATATAGAATTTACTTTTCAATTAAAAGAGATTTTCCAGTCATTTCTTCAGGCTGTTCCATTCCCATAAGCTCAATCAATGTAGGAATGATGTCTGCAAGGCATCCTCCCTCACGAAGTTTATATTTGGGATCTGCATTTACAAGAATGAATGGTACAGGATTGGTTGTATGTGCTGTAAACGGTGCGCCCGTCTCATAATCTTTAAGCTGCTCCGCATTTCCGTGATCCGCACAGATAAACATCTGTCCATTCACCTCTTTTATGGCTTCTACAGCCTTGCCAACACATTCGTCTACTGTCTCCACAGCCTTCACAGCAGCAGCCTCCACACCGGTATGTCCTACCATATCCGGATTTGCAAAATTGATAACGATCACATCATATTTTCCGGATCTGATTGCCTC
>JAQYGS010000251.1 GCA_028722515.1 Clostridia bacterium | reverse complement strand
ATTTATTGATGAAGCAAGCGTAGAAGCGAATGTAAAAGGAACAGATCCTAATAAGGATCTGGCAGTTGTCGCCGTTGACCTGAGTAAAGTGGAAGAAAGTACGCTGGATCAGATTGCAGTAGCAACCATGGGAGATTCTTCACAGATTCAGGTCGGAGAGACTGCAATAGCAATTGGAAATGCACTGGGATATGGACAGTCTGTGACGACTGGAATTATATCTGCTACTGGTCGAGAGTTAGACGGTATTGATGTGAAACTGATCCAGACAGATGCGGCAATTAACCCGGGCAACAGCGGTGGCGCTCTTCTGAATATGAACGGTGAAGTAGTAGGTATTAACTCCGCGAAACTTGCATCTACAGAAGTAGAAGGTATGGGATATGCCATTGCAATTTCGGATGTAACAGATATTCTTGAGAATCTTATGAATGAGACTCCAAGGGAGAAGCTGGATGATGAGGATCATGGCGTACTTGGTATTAAAGGTGCTTCTGTAAGTTCAGAGGCCGTTCAGATGTATGGCATTCCTGCAGGAGTGTTTGTATCAGAAGTAACAGAGAACGGAGCAGCTGATGAGGCAGGCCTTAAGGAAAACAACATTATTACTAAATTCCAGGGGAAGAAAGTTTCCAGTATTGAACAGCTGGTCGGATACCTGTCTTACTATAAACCAGGGGAAGAAGTTGAACTTACCATAGAGGTTCAGACTGATTCCGGTTATAAAGAAAAAACTGTTCAGGTAACTCTGGATAAAAATACAGAAGAAAAGAACCAGGACACAGAAAAAAATGATGGTAAAGACGATGAAGATGAACAGTCCAATGGCGGTTCCCAGGATGAAGAAGATAATCCATTCATTCAGTATTTTGAAAAACAGGGTTTCTTAAGATAAATTAATTATGACAGATAGTTTCTCTTAATTTAATAATGGAGCACTGCAGAAAGATGAGATTTTATTTTTCTGTGGTGCTCTTTTTTGCAGGAAAATATATAGTATGATGTTGGGATAAACAGTCAGATTTCTTGCACTTAAGGTGCGTGTATGATAAACTGGACAGATAGCAGATAATTAAAATACTTATGAAAAGAAGGAAAGCTGAAATGATAAAAGCGGCAATTTTTGATGTAGATGGAACGCTACTGGACTCTTTGTCTGCATGGCAGAAGTTAGATGAGAAATATCTGGAAAACAATGGAATAAAACCAGAGCCTGGCCTTAGTGAAAAACTATCTGTAATGTCTATGGAGTCAGGCGCATCTTATTTGAAGAAACAGTACAGACTTGATAAGACAGAGGAAGAGATCGTTGAGGAAATTCTTCAGATGATCAGTGATTTTTACAGATTTCAGGCGCCCCTGAAACCAGGAGTGAAAGAAACCTTAAATTGGCTTAAACATAATGAAGTAAGAATTGTAGTGGCGACTTCCGGAAATGAGCATCTTGCCAGAGCAGCATTGGAGAGAAATGGAATAGGAGATTTTTTTGAGAGAATTTATACATGTACAGAAATCGGAGCAGGGAAAGAGAAACCGGATATTTATTTAAAAGCTGCAGAGTTTCTTGGAAGCCTGCCGGAGGAGACACTGGTATTTGAGGATGCCTTTCATGCAGCACAGACGGCCAAAGCTGCAGGCTTTGTGGTGACAGGAGTTTATGATGAAAGCTGTCGGTCAAATATGCAGCAGATGATGGAAATGTGCGATTATTATGTGAAACGAATGGACTCCTGTATAGAGAAAATTATATTATAAACATAGAGAAAGGCAGAAGGGGAAATGGAGAACCGGGAAAAGATAAAAGAGAGGCTGATTTATTATAAAGGAGAAATCAAAAGAGATATGTCCAATCTTATAAAATGGCTGTTTCTTGCGGTTATTACAGGGTGTATTGCAGGTGCGGCGAGCACACTGTTCTCCTATGCATTGAAAGCTGTGACCGGTTGCAGGAAAGCGCATGAATGGATGTTTTTCCTGCTTCCTGTAATGGGGCTTATTATAGTCTTTCTGTATGACAAATTTGGAAGGCAGGACAGAGGAACCAATCAGGTGCTCTCTACAGTCAGATCTCAGGACAGCATTCCGTTTTTTTCTGCACCGCTCATATTTATATCTACGGCACTGACTCATCTGGCCGGAGGATCAGCAGGAAGAGAAGGAGCCGCCATACAGCTGGGAGGAAGCATTTCCAATCAGCTGGGAAAATGGTTCCATCTGGATGAAGAGGATCGCCATGTAATCGTTATGTGCGGTATGAGTGCCGCTTTCTCTGCGCTGTTTGGAACTCCTATGGCGGCAGCCATCTTTGCCCTGGAAGTAATAAGCGTAGGTGTTATGTATTATACGGCTTTGATGCCATGTATGATCGCATCCCTTGTGGCATCTGGCTTTGCGGCAGGTATGGGAGTTACACCTGAAGTCTTTCATGTGGAGGACATTCCTGCTTTAACTGTGGAAACCGGAATAAAAATGGGCCTTATAGCTCTGGGCTGTGCCGTAGTCAGTATTATTTTCTGCATGGTTCTTAACACTGTGAGTGTTCTGTACGGGAAGTGGTTCAAAAATCCTTATGTACGTATCGTTGCAGGATCCTGCATAGTGATTGCACTTACACTTCTTCTTGGCACTGACAAATATATGGGATCAGGAGCAGAACTGATTGAGAAGGCGGTGGAGAATGGAGAAGCGGCTCCTCTTGATTTCATGTGGAAGCTGATTCTTACAGCGTTAACCATGAAGGCAGGATTTAGAGGCGGGGAAATTGTACCATCGTTCTGTATTGGTGCAACTTTTGGCTGTGTACTGGGAAATCTGCTGGGACTCTCGCCTTCCATTTGCGCTGCCTGTGGAATGACGGCAGTCTTCTGCGGAGTGACCAACTGTCCCATCACATCTATACTGATCGCTTTTGAGATGTTTGGGTTCAGAGGAGTTCCGTTTTATCTCATTTCCGTATCCATCAGCTATGCGGCTTCCGGATATTACGGACTGTATAAAGAACAGACCATTGTCTATTCCAAATATAAGGCGAAATATGTAAATAAACGTACCAGGGTATAAAATTGAGGTGATCTTATGAAACAGGAAAATTATGTAAAAGGTATGGCTATGATTATTCTGTCTGCTTTCTTTTTTGCATGCATGAATGTAAGCGTGAGGCTGGCAGGAGATCTGTCCTCCGTGCAGAAAAGTTTTTTCAGGAACCTGATTGCAGTTATCTTTGCAGGTATCATTCTCTGGAAAAATCAAATGGCCCCCAAAGTGGAGAAGAAATATTGGGGACCGTTGGCAGTAAGGTGTATATGTGGTACAATCGGTATTTTATGTAACTTTTATGCTATTGACCATCTTCTTGTTGCAGACGCGTCTATACTGAATAAGCTTTCACCTTTTTTTGCCATAATTTTTTCCTTCCTTCTGCTGAAAGAAAAGATCAGTCCCGTTCAGGGGGCTTGTGTAATGCTGGCATTTGTGGGATGCCTGTTCGTGGTGAAGCCAGGCTTTCATAATGCGGCCCTGGTTCCGGCACTTCTGGGAGTCTGTGGAGGACTTGGCGCCGGAATCGCATATACCATGGTGCGTGTACTTGGAACTCACGGGGTAAAAGGGCCTGTCATTGTATTTTATTTTTCCGCTTTTTCCTGTTTGTCCGTACTGCCCTGGATTATTTTTCATTATCAGCCTATGACATGGAAACAGCTGGGAGCACTTATTATGGCAGGGCTCTTTGCCGCAGGAGGGCAGTTTACCATCACGGCGGCCTATACGTATGCACCTGCAGGAAAGATTTCAATTTTTGATTATTCCCAGATCATTTTTGCCACAGTCTTAGGTTTCCTTCTGTTTGGGGAAATACCGGACTGCTACAGCTTTATTGGCTATGGCCTTATTATTCTGGCTTCCCTTGGAACCTTTCTGTACAATATGAAGATGGGCAGGAAAGCGGAAAAATCAGAATAGTTTAACTACAATGATGGATACTCCAAGAACGGTAAGCACAATACCCAGTGCACGGTTCAGGGTCTTGGCAGAGGCTTTGTTGGCAAAGACAGCTGCAAGTCTGGCGAAAACAAGGGTGCTTAAAACGCACAGGATCAGTACCACAGGATCCGGCATTCCGCCCAGATAGAAATGGCTGGCAGCACCGGTGAAGGCTGTAAAGGCCATAATAAATACGCTGGTTCCTACTGCTGTCTTCAATTCATATCCAAGGACAGAGGTAAGGATCAGAAGCATCATCATACCGCCGCCGGCACCTACAAACCCGCAGATCAGTCCGATGACCGTTCCACAGAGAATGGACTGGATGATGCGGGTCTTTTTGTCTACGGACATCATTTTTTCTTTGGTTGTCATTACCGGTTTTACAATGAATTTAATTCCAAGCAGCATGGTCATGACCGTGGAAAAACCACCCATGGTATTGGATGGAACAAATTTGGCCAGAAAGCTTGAAATAAAGGTAAAAAGCATAACTGTTCCCATCATTACCAGACCGTTTCGGATATCCAGGTTTTTATTTTTGCCATATTCATAGGCAGAAACAGCGCTGGCTAATACATCGCTGGCAAGGGCGATTCCGATAGCCTGATAAGGTTCCATTCCAAGAAAAGTGATCAGCATAGGACTGATCACAGCTGCTGCGCTCATTCCTGCAAATCCGGTGCCAAGACCTGCTCCAAGACCTGCAAGAATACAGACAATAACTGTAGTGATCATAGTTTTTCTCCTCTCTTTTGTGTAATCTCTATAATGTTTTTCTGAATTTTTTCAGATATGGACCGGTATACTTTTCTTTCTTCTTCTGACAGGCCTTTTGTAGCCTGCTCTTCAAACTTTCTCTGTACAATTCTTCCCTCTTCAATAATGGAACCGGTTTCTTCTGTCAGGATCAGCCTTTGGATACGGCGGTCATCAGGATCGGACTGGCGTTTCAGAAGATTCCTTTTTACCAGAGCTTCAATGGCCACGGATGCATTTCCGCTTCGGATTCCCCGGATTTCCCAGAGATCCTTTGCAGTGTTAAATGCAGGGTTATTGGCCAGAAACATAATCACATCAAAGCAGGTCTGATTGAGACCGAATTTCCTGCATACCGGCTGGCATATAGTTTCATAG
>JAQYGS010000250.1 GCA_028722515.1 Clostridia bacterium | reverse complement strand
TGGAAAGTCACGCGGTCTTCGTCCCGGAATTACAAAAAAAGAGAGGGAAGAATATAAAGAACTTCTTAAAATCCTTGGACTGGGTCTGGAGGACAGACTTACTTCCAAGGTCGGCCTTCTTTCCGGAGGACAGAGACAGGCGCTGACTCTTCTTATGGCAACTTTGCAGAAGCCTAAGCTCCTTCTTCTTGATGAGCATACTGCGGCTCTTGACCCTAAAACTGCGGCAAAAGTTCTTGAGATCACAGATATGATCGTAAACAGAGATCATCTGACTACACTTATGATTACGCACAATATGAGGGATGCTATTGCTCACGGAAACCGTCTGATCATGATGATGGATGGAAAGATCATTCTTGATATACGTGGAGAAGATAAGAAAAAACTGACGGTCAAAGACCTTCTGGAACAGTTTGAACGTGCCAGCGGCGAGGAATTCAGTAACGATTCAGCCTTATTGTCTTAAGAAAAATGTAAAGGGAAGAGAGTGGGATACCTGCTCTCTTTTTTTAATCTTTGTCTAAAGTTACGCAGGTAAATCTGTTGTCTGATCTGCTGAAGTGATAAATATTAGATGTGAGATAGTCTTCCTCAGGAGTGGAATCTTTCATTGTATCTATAAGAATATTCTGGAGATCTTCAGGTTCCACTACAGCATCGTTATGTATCATTACTTCGTGGATGCTGGTAAATACCATATAGAAATCCGACTCCAGAAGATATGCCAGACGCTGGGCAACTCCCGGGAGAAAGACAGCAACAGCACCGTTTGTTTTTCTGGAGGTACTGAGGCAATTTCCCATTGTATTCTTTTCCAGTTGAATATCGTGGTTAAGATCCATGAAGTTTTCTCCTTCATAATCAGGATCAAAAATCAGTTTTTCCCATCTGTATATTCTGGGAGGACTGATAAAATATGTGTTTAGAAGAGCCTCTTTAAATACATCATCTGGATCTTTGTTCCATTGCCTTACAATGCTGCCATGTATTTTTGTACTTGTAACACAGTTATTGTATTCACCTACCTTCATATAGAGAACAAGAGCAATATCCCCGATTGTTTTGTATATGGCGTTCTGAAGATCATCCGCATATTTATCATAATTTAAAAGTCTGATAAAAAGGTTATTTTTTGACTTTTCATAGTCTGTAATGTCTTTAGTTCGTTCATAAACATCAGATTTCCTGATTCTTGAAATATCATCTGCGATCTCCTGCAGAATAATGTTCATATCTGCTCCCAGAAGATATGACTTGTATATTTCCCGGGGATATAAACCACATACTTCCCAGGCATCTTTATGCTCGGCATATTTTACGAGAAGGCGGTCGCTTTCCAGGGAGTCCTCGCCTCCTTGTTTTTCAAAACTGATATTATCCTCAGAAATTCCGATGATTTCCTTTAGACCTGTCTTAAGCTCTTCTACAAAGGTTTCATAATCTTTTACCATATTCAATTCCTTTCTGATCACTGAAAATAACTGGGGCAGGCTGCCCTGAAATGTTAACTGAGGATTCACCTGTAAGATGATGGGCGAATCGGAGAAGGAAGAAGAGTCTTCCTCAAGAGTTGCTGTAGACAAAGTATAAACCAGTTCTCTGATTTTGTAAAGAAGAATTCATCGACAAAATAGCGTATAAAAAAGGTGAAGTAATCTTATATCGTGGCTTGAAACAGAAAACAACAATAATAGATATAATTTTTCTGAAAATATGATATACTCATCTTATACAAATATTTAACGCATTGCCCGTAAGGAGGTTATTTATGAAAAAAGAGGAACTGCGTTATCTTCAGAGACTGGCAGAGTTATATCCTACTATAGGAAAAGCATCTTCAGAGATCATTAATCTTCAGGCTATTTTGAATCTTCCCAAAGGAACAGAGCATTTTCTGTCTGATATTCATGGAGAATATGAAGCTTTTTCCCATGTATTAAGAAATGGTTCTGGGGCAGTCCGCAAAAAAATTGATGATGTTTTTGGACATACATTAAGCAACAGTGATAAGCGTTCATTAGCTACGCTGATTTATTATCCAAGAGAGAAAATTGAATATGTAAAAAAAAGCGAAGAAGATATAGAGAACTGGTATAAGATCACCCTGTACCGTCTGATCGAAGTGTGTAAAACTACTGCATCGAAATATACCCGTTCCAAGGTAAGAAAGGCTCTGCCGCCGGAATATGCCTATGTAATTGAAGAACTGATCACAGAAAAAGCGGAGGTCCTTGATAAAGAAGCGTATTATGATTCGATTGTCAATACAATTATTGAAATCGGAAGGGCAGAAGATTTTATTATTGCTCTTGCCGAGCTGATTCAGCGTCTTGTAGTAGACCATTTACATATTCTGGGTGATATTTTTGACAGAGGTCCGGGTCCTCATTTCATTATGGACCGTCTTATGGAATATCATTCTCTGGATATTCAGTGGGGAAATCATGATATTGTGTGGATGGGTGCGGCTACCGGGCAGCAGGCCTGCATTGCAACGGTAATACGAAACAGTATCCGTTATGGGAATCTTGATATTCTTGAGGACGGTTACGGGATCAATATGATGCCTTTGGCTGCATTTGCAATGGAAGCTTACAGTGAAGATCCATGTGAGGCTTTTGAAATTACAGAAAGCACTGTTAAATATAACAGTTTGGAGGCTCAGCTCAGCAGAAAAATGCACAAAGCCATTTCCATTATTCAATTCAAACTGGAAGGCCAGCTGATACTTAAACATAAAGAATTTCATATGGAGGAACGTCTTTTGCTTCATCGTATCGATCCGGAAAAAGGTATCATCACAATGCCGGATGGAAAACAGTACCCTCTTGTGGATCACAATTTTCCCACGGTTAACTGGCAGAATCCATATGAACTTACTGTTGAGGAAAGAGATGTTATGGATCGACTGGCCTCTGCATTCTGCAATTGTGAAAAACTGCAGAAACATATGAGGCTGCTTCTTGATAAAGGCGGCCTGTATAAAGTATACAACGGAAATCTTCTGTTTCACGGAAGTATTCCTTTAAATGATGATGGAACATTCAAGGAAGTACAGATATGTGGGGAAACCTATAAAGGAAAAGCATTGTATGATGTACTGGAAACCTATGTGCGCAGGGCTTTCTTTGAAGTAGATGAGAAGGAAAAAAGCATATGCAGAGATATGCTCTGGTATATATGGGAAGGACCAAATTCACCTTTATATGGAAAAGATAAGATGACTACCTTTGAAAGATATTTTATTGCTGATAAATCCACACATCAGGAAGTAAAAAATGCTTATTACCGTCTTTGGGAAAACGAAGAAGTTGTGGACCGTATTCTGACGGAATTCGGGCTGGATCCTGAGGAAGGCCATATTATCAATGGCCACGTTCCTGTTCATCAGATTGAAGGCGAAAATCCGATCAAATGTGGAGGAAAGGTTATAGTAATAGATGGTGGTTTTTCCAAAGCCTATCAGAAAGTTACAGGAATCGCAGGTTATACTCTGATCTATAATTCTTATGGTTTGATGCTGACTGCCCATGAACCGTTTACTTCTGCAGAAGACGCAGTGATGAAAGAGCAGGATATTGTTTCCAACAGAGTAGCAGTCCGCTACACATCCAGACGGTGCCTTGTGGGAGATACAGATAACGGAAAGGCTCTGAAAGAGAGAATCAGAGAACTGCGGCAGCTTTTGGATGCATATCGGAGAGGTACGATTAAAGAGAAAAAATAGTCAGGATATTTTTGTCTACAGTCTTGAATTCACTGATGTTAAATGGACCTGCACTTCAAATAGCTGTCCGTGAAATCAGTGCTTTCCTTCTGAAAAATGAAATGCAGATATACCTGGTTGTATTTGGAAAAGAAGCCTTTGCACTGTCAGAGAAACTGTTCAAGTCCGTCAGCAGCTACATTGATGAAAATTATATCCGCAGCAAAACACTTGATGAGTATGGTGTGGAGAAGGTGTATGGTTCTCACCTTGAAACAAGGCGGATAAGAGAACAGCTGAAATGCAGCGACAGGATCCATGATGATGTCTGTCTGCCTCAGGCATCGGAGTGTCTCGATATGCCTGTTGGCGCAGCTGCTCCAATGGACGCTGATGACTGGGGACAGCTGCTTGCTAATCGTATGCGGCAATTTGGAAAGATGTATCCGAATGCCGGGTACGGAGGAATGTTCCGACAGTGGCTTCGTAATCCTGAGTGTCAGGCTTATAATAGTTTTGGCAATGGCTCTGCAATGCGTGTTTCCTCAGTAGCGTGGTTATATAACGATATGGATGCAGTAAGACATGCAGCAAGGCTTTCTGCCGAAGTAACCCACAATCATCCCGAAGGAATTAAGGGCGCTGAAGCAACCGCCAGTGCTATTTTCCTGGCAAGGGCAGGGCACAGCAAAACGGAAATCAAGAAATATATTGAAGATGAATTTGGTTATGAGTTGAATCGTACTTGCGATGAAATCAGGCCGGTATATTTTCATACAGAAACCTGCATGGAAACTGTGCCGGAAGCCATAACGGCTTTTTTAGAGGGAGATAGTTTCGAGGATGTGATTCGTACCGCAGTATCCCTTGGTGGTGACTGCGATACGCTGACAGCTATTGCGGGCAGTATTGCCGAAGGGTACTATGGCGTTCCTGACAAATTGAAGGAAGAGTGTTATAAGCGTCTGCCAGATCCGTTGCTGAATGTACTGAAAACGTTTGAGGAATACCTTGACCGAGATACTGACGAGGTTTTCAGGAGCATCGCTGGAAGATGAAGAAAAGGAAACTTTGCTTCGTATGATTGCAGAGATTATGACTTATACTGATGGTTATGAAGAAGGGGTTTACAAAAAGGCCATTACATTTTTTAAAAAGAATTGTGACGATGGAAGTATTACCTCACAACAGAGAGAATGAATTCAGAATATGCAGATTATAATTCATCGGGACACCCATCAGATTGGAGGGATAGCAACAGAGATAAGAACAGAATCCCAGGAATTACAGATTCAGAAGGTATTTGTGATGCTGTTTTTATTGCACATTATCATAGTGACCATGTAGGGCAGCTTGTGAATGTCCGAGAAGATATTCCGATTTATATGGGATGTCTTGCTAAGGATATTATGCTTGCAACAGCTGGAAACAACGTTGGGATAATAAAACGGATTGAGAAAGCTCATACATTCCTACCTGGAGTTACTACCTTATCAAGAACAAGGAATGAACGGAAAGAATCAACGGGTATTTCCGAAACAGGAAATGATATGCCTGATAAAATATGCCGATTTTGGAATATTTCTTGATTTTATGCATAAGATATTCTATAATCGGAATAAGAAAGGAGGATTCATACATGGTCATTCGTAAGGAATATTTGAGTAGGCTTCTGGCATGGAAAAATGAACAGGTTATCAAGGTTGTGACTGGCATTCGCCGCTGCGGAAAATCTACTTTATTGAAACAGTTTCAGGATCATCTGCTGGAAGATGGCGTTTCTCAGGAACAGATCATTTCTATCAATTTTGAGGATCTGGATTATGAGGATTTACTGGATTACAAGGCGCTGTACGCCTATATCAGGGAACGCCTTTGTCCGGATAAAATGACTTATATTTTTCTGGATGAAATTCAAAAAGTTGATTCCTTCCAAAAGGCTGTGGACAGCCTGTTTATCAAAGAAAATACGGATATCTATATCACCGGTTCCAACGCTTATCTGCTTTCAGGAGATTTGGCAACCTTGCTTACCGGAAGGTTTGTCGAGATATCTATGCTTCCATTATCCTTTGCGGAATATTTGGAATGCTCCGATGAGACGGGCGAACAGGCGTTGGCAAGCTATATGAAGTTTGGCGGATTCCCTTATCTTTCTCAAATGGAAAACACTGCCGAAAAGGTTGATACCTATCTGGAGGGAATTTATAATACGGTTGTTGTAAAGGATATTGAGGATCGTCAGTCCAGAAAGAATCCTGACCCGAACAAGCGAAAAATCACGGATATTACCTTGCTGAAAACTATCGCCCGATATTTGGCCAGTGTGGTTGGCAGTCCGGTTTCTGTGAAAAGTGTCTCAGACTATCTGATTTCCTCCGGGCGAAAGGTTTCACCCAATACAGTGAATGAATATATGGAGGCCCTTCAGGAGTCATTTATCTTCTACCCTGTGGAACGTTTTGATATTATCGGAAAGCAGCTTTTAAAGGTGAACCGCAAATGGTATATCGTTGACCTTGGACTTCGCAATCACATTCTTCCAAAGAAACGGTATGATCTTGAATTCTCTCTGGAGAATATTGTGTTTTTTGAGCTGCTCAGAAAGGGTTATAAGGTAAATGTGGGTAAAAACGGTGATACTGAGGTAGATTTTGTGGCACAGAAGCAGGGTGTTCTGCATTACTATCAGGTGACCGCTGATATGACAAACGAGGATACATTTGACCGCGAGATCAGGCCGCTGCAGTCCATTAAGGATAATTACGAGAAGACTATTCTGACCATGGACCACATGACCCAGGGCGATTATGAAGGAATCAAAGTCATTCATTTGCTTGACTGGCTGTTAGAGAAAAACTAAAAATATTGTTTAGAGATAAAGGCACTCGATCCAAAGGGGTTGGGTGTCTTTTTACTGGTAAAAATAAGGCTTGGATGATATAATATAATTCAGTGATTTGATAACTATTTTTGAGAGGTGAAGTATTGTACAACAAAGAATTTTAGAATTAACGGAAGTGAGGATAAATAGAAATGGCATACGGCAAATCGATAGAACTGTTCCTCGTAAATGGAAGTGCCGACAGCTTAATAACAGCGGAATTATCTAATTGGAATGGTAAGGCAATAAAGATACCTTGAATTGAAGTGGCATCTTGTAACAGAGATGATATCACACAAGCCGGGGTTTATTTCCTGTTCTGCAAAGAAGATGATGGCTCTGATTCAGTTTACATTGGAGAAGCAGAAAATGTAAAGGAACGATTGGTACAGCACTTGCGTGATTATCAAGCTGAAAAAGAAAAGTACTATTGGACTAGGAGAAATTTATGATTAAAGTATTATTCATCTGCCACGGCAGGCGAAAGTAGGACAGTTCATGTCCGAGGTTGTCGGCTGTTGTGGGGCAAATCGGTGCAAACCGAGCCATAGCCTACTACCGTTTGACTACGGATGACTTGATTCCCATAAAATACTGTAAAAGAGCCATGATCGACAGCGAAAACTGCCTGGTCACGGCTCTTTTTTGTGCAGTATATACCAAGGAAATGACTTGCTATAATCCGGTAGCAGTGCGAACATACACATACCCAAAAACTGCATTTACACGGAGGTATGAACATGAACGGATTACATTACACACTTGCAGGGGAACAGCGGAAACAGATGGCACAGGTCATTTCGGAGATCATACAGGAGAAGGTCGTTTACATGAGGGTTCCCACCTGTGCTTATCAGATTGGCTCCTTCACCATCAGCAAGGAGGGTATTCTGAGTTGGACGGAGAACACCGATGCAGAAATGGTCAAGGGCGTGGTTGCCGGATTACAGATGATGGGATTCACCGCCAAGACTGAACTTCGCATTGCAGAGCATACCGATTCCAAAGAAAAGACTGCACCAGATAAAGCCACGGAGGAAGGAAGTGTGGATTCCAATAAGCTGACGGTGGAGAATGAGAAATACGCATTCCGGTGCTTTCTGCTCTGGCTAGGCTTTATCGGGGATGAGTATAAGGCAGCCCGGAGGGTGCTACTGAAGAATCTGACTGGGAATGGGGCGTGGAAGAACGGAGGAGACCGCTGATGTGTGGAATCTCAAAGGCAGCACTTGAATATCTTGTAGTTATCATGCACTGGGTATAAGAAAGAATATGATAGGGTCATAAACCGTTACCCTGTAAATTGAATAACGAACCTATAATGAGAAGGAGCCGATTTCCACAGATGGGATATCGGCTCCTTCATATATGTCTTGTGAAGATACGAACGTTCAGGCTGTATCTGTTAGGGTTCTTCCTGCTGATGAACTGCAAGATAATCCGAAAATGATGCATATCCAAGTTTTTTTTTCTTGCAATCATATTAGCCCAGATGGTATTTCCTTGCGATTCATTGATATATCCAGCATCGAGCGCCATTTTCATAATGTCACCTGTTGTAAGATGAGAAAGACCATATTCTGTAACATAGGCAGAGATGTCTCTCAAGTTATTGCTGGCAAGTATACCTTGTTTTTCCTTTGCAAGCGAAATGGAAGCAGCTTCTCCGCGACCGATGATTTTCTTCCCAGGATCTGGATGACTTGTAAGCTTTCGGTAAAGTTCATATGTATCGGTACCGACCGTAATGGTTTCAATTGTTGCATCTCCTGCCTGGAGCATTAAATCGACTTGTGCCTTTAATCCCTTAACACGATTTACACCAGGATGAGACAACTCATCATACACTTCCTTGGGAATAACGATTCTCCCGGGAAACAGCTTGGAGAGAATACTTTCATTATCTACCCACAGAAAAGCAGAAATGCAATCTGTATCAAAGAAAAGTGGCTCAGTCAATTATTTCACCGCCTTCCTCAGTACCATACACGAGGTCATCTCTGAATGCGGCAAGCAATAACTCTTCATACTTTCCGTACGAAACAATATCACGGTTTAGTAACTGGTCAGCCTGGTCGATATAATGACCATAGGTGCAATACTGCTTTTCCTCAGGCAATGGAAGATATAAATCGGAACTGAAGCCCATTGCTTCAGCCTGTCGTTTGACACTGATGTTCAGCAAAGCATCGCAGTCATCTCTGTTGATATAACCACAATTATTTAACTGATACACTGCGGTCTGATGGCTGACTCCGAAATATTGCTCAATACGGATAATGTCCTGAAGGTTAATCTTGCCGCCATGCTTTGAAATGAGGCTATCTGCTTTATCAGCTAATGCTGCACGAGGCATTAAAAAATATGCCGCAAAAGCATCAGCCATTTTTTCTACTTCACTGCCTGTGCCGATTGACTTAGCACAAACAGATTTCATTTTATCGTCATAAAACAGATGATAAAATTCGTGAGCGAGTGAAAAGCGCTGGCGCCCTAATGTCATTGATGAATTTAATGCTATGGTACATCTTCCATCAGCCCCTTTGACACACATTCCGCTAATCTTATTACCTAATGGATAATAGACTATTGTCAGTGTTTCAATCCCTTGTGCTAATGCGAAAATGTCCACAGGAGAGTTATTGTCTTCACCAAGTTGTTTCCTTAAACGCTCGGCTTTTGTCATTAAATCTGCATAATCAATCATAAGCGTTACCCTTTCAATATTTCTGCCATATACTCGGAATTAAGTGCAATGCGGTTAATGGCACTGATTGCTTCCAGATCCTCAAGGGATAGGTCACTTGCTCTGAATGCAACTGAAAGGGTTGACGCTTCAATAGTGCTGTTTTCGATAGCGTTAATTGAAACTCCAAACAGGCAGGCAAGTTTTTCTAACATATCAACAGATAAGCTTCTTTCACCTTTTTCAACTTTTGAAATAAAACTCTGATCCACATTGAGGAAACGGGCAATAGTGGACTGGTTAAATCCCATACCATCCCTAAGCGTTTTAATATTATTTCCAATGATGTTTGCCATGGTCATGTTCCTCCTTCTTGTTGTTCAATTATATTATATTACGGTTTTGTCATAAAATCAACACATAAGGAAAGAAAAAATATGACATACTGCAATCCCTGGTATCACTGAGGAAATGGTTGGTGTATCCTGCAATGTATCGTTCGTAGTTGCCGTTCTTTATATAGAAGGCTTCCTTATCGAACACAAAATTATCTGATACCTTGCAGATGATATGGATACCTGTCTCGCTCGGACTGATTGAAACATTCTCAACCCCCCCAGCAGAGCTGGGGAGACTCGTGGACGCAAGGGGCGATAAACGTAGTACCATAATAAAAACCTCCGTTGTACAATAAATGCAGGTCTAGCAAACCACATTAAACACAACGGAGGTATCCATGGATAATCAA
>JAQYGS010000249.1 GCA_028722515.1 Clostridia bacterium | reverse complement strand
AAGCTAATAATACCTCATGTTTCTGCTACAGACCGGTAACAGGTGGTGAGAGTATTTCCAATCACGGCTATGGAAGAGCAATAGACATTAATCCACAGCAGAACCCTTATGTGGAAAATGTGGAAAATAGCCATAGAAATGCAGATGAGTATGTGAACAACAGATATGTTGGTGAGCCGCATGTGATCGTAGCAAGTACTGAAGATATCTGTTACTCCACATTTAAGAAATATGGATTCACCTGGGGAGGTAATTGGACGAATCCGATAGATTATCAGCATTTTGAGAAGCTAGTATTCTAAGTAATGCGAATAGATAACTAAAATAATGGAAGGACCAATAGTATGATTAGTTATTCAATGATAAGTCGCCCAGGCAGCAGGCAGTGTAATGAGGATTCTGTAGAGATGTGTACGATGGAAGGAAACTATGTATTTACACTTGCAGACGGCCTTGGCGGTCATGGGGGCGGGGACGAAGCCTCCGCCTGTGTGACAGGAGAAGCAATTGATGTATTCCGGCGGGAGAGAGACAGCAGTGAGTATCTGTCTCATGCGTTTGAGAATGCACAGCAATGGCTTCTGCAGAAGAAAGCACAAAAAGGAAAGAGAGAAGAAATGAAGAGTACTATGGTAGTGCTCCAGATTACAGAAAAACAGATTCGCTGGGGACATATCGGAGATTCCAGACTCTATTATTTTCACAAAGACCGGATGGTAAGCAGAACTCTGGATCACAGTGTACCGCAGATGCTTGCACTGGGAGGCCAGATTAAAGAAAGGGAAATCCGGCATCATAAGGACAGAAACCGAGTACTGCGTGTTCTCGGGACACCGTGGGAAGGGGAAGCTTATTCACTGGCTGACCCCATTGAGAAAACAGGAGATCAGGCATTTATCCTTTGTTCAGATGGTTTCTGGGAACTGATCACAGAGAAAGAGATGGAGAAAACCTTGAAACAGTCCTACAGCGTGGCACAATGGCTTGAGAAAATGGAGAAGATTGTGCAGAAACATGGTGAGGGTAAAGATATGGATAATTATTCTGCAATCTGTGTTTATATTGATTCTAAGTAAAATACTTACAGGAATCAGACTATGGATGCTTATATTTATAAAGAATATAGAAATTGAACATAGAATATTTATCCGTTGAATAATCAAACACCACTTTACAACTTTTTGAATAAAAAATATCGTACAGGGACTTTCTGATGTATAATAAGTTTGCGACAACTATTACAAAGGAAAGTGACCCTGTACGACAAACTCATTATACAACGAAAAGAACCTGATTGGTAGACTTCATCGATATTTTTTAGCTTATTTTGATACTTTTTCTGCACCTACGGCAGATACTTTCTTCCTGTTGGTGCTCTCCATACTGGCTATGGAATCCGCTCATTCGATCCGATTCCTGTACCGGCATTTTCTTTCCGGCATTACGGAAAAATCATTGAATGCCTTTTATTATGCCTGCTCCTATGCCAAAGTGGATTATTCCAGGTTCATGAATGTGACTGCCTCCATGGCTCTCAGACTAATTCCCGAGAACCTGCAGTCTCAACCGGTTTTCGTCTGCATTGATGATACCATGGTCTCAAAATTCGGTAAAAAATTTGAGGATGTTTCAAAGATTTTTGACCATGCAGCACACAATGGCTCCAATTATCTGAACGGACACTGTTTTGTAAGTCTCATGCTCTGCATTCCGGTCTGGAAAGATGGACGGATTGTGTATCTGTCTGTCCCTCTCGGATATCGTATGTGGCAGAAAAAAGAATCCAAACTGGAACTTGCTGCATCCATGGTACGTCAGGTGATGCCTGCTTTTGCTTCACAAAAAAATGTGATCATCCTCTGTGACAGCTGGTATGCAAAGAAAAACCTGGTATGTATTGTAGACGAATATCCGAACCTTGACCTGATCTGCAACGCGCGGTATGACTCTGTCATGTATGCCCCTGCACCTCAGAGGACCGGCAAACGTGGCAGACCGGCAAAGTATGGAGAACGTCTCTCTCCGGACAAAGATTTTTCACTTTCCGATGATAAGATTGGTGATTATTATATCGGTGTACGCCGGGTTCTCACCAACATCTTCGGGTATCGGGAAGTCCTTGCCTACGTGACATCCGCAGAAAAGGAAAACACCTCCAGAAGGCTGTTTTTCAGTACCATTTTCCCGGAACAGATGCAGATTTTCTGTGCCTGGCAGGAAAAATCTCCGCTGAATCAGACGGGAAGTGACCGTATGAAGTATATTCCCCTGTTCTGCTACTCTTTCCGCTGGAACATTGAAGTAAGCTATTATGAGCAGAAGACCTTCTGGTCATTTTGCAGTTACATGGTGCGCAGCCGGAAAGGAATAGAAACACTGGTGAACCTGATCAACATCGCATACTGTGCCATGAAGATTCTTCCTTATCAAGATGAAGCATTTGTGAAATACCGTACCGAAAGTGTGCAGGAATTCCGTTTTGTTCTCAGTGAGCAGATTCGGGCAGAAGTATTTTTTGCTGCTTTCGTACAAAACATCGAAAACAGTATAAAATCAAATGCTGTTGTAAAAGCCCTGAAGCGGCTTATTCAGCAAAGGGGCACTCATTTATAAAAGTTGTAAACTGGTGTAAGGAAACCTCAGACATGATAAAAAATGTTGCCCTATAACTTCTGATGGAGGGAGAAATCCTCCTTCTGTTATGTCTATATAGATTTATTAGATTGGACTTTGTAACTATTAACCAGTAGTCATTCTTGACTACACCATT
>JAQYGS010000248.1 GCA_028722515.1 Clostridia bacterium | reverse complement strand
ATCGGAGTTCCTACAGTGAAGCCATGGAATATGGATACCATTAAGGAAAAACTTACACTTTGCAGAGAATCCGGCAGTTTTGCAGTTGCTATGGATATAGATGCTGCAGGCCTGCCATTTCTGAAAAATATGCAGCCTCCTGCAGGAAGTAAAACAGTGGAAGAGCTGCGGGAAATTATAGAAATGGCACATGTTCCCTTCATTATCAAGGGCATTATGACTGTAAAAGGTGCACTGAAGGCAAAAGAAGCCGGTGCTTCTGCCATTGTGGTAAGTAACCATGGAGGCCGTGTTCTGGATCAGTGTCCGGCTACTGCAGAAGTACTGAAAGATATAGCAGATGTGCTGAAAGGAAGCGGTATAAAAATACTTGTAGACGGAGGAATCAGAAGCGGCACAGATGTATTCAAGGCTCTGGCGCTGGGAGCTGACGCTGTTCTCATCTGCCGTCCATTTGTAACTGCTGTTTACGGAGGTGCTCAGGAAGGAGTTAAGACTCTGATTGAAAAAATCGGGGCAGAGCTTGCAGATACTATGGCAATGTGTGGAGCACCTGATCTGGCTTCCATTACAGAAGATATGATTTTCTGATAAAAATCTGGCCATCCGGTCTGTTTATTACATTGTAAAACAGGCTGAATGGCCATTATTCTTATCTGCTTTAAGAAGAATTTATGAAACGTGAGCATATTCATCTTTTTCGGCATCCGCTTTTGTATGATGCACTGTTCCCCAGGGATGATTTGGCGGTGCATAAACGGATGATACCTTCAGACATCTCTGGCCGATATTAATAATATTATGCCAGCTGCCTGCAGGGACAAACACAAGATCTCCTCTGCATAGATTCTGTCTGAAATTAAGATCGCATTTACATTTGCCCATTTTAACAAGTGCATATCCCTGTTCTATTCTGATAAGCTGATCTGTGTCAGGATGCATCTCACATCCTATCTCTCCGCATGGAGGAATGCTCATCAATGTCATCTGAAGATTACATCCGGTCCAGACAGCAGTGCGGAAATTCTGATTCTGCATTGCCGCCCTTTCAACATTCAGGGTAAAGAAATCTGGTCCGAAGTCTTTTCTTTCTGATCTGCATGGATCATTCATAAGATAACCCTGTTTTCTTTTTTTAACAGAATATGCTTTAATGTCAGATTATGTGAAACATATCTCTTATATAAACAACATCCCTGCACATTTAACAAGTAATGCGGCAATCCAGGCAATAACACACTGTCCGATCACCACCAGGGCTGCCCATTTTGCTCCCAGTTCTCTTTTGATAGAAGCAATGGCAGCGATACAAGGTGTATACAGAAGGCAGAAGGCCAGAAGGCTTGCAGCAGCCAGAGGCGTGATCACACTTGCAAACTGTGCAGCCGAACCAACCAGAATGGAAAGTGTGGATACTACACTTTCCTTAGCCATAAACCCTGTGATCAGAGCAGTGGATATCCTCCAGTCGCCAAATCCCAACGGCTTAAAGACTGGTGTGATCACACCTGCAATCAGAGCGAGAATACTGTTCTGAGAATCTGTAACCACATTAAGATGAGTATCAAAGGTCTGAAGAAACCAAATTATAATTGTGGCAATAAAAATAACTGTAAAGGCTCTCTGAAGAAAATCCTTGGCTTTTTCCCACAGCAGCTGTCCCACATTCTTTGCACCAGGCATACGATAGTTAGGAAGTTCCATAACAAAAGGAACTGCCTCACCCTTGAACATGGTTCCTCTGAGCAGTAGAGCCATGAGAATTCCCGCTGCAATTCCTCCAAAATACAGTGCGATCATTACAATAGCCCCGTGCTCAGGGAAGAAAGCCGCCGTAAAGAATGCATAAATTGGAAGCTTGGCTGAGCAGCTCATAAAAGGTGTGAGCAGAATAGTCATTTTACGGTCCCGCTCAGATGGAAGTGTACGGCTTGACATAACACCAGGCACAGTGCATCCAAATCCTACCAGCATAGGAACAATACTCCTGCCGGATAATCCGATCTTGCGGAGAAGTTTATCCATAACAAAAGCGACTCTTGCCATATAACCACTGTCTTCCAAAATAGACAGAAAGAAAAACAATGTTACAATGACCGGAAGGAAACTGATCACACTTCCTACGCCATTGAATATCCCATCAATAATCAGAGAATGTAACACCTTATTCACGTTCCAGGCTGCCAGGGCTGAATCCACCAGATGGGTCAGGCTGCTGATACCCATATCAAGAAGATCAGACAGGGCTGAACCAATCACACCGAAGGTCAGCCAGAAAACCAGAGCCATAATTCCAACAAAGCAGGGAATTGCCGTATATTTTCCTGTAAGGATCCTGTCCATTTTCACGCTTCTTAAATGTTCCTTGCTTTCCCTGGGTTTCACTACCGTCTTTCTGCAGACTTTTTCAATAAATGTAAAACGCATATCTGCAATTGCGGCAGACCGGTCAAGACCTCGTTCCATTTCCATCTGTTTTACAATATGTTCCAGAAGTTCTTTTTCATTTTCATCCAGATGGAGTTTTTCAAGAATCAGCTGGTCTCCCTCCGCAAGCTTGCAGGCTGCAAACCGAAGAGGAATATCTGCCTGCTTCGCGTGATCTTCGATCAGATGCATAATCCCATGAAGACATCTGTGTACAGCACCTCCATTATCATCTGCATCGCAGAAATCCTGTCTGCTTGGGCGTTCCTGATAACGGGTGACATGAAGCGCATGCTGGATCAGCTCATCAATACCTTCATTCTTTGCTGCTGATATGGGAATAACCGGAATTCCCAGTTCTTCCTCCATCTGATTGACCAGAATGGATCCACCGTTTTCACGGACCTCATCCATCATATTCAGTGCAAGAACCATTGGAATGTCAAGTTCCATCAGCTGCATAGTCAGATAAAGATTACGTTCTATATTCGTTGCATCTACAATATTAATGATTCCTCTGGGATGCTCATTCAACACAAAATTCCGGGTAACGATCTCCTCGCTTGAATAGGGGGACATGGAATAAATTCCAGGAAGATCCGTTACCAGAGTATCCGGATGTCCCTTGATTGCTCCATCCTTTCTGTCTACTGTTACTCCGGGAAAGTTTCCCACATGCTGATTGGATCCGGTAAGCTGATTAAATAATGTAGTTTTTCCGCAATTCTGGTTTCCTGCCAGTGCGAAAGAAAGAACTGTCCCTTCAGGAAGGGGGTTTTCATCTGCTTTTATATGATACTTTCCTCCTTCACCAAGTCCGGGATGAGGAATTATCTTCTTCACTGTATTGTCCGGAATCTCAACAATTTCTCTTACATTGTCAATTTCAATTTTCTGAGCATCGGCAAGCCTGAGTGTCAGTTCATAACTATGTACTCTTAATTCAACCGGATCTCCCATTGGTGCATATTTTACCATTGTAACATCTGCTCCGGGAATCAGACCCATGTCAAGGAAATGCTGTCTTAAAGCGCCATCTCCGCCAACTGAAAGGATGGTTGCGCTTTTACCAATCGGTAAATCCTTTAATGTCATCTTACAAGCTCCTTTTTTCCTGTGTTTATCTTAAAAAATTCTTCCTGAATTCAGGGTTAGTATATTCTAATTGTTTTTATTTGTCAATAGGAGCTAAAACCATGATTCTATTATTGACCATATAGTCAATAATCGTTATAATGCATTAGATAAAATAACATCTGTAAATCAGGTATCAATAAGGGCCTTCTCTACCATAATTTTTCCGGAAAAGATGAACTTTACCTGACCTGTCTGAACCGAAGCTGCCAGAAGCTTATGCAGTATATTCAGGAACAGGATGCAACCAAAGATCTTGAAAACTACATGGCCTGCCGTATGAAGTTTTTCAGCCAATGCCCCAAAGAAGCTCATATATTTTTTGAAGCTCTCCTTAACCCTCCGGTTCATCTGTCTGAAGACATAGGGAAAGCTTTTGCCGAATTCAATGATCTGAATGAAAAGATGTACAAAGAGACACTGGATTCACTGATCCTTCGTGATGGAATCTCAAAGGAGGAAGCCGTATCTTACTTTCACCTGATGCAGCTCATGCTAAATGGGTATTTCAGCAGTCCGGCTTTTCAAAACATGGAACTGCAGAAAAAAATAGAACTTCACGAAATGATCGTTCCAAGGCTGCTTGACTGCATGCTTTATGGAATCGCAAAAGGAAAGTTTTCCTTCTCAGCAGTGATTTTTCCCCTGTTCTTGGCATTTCTCTGCTGGCTGCTGTTATCAATGAATCTATTGCAGTAATTGCAGCAAAGAAAGGATTCGAGCTTGCAGGAGAAATAAAGAAAGGTTAAGAATAAGAGGGCCGGTTCCGAAGAACCTGCCCTCTTATTCTTATCTGGCATTTTTATAAATCTGAATCATATCCTCTTTTGTAAGCCTCTTTGCTGAACCGGTATGCCCTCCACAAGCAGCCAGGCATCTTGAAGCCATTTCCTCAATCTGCTCATCTGAAGGAGCAATCCCCAGTTCCTTCAGATTGACTGGCATTCCGATCTGATGGTAGAAGTTCTCCATTGCCTGAATACCGGCTTCTGCAACTTCCTGATCAGTTCCATTAATTGTGACTCCCATAACATTTCTTGCATAGCGTACAAAACGTGGCAGGCAGTAAGGCATTACATATCTTGCCCAGCTTGGCCAGATTGCTGCAAGTCCTGCTCCATGTGTAACATTAAACATACCACCCATCTCATGCTCTAACTGATGTGACATAAAATCTCCACCATCATTTCCGCATCCAGTCAGGTCATTATGAGCAAGGCTTCCAGCCCACATAACCTCCGCCCGGGCTTCATAGTTCTGAGGATCTGAATGAAGAATCACTGCATTTTTCATAACCGTTTTTAAAAGACCTTCTGCAATAGCATCTGTGATCTCCATATTGCCACCATTGGTGAAGTAACGTTCCATAGTATGCATCATCATGTCTGTACATCCGGACTCTGTCTGATAATCAGGAAGAGTCATGGTATATTCCGGATTCATGATAGTAAATACCGGTCTGGCAAGGTTATCATCATATGCTCTTTTTGAATTTGTTTTCTCATCCGTAATCACGCTGCTCTTTGAAGTCTCACTTCCAGCTGCGGCAATCGTCAGAATACTTGCAACAGGAAGACATTTCTCTGCCACACGTGTGTGCTCATAAAGCTCCCATACATCTTTATCTGGTTCTGCAAGACCATATGCGATAGCCTTCGCTGTATCAATGGGACTTCCACCACCAATTGCCAGGATAAAATCTGTTTTATTTTTTTTGCCAAGTTCAATACCCTCATATACTTTATCAAGATGAGGATTGGGAACCACGCCTCCGATTTCTGTAACTGACAGATTTTCTTTTGACAGGGCATCTTTCACCAGATCCAGCAGCCCTGATTTTTTTGCACTGCTGCCTCCATACACAATCATAACATTATTTGCACCGTATTCCCGTATGTATCTTCCGACGTTTTTCTCCTCGCCTTTTCCGAAATACACTTTTGTAGGTGAGTAGTATTCAAAATTATTTGCCATTCTTATTTCCTCCATTTCAATTTAAATATCTGGTTTCTTTTATACTGTTGATAAATTATACTTAGATTCCCAATGCAATCTCCATCAT
>JAQYGS010000247.1 GCA_028722515.1 Clostridia bacterium | reverse complement strand
AATCTGGCAGTTCTCTTTGTTCTTGAAAAATATACCTGGAAAGAGGCTGCCCTTGTGTCAGTATTAAGAATCCTGATCATCGGATTTATGTTTGGAAATCTGTTCAGCATTCTGTATAGTCTGGCAGGAGCCACATTAAGTCTTACAGTTATGACCCTGCTAAAAAAGAAATCCGATTTCAGCCTTTTGGGAATCAGCGTGGCCGGTGGGGTATCCCACAATATTGGCCAGCTGATCATAGCAATGATGATCGCTATGTCATCAAGTATTATTTATTATGCTCCTGTGCTTCTGATATCAGGAGTCATTACCGGTCTTCTCATCGGCATCCTCACCCGGGAAGTCCTGAAGCGGATTTAAAATGGGGGCAGGTTCCCGTCAGGAACCTGTCCCCATTTTTGAAACGGCAACACAGATCAGTATAGTGGCTGCCATATCCGGAAGTGTGTTTCCAACAGGAATATCCACACGCATCAGAATACGGTAAAGAACAAATCCCACGATCCAGATGATAAGATTTTTCATATCAAAAGCTCTTTTTTCTTCCTCTCTGTGTAAAAAGAAGAAATCTGCGATCTGTACAGCGATCATAGGCGCAAAGACAGAACCGATCAGATAAAGGAAGTCTGTTATATCATCCATTGGGAAAAGAATGGCGCCTACAGTACCTATGACTGTAACAGCTACGGCCACATATTTTCCCTTCAGTTTTGAAAAAATGGATTCTGCGGAAATTCCGGCCGAATATGCATCCAGAAAGGTAGTTGTTACTGTAGAAAATACCACGATCAGCAGTCCCACTACTCCAAGTCCTGCTTTCAGAAGAATCTGGGCAATATCAGATTCTCCGGTAAACAGGGAAGCTCCCATACCGATGACATACATGAAGCAGCTGACGATACCATATACAATGGAACTGACCGCAGTGGCTTTAACAGGCTCTTTCGCTTCCCTGGTATAATCACTGATCAGAGGAAGCCAGGACAGGGGCATGGCTACAGCAAGCTCTACTGCTGCCCCAAATGACATACTGTCATCTGCCGGCACAGAAATGGGATTTCCATTAAAAAATATAATCTTACACAGAACGAGAGTAAGAATGAACAAAGCTCCCATGGCAATTGTATTTATTTTTCCAAGGTTAGTAATTCCAATCATGATCCATACAAGGATCAGTACTCCTATAACAAGACACCAAACCCAGTGTCCTGTCTGAAAAATGCCATCTGCTGCAAGAGCTCCATCATAAATCATTATGGCAGTCCAGCCTACAAGCTGCAGCACGTTCAGGAATGCAAAAATCTGGCCTCCCCTGAGACCAAAGCTGTCCTTTACCGTCTCCATGGCACTTTTTCTTCGTTTTCCGCCAATGACACCTGCAAGAAACAGCATAATACATCCAATGACATGACCGGCTATGATAGCGGCAAGGCCTTTTCCAAAGCCCAGAGAGGCGAAATAGGTGCCTGTAAGTATTTCTGCAATAGATACGCCGGCGCCGAACCAGATCAGTCCGTTTTCAAAAAGAGAAGTTCGTTTTTCCATAATTATCTGCCGGCCTCCTCTGTAAATCTGTTGTTTATGGCAAAAGCATGATCCATAGGGCCACTTCCCTTTCCCAGATCCAGCATGGCAGCAAGTGCTCCGGAGATGTATTCTTTTGCCCGTGCAACAGACTCTTCAAGGGAGAATCCCTTTGCCAGATTGGATGCAATAGCGGAAGAAAGGGTACAGCCTGTGCCATGGGTGTTTGGATTGTCTATCCTTTTCCCATTAAACCAATGATAAGTTCCATCTGCATAGAAGAGGTCATTGGCATCATTGAGCTGATGTCCTCCTTTGCAGAGAACCGCACAGTGATAAGTATCGGCAATTTCCCGGGCAGCACTGATCATATCCTGTGAAGAGCGCACCTGATGTCCTGTCAGCACTTCTGTCTCCGGAATGTTGGGAGTCAATATGGCGGCAAGTGGAAACAGCTGGGATTTTAATGTCTCTACTGCCTCATCACTGATAAGCTTTGCCCCACTGGTAGCCACCATAACCGGATCCACCACAATATTTTCTGCATGAAATTCTTTTAACTTGGACGCAATGACCCTGATAAGGCCACTCTCTGAGACCATTCCGATCTTTACTGCATCTGGCCGGATATCGGTAAAAATACTGTCCAGTTCCTGGGCAAGAAATTCTGGGGTTGCGTTTAAAATTGCTGCCACGCCGGTAGTATTCTGAGCGGTAAGAGCAGTTATGGCACTCATAGCATATACGCCATTTGCCATCATTGTTTTAATATCCGCCTGGATGCCGGCGCCTCCGCAGGAATCGCTTCCCGCGATCGTTAATGCTGTTTTCATAAGTGTTTTCTCCTTTCGTTTATCAGCATACGTTTTGTAAAGCGACAGAAGGTGGTGCCCCCGGCCTGCCGCTGTCTGATCCACAAGGTTATGGGATCAGGCATTTACCATATTGATTACTGCTTTTTTCAGATCTTCTGAAGCTTTCTTAATGTTCTTCTGCGCATAGATGGCACTGATCACAGCCACCCCGCAGATTCCACTTCCTGAAAGCTCCTGTACATTCTGCTGTGTGATGCCCCCGATGGCAATAACCGGAATCGTCACTGCATCACAGATGGCTTTCAGAGTTTCATGGGAAACGTCATCTGCGTCATCCTTGGAACTGGTGTGAAATACTGCACCTACTCCCAGATAATCTGCTCCTCTTTTCTGTGCAAGTACTGCCTGTTCCACAGTCTGTGCGGAAACACCGATGATCTTGTCAGGTCCAAGTTTGGCACGTACATCTCCTGCTTCCATATCACTTTGCCCTACGTGGACACCATCTGCATCCATTTCAAGAGCAATATCCACATTATCATTGATCACAAAAGGAACATGGTATTCATGGCAAAGTTGTTTCAGCTCTTTTGCCTCCTGAAGGAAATGTTCCTGATCCAGATGCTTTTCCCTTAACTGTACAAAGGTAACGCCCCCATCCAGGCTTTCCTTTACCACTTCCTTTAAGGTTCTTCCACCAAGCCAGGATCGATCCGTTACTGCATACAACAAAAGATCTTTTTTATCGCACTTCATATCTGGCTCCCTTCTGAAGTGTCTCTCCATCCATATTGTAAATGGCATCGATGATCCTGTTGCGGTAAGTAGAATTACCATCTCCCGGCTGCATATTATTCCATCCTATCTCTCCTGCAAGTCCCATAGTGCATACTGCCGCTGCCACTGCCTCCAGCTTATTGTCAGGATTTGCCACAACAAATGCCATAGTCATTCCGGAAAGCTGACATCCGGTTCCGGTGATCTTTCCCATTTCAGGGCGTCCGTTTCTTATCACATAACAGGTTTTTCCATCACTTACCAGGTCAATGGCTCCCGTAACAGCTATAATAGCGGATGATTTTTCTGCAAAATTCTTCACAAAACGGACAGCATCCTCAAGATTTTCTTCAGTTACACGATCAGAAACATCTGCATCCACCCCTTTAGTAGTGCCGCTTCCAAAAGCCAGAGTCTTGATCTCGGAAATATTTCCACGGATTACTGTTAAAGGCAGCTCTTCCATCAGCTTAAGGGCTGTATCGGTTCTCAGTGCAGAAGCACCTGCTCCTACAGGGTCAAGAAGAATCGGATGACCAAGCTTTGCGGCTTTCTTTCCTGCACGCATCATTCCCTGAATACTGTGTTGATTCAAAGTTCCGATATTGATATTCAGACCACCGCAGATAGAAGTAATATCCTCCACATCCTCCGGTTCATCTGACATGATCGGGCTTCCGCCACAGGCAAGCAGCACATTTGCCACATCATTGACTGTGACATAATTAGTAATGTTGTGCACCAGCGGAACTGAGGCACGTACATTTTCCAGACATTGTTTCATCATGGTTTCCACACTCCTTTTATCTTTTCTTTTTCATCTGTTCAGACAAGGAAAAACCTGAAAAAAAACAGATACCTCTTACCTGAAGAGATATCTGCATAAAACATCTGCACGCAGCAAATAAAATTACTGTATCTATATCCCTACGTTGGCATTATCCAAATCAGGTTATGGGTCAAGACATACAGTCTACTCTCAGCCTGCTTTTTGCAAGCTCCCCTTGTCGCAGTTTATTATATTACTTTTATATTGAAGAGTCAATGGGGAGGGACAGGTTCCTCCACTCAAAATCATAGAGTCGAGGGACCTGTCCTCATCATATTCAGGATTCTCTCCGTAGCATGACCATCACAAGCACTCATAAATTTATTTTTAAAATCCACAACTTTCTGTTTGTCAAATCTCTGGTGAATATGCTGAATATAATCAATCATTTCCTCATTCGTTTTACATACAGGGCCTGGAGTCATTTCCTCATAAGGATAATAAAATCCTCTCCAGTCAAAATATTCCTCCAGATCATAGGCATAAAAAATCATTGGCCGCTCAAAGAGAGAAAACTCAAAGATAAGGGAAGAATAATCTGAAATGCAAATATCGCTGACACACAATAAATCCTCAATGCTGAGAGTGTCACTGGCGTCAAAGACAAATGTGCCACGCAGATCTTCAGGGATTTCAGGCCGGTTTCGGACTACCGGATGATGCTTAATAATCAGAGTGTAATCCTTATGAAAAGCCTCATAAAATTTCTTAAGATCAAACTGATCCGGTGCCTGGGCGTTCCCCGCCTTTCCCCGGAAAGTCGGGGCATACAGGATAATTTTTTTCCCTCTGGCTGCAGGAAACTTTTGATAAACATGCTCAAAAGCATTCTGAACCGTTTCTTCTCTGAAATAGACATCCGTACGGCTGATTCCCACAGGGCGGATAATATCTTTCCTGCCCTGAAGATCCATCGCCTCTGCATAAGCCCATACAACTTCAGGACTGCTGACTGTGACATAGTCCAGATTTTTATAAAACGGATGACGCTTCATCTGCTCTTCATCTGCTCCAAAAGTCAGCCCCACGGTGCTCATGCCAAATTTCTTAAAAGCACCACATGCATGCCACAGCTGTGTGATAATCGTCTCAGGTCTTTTATTAATACAGCTGACCACGCTGGAAGCCTCATTGAGGAAACAGTATCTGGCAGTAGCAAGATCCTCCAGCATTTTTTTACAGTTTTTAATATACTCTCCCGTTGATACAAAGGTTTCTCTGAGAAGATGAATATGAATGTCAAAATCATAATGATCAACCAGTTCCTGATACAGAACCTGAAAGCTGTTACTGAGCTCAGGCAGTCTGGGTTCAATAAATACCACTTTCTTTTTATCTACCGGTTTTTTCCTGTGTATGTTATAGATTCCGGGAAAAATAATATCCAGAAGACAGTCTTTACATCTGTTTCTGATAAATTTTTTTATCTGGTTCAAAACAGTCATCCTTATCTGTTATTTTCGGTTATTTTCAAGAACTTCCTTGCCAAATACCAGATCCATAATTCTTTCGGTGGCATGGCCATCGCATGCACTCATAAATTTATTTCTGAAATCTACTACTTTCTGCTTGTCAAATCTCTCGTCTACATGCTGAATATAATCAATCATTTCCTCATTTGTCGTGCATACCGGTCCGGGAGTCAGCTCATCATACGGATAATAGAATCCTCTCCAGTCGAAGTATTCATCCAGATCATAAGCATAAAACAGCATAGGACGTTCAAAAAGTGAATACTCAAAAATAAGGGAAGAATAATCTGAAATACAGATGTCACTGACACACAGCAAGTCCTCAATACTGAGAGTGTCACTGGCGTCAAAGGCAAAAGTGCCAGACAGATCTTTTGGAATTTCAGGCTGGTTTCGGACTACCGGATGATGTTTAATGATCAGAGTGTAGTCCTCATGAAAAGCCTCATAAAATTTCTTCAGATCGAACTGATCTGGCGCCTGGGCATTCCCCGCTTTTCCCCGGAAAGTCGGGGCATACAGAATAATTTTTTTTCCTCTGGCTGCGGGAAACTTTTCATAAACATGTTGGAAAGCATTCTGGACCGTTTCTTCCCTGAAATAAACATCTGTACGGCTGATTCCCACAGGGCGGATAATCTCTTTCCTGTCCTGAAGATCCATTGCTTCTGCATAAGCCCATACAACTTCAGGACTGCTGACTGTCACATAGTCCAGATTTTTATAAAACGGATGACGCTTCATCTGCTCTTCATCTGCACCAAAAGCCAGGCCCACAGTGCTCATTCCAAATTTCTTAAAAGCCCCGCATGCATGCCACAGCTGTGTGACGATCGTCTCAGGTCTTTTATTAATACAGCTGACCACGCTGGAAGCCTCATTCAGGAAGCAGTACCTGGCATCGGAAAGATCTTCCAGCATTTTTTTACAGTTTTTAATATATTCCCCGGTTGATACAAAGGTTTCTCTGAGAAGATGAACATGAATGTCAAAATCATAATGATCAGCCAGTTCATGATACAGAACCTGAAAGCTGTTGCTGAGCTCAGGCAGTCTGGGTTCAATAAATACCACTTTCTTTTTATCTACCGGTTTTTTCCTGTGTATATTATAGATTCCGGGAAAAATTATATCCAACAGACAGTCTTTACATCTGTTTCTGATAAATTTTTTTATCTGGTTCAAAACAGTCATCCTTATCTGTTATTTTCTGTTATTTTCAAGAACTTCCTGACCAAATACCAGATCCATGATTCTTTCGGTGGCATGGCCATCGCATGCACTCATAAATTTATTTCTGAAATCAACTACCTTCTGCTTGTCAAATCTCTCGTCTATATGCTGAATATAATCAATCATTTCCTCATTTGTTGTGCACACAGGTCCAGGAGTCAGCTCATCATATGGATAATAGAATCCTCTCCAGTCAAAGTACTCATCCAGATCATAAGCATAAAACAGCATTGGACGCTCAAAAAGAGAATACTCAAAAATAAGGGAAGAATAATCAGAAATACAAATATCACTTACACACAGAAGATCTTCAATGCTCATGGTTTTGGTTGCATCATAAGCAAATGAATCCCTGAGCTCTGCCGGAATCTTAGGCAGCTTTCGTACGAGTGGATGATGTTTTGTAATTACTACATAATCCTCATGGAGAGCCTCGTAGAATTTTTCCAGGTCAAAGCATTTGGGTGTTTTTGCCTTTGCCACCCTGCCACGAAATGTAGGAGCATACAGAATAATCTTTTTGCCTCTTGCTGCAGGGAATTTCTCATAGAGATGTTCAAATGCCTGGTCAATGGTTTCCTGGCGGAAGAATACATCTGTACGGCTGGTTCCCACGGGACGAATGATATCCTCTTTGCCTTTCAGATCCATTGCCTCTGCATAAGCCCATACTATTTCAGGGCTGCTGACTGTCACATAAGTATAATTTCTGTTATTGGGATGTCTCTCAAGCTGCTCAGCATTTGGCCCAAATATAAGATCTGCCGTACTTTTTCCAAATTTCTTAAAAGCTCCACAGGCATGCCACAGCTGAGTCACAATAGTTTCCGGTCTCTTATCAATGCAGCTGAGTACATCAGATGCTTCATTTACAAAAACATATTTGGCAGTAGCCACATCTGCCAGCATATTTTTGCATCTTTTCACATATTCATCCCTGGATACAAAGGTATTCCTGAGAAGGTGAACATGAATATCGAAATTATAATTTTTTTCCAGTTCATCATAGAGTACACGAAAGCTGTTACTGATGGCAGGAAGTCTCAACTCGATAAAAATTACTTTTTTCTCATCAACAGGTTCATTACGGTGAGCATTATAGGCACGCGGCAGTGTCTTATACAACAGATGGTCCTTGCGTTTTTTCGCAATATATTTCTTCAGTTTCTTCATAGGAGGCAGCTTCCAGAGTTTCCTCCACAGAGGTGCCAGAGGTGTTTTTCTAAGCACTTTCTTAATCTTTCTCCACAGTTTCTTAATCTTTCCCATTCGTAAATTTCCTTTCACTAAATAACCGCGTATTTTAATCCCATACCATTATTGTTTTGCCCATAATCTTATGAATATCCATCTCAAAGGCAGCAACAACATCTTTGATATCTTTCACCTTCACTACTCCGCCAATAAGTTTTTCAAGGTACTCCATAATACCAGGCCTGCTGGCATACAATTCAATAAGCCCCAGAAAATCATCTCTTCCGCTGCGGCTGGTTCCCAGAATACGTAGTCCTTTTTCCAGAACCATTCTGGTATTAATGGGAACAGGATCTTCTGATACTCCTAAAATTCCAATGGTTCCCTCAGGATTAATATGATCAATGATCTGATTGATCACCTGTCCGGATGCGTTTCCACCTACACATTCAAATCCATGATCTATTGTTAAATCTTCAGGAATTTCAGATACTTTGTAAGTTTCATCCACAAAGCTGAAATCACTGAGCTTACTTTCCGTTACGCCAAAAGCATAAATCTTCGTTTCAGGAAAACGGGCTTTCAGCAGAAGTGCTGTAATATAGCCCATATTTCCATCTCCCCACACGCCAATGGTTTCTCTTCTGGCATGTGCTGTCCTGTCAAACCTTGAAATGGCATGATAACATACAGAAACCATTTCCGTAAAAGAAGCTACCAGATCATTCATACCCTCTGGCAGCCGTACCAGACGATCTGATGTTGTCTGAACATATTCCTGCATAAATCCATTCATGCTGCTTCCTCTGAATTTACTGGACCGGCGGTAATTCTCCCCGATAATGTCATCCTGCTCATAAGGTACATTGGGTATCATAACCACTTTCTCTCCTACCTGGAACTGGCCGGACGGATCATAAATGACCTTTCCGATTCCTTCATGAATCAGGGCCATGGGAAGCTTCTGCCGTAATATGTCCTCAGAGCGCTTCCCCTGATAATATCTCTGGTCTGCATTACAGATAGACAGATGAGTTGGGCGGACAAGTATCCGGTCATCCATAGTAATATCATCAAATACAATCTCAAACTGGCGCGGTCGTACCAGCCGGTAAATAGTATTCAGCATTTTTTATCCTCCGTGTTCAGCAATGCCTTGGCAACTGTCATATCATAAGGATACGTGATCTTTATATTAAAAGTTTCTCCCTGTACCAGATGCACATGCTGGCCTTTCAGAACCATGATCTTGCATGCATCTGTCAGAATTTCCCTTTCGCCATCGCTGAGTGATTCATACATATCTTTAAGCATTTTAGCGCGAAATGATTGAGGTGTCTGTCCCTGGTACATAAATTTACGATTTGGAATATCCGTAATCTTACTATTATCCTTACTTTCCACAATAGTATCCGTAGCTGGGATCACAGTATCACAGGCACCGTATTTCTTCGCGTACTGGATATTTTCTTCTATGATCCTGTGAGTTACAAAAGGTCTGACAGAGTCATGAGTGACAATTATGGTATCTTCATCAAGCATACCTTCTTTATCAATATAACGAATAGCATTCATAATCGTTTCATTTCTTGTTTCTCCTCCTGAAAGTACAACCACCCGATCAGAAGAAGAAGGAATATATTTCCGTATAATATCCTGAGTATAAGACACCCAGGCTCTGGGTGAAAGAACCAGAATTTTATCAAGTCCCGGATGGACCACAAACTTTTCTATAGTATGAATGATTACTGGTTTACCTCCCAGTTCAAGAAATTGTTTCGGTTTTTCCACATTTCCCATTCTGGAACCAATACCTCCGGCCAGAATTACTCCGTATACACTGCTCATATCTGTGTCTCCTTCTTAATATAATTTATCACTCTTTCTGTGGAATGTCCGTCGCAGCTGCTCATATAAAGTTCCACAAACTGTTCTCGTTTTTTATGATGCTTATTTGCATCGCTTCCTGTTTTCTGTGGTCTATTATAGATTTTCTCCTGCTGATATGCAAGATATTCTTTATTTATTGCTTCAGGGAGATTCTTTGCATTCCTTACATGACAGCCAGGCATCCGGGAAAAATCCAGGTAAAACCCTCTCTTTTCCTTATATTCATCAAGATCCGGTACATACAGCACCAGAGGCTTATTAAACAACAGGTATTCAAAGATCAAAGAAGAATAATCTGCTATCAGAACATCGATCACAGGAAAAAGACACTCTGTTGTCAAAAGACAGTCTGTCTTTTTATATTTTTCATGCATATGTGGATGTACTCTGCTGATGACCATCCAGTCATCCCCCAGGCAGTTCTGAAG
>JAQYGS010000246.1 GCA_028722515.1 Clostridia bacterium | reverse complement strand
GCAGTAATCCCAACTACAAGCTCATCCTTCCTATACACTCCCGGGAAGTAAAAATCACACAGATCCTTATCGCTGGCCACATTAACGTAGATGCCTTCCTGTTTACAGATTCTGTGAATCTCATCATTCAGCTTCCAGTCGTTTGTTGCCGCAATTACCATATACGCCTGATCAAAATCAGAACGCTTTACAGGGCGCAGCGCAAGATCCACATATCCTGCTTTCCCCAGTTCCATCATTTCTGATGTTACTTTCGGTGCCACCACTTTAATATTTCTGGTAAAAGCAAGAAGTGTCTTCACTCTTCTTGTTGCAATGGTTCCTCCCCCTGCTACCACAATATTTTTATCTGATAAATCCACAAACATAGGAAAAAAAGGTTTAGTCTTCATATATTTTCTCCAGTCCTTCTACACATTCAAGAAAAGCTTCCTGATTCAGACTGTCGCGAAGGCCAAAAATCAGTTTATTCACAACTTTACCTGCTGCCGTGTCAACAGCATCTGTCAGTTTCTTCCTGTCATGGTCTTCCATAGGTGTATTTTTCAGTATCTTTTCAATTCTCAGATTCAGATCACGAACCGCTTCTTCTTTAATCTCCTGGATTCTTGGAATCAGATCCCGTCCATCAAACCAGCGGAAAAATTCCTCAGTCTGTTCATCCACAATCGCTGCAGCTGATGCAAGATTTTCCTGGAAATCCTCTGGAATGGTCTTAAGACGAAAACTGTCCATATCATAAAGTGTGATTCCGGGAATCTTTCCAATGGATGGTTCAATATCCCTTGGAACTGCCAGATCAATTAAGATAAGGCCATTTTTAAACTTCACATTCTGAAAAAGCTCTTCTCTTAAAGTAAAATTAGGACTTGCGGTTGCACTGACAACAAGATCGCATTCTGGAAGATATGTCATTCTGTCTCCATAATTGATTCTTTTGCATCCTGCAGGGATATTAACCATTCCGCTTCTGTACTGACGGACAGTAACCGTTACATCTCCTCCTGCCTCTTTAATTGCCTGAGCTGCCACTTTACCCATTTCTCCGTTGCCGATCACCATACAGATTTTATCTTTCAGAGAATAACCCTGTTCAGCCAGAAAATGTATTGCCTGATGGATGACGGAAGGATTACCGTGGGGAAAAGGCACCTGGGTCTTGATTTTTTTTCCTGCAGTTACAGCCATACGAAACAGCACTTCCAGCACAGAATCCGCTGTGAAATGCTCCCTGGAAAGATTCAGGGCATCTTTTACCTGAGTCAGTATCTGATCTTCTCCCAGAATCTGTGATTTCAGTCCTGCAGTAAGATAAAACAGATGCTCTGCTGCTTCTCTTCCTTCTCTTTTCACAAAATAACTTTCATAGGATTGATCTTTAATACCTTTCATTGTGCAAAGAATGTCGTAGAGAGAAATTTCTGTCTCATCATCTCTGCTAACCCATATCTCCAGACGGTTACAGGTAGATAAAATCACACACCCGTAGATTCCTTTTTCTTTTTTTATTTCTTCCATAGCTTCTCCTGCATTTTTCTTTGTAAATGCAAAAAGAGCACGGATATCCACAGGTGCCATATTATGATCAATTCCAATCATGGAAATACTCATTTTCTTCTTCTCCTTCGTATGTCTGATTTCCTTAGATTATCATAATCATTTCTCCCTGTGATGTCAATTAGAAACAATGTAAAAGAGACTGTCTGCCGCGGATTTTACCGCTGATTGAACAGTCTCTTCCAGTTTTTCACAGGAACACTTAAATCAGTCTTCCCAGATATTTTTCAAAACACACTCCGTCATTTCTGTCGGTTTTCTCTTCCACAGCATCATGAATGGCATCTGTCAGAAGGGAAACCGCTCTGTTCACACATTCTTTTACAGGCATTCCCTTTACCATGCCTGCACAAAGTACAGAGGCAAAGATATCTCCGGTTCCTGAATAACTGCCTCCTTCTTTCAGAGAAAAACACCAATCTGTTTTTCCTCTTTCCATTACAAAATTTCCTATAAAGTCTTCTCCGTTTTCCGAAACATCTATTCCTGTGATCACAAGGTTACCCAGTTCAAACCGTTCCAGAAGTTCTCTGCCTATGCTTTCAATGGCTGCCAGTCTTTCTTTTTCCTTTAAACCAGTTATTTCTTTCCATTTATCTTTCATTTTCTCCTGCCCGTACAGAAGGATCAGTGCTTCCGTAAGATTGGGAGTAATGACACTGGAGCGTTTTACCAGCAGTTTCATCTTTTCACACAGAACATCAGAATAGGTCTTATATGCATTTCCCTGGTCTCCCATTACGGGATCCACCAGAATCAGTGTTTCCTTTGTACAAAACAGTTCTGTAAAACGAAGAATCAGATCCACCTGTTTCGCATTCCCCAGAAATCCTGTATAGATTCCATCAGGATGGAAATCTCTCTTTTTCCACTCTGACATAATATCTTCCATATGATCTGTATAATCGTCCCAGAAATAAGAACCGTATCCGGTCTGATTGCTTAAAATTGCAGTGGGAAGCGGACAAGCCTGTACCCCCATAACGGAAATGACAGGAATCGCCGCGGTCAGAGAACATTTTCCCAATCCGGACAGGTCTTGAATCACTGCGATTTTCTTCAATTTATTTACCTCTTGCTTTCTCTTAAGTTGTGTTATAATATATCACCAAAGTGTGTATATGAATATATCCAGTTTTAATATTTTTTAAGGGGACAGTTATGGAATTACAATTAAGAAAAGAACCTGGAAAAGAGAATCTGTATATGGAAGTTTATCATTATTATAAAGACCTGATCATAGAAAAGAAACTTCCTGCAGGTGCCAGAATGCCTTCCCTGCGCAAATGCTCAGAAGAGCTGAAATTAAGCCGTACCACCATTGAAAGTGCCTACCTTCAGCTCGCCGCAGACGGATACATTATCTCAAAAGCCCAAAGCGGCTATTATGTTACGGATATTGCAGGACATGCTCACGTTTTGGCTCCCGCAGAAAAGAAATCCGAAATACATTTCAGATATGATTTCGCCTCTTCCGGCGTAGACCGAGAAAGTTTCCGCTTTGATCTCTGGCAGCGATATATCAAAAGTGCTCTCAGACAGAATGACCGGCTTCTGTCCTATGGAGAGCCTCAGGGAGAGAAAGATCTTCGTCAGGCCATTGCCGATTATGTCCGTGAACACAGAAACGTACTGTGCAGTCCTGATGATATTGTAATCGGTGCCGGCATACAGAGTCTTCTCCACATTCTGTGTCCCATTCTGAAAGGAAGGAAAACCGTATCCTTCCCCACTCCCTCTTTCATACAGGGCAGTACTGTTTTTGAAGATTATGGTTTTGAAGTACGTTATCGAAATAAAGACAGCGATGTGATCTATGTATCTCCTGCACATATGACAAAATGGGGAGAAATCATGCCTGTTTCCAGACGTCTGGAGCTGGTACACCATGGTGCCAAAAATAACAGCCTGATCATAGAAGATGATTTTGAAAATGAATTCGTTTATCTTCAGAAACCTACCCCTTCTCTGTTTGGTCTTGCCGGAGGACAGGGCGTGGTTTATCTGGGAACCTTTTCCAGACTGCTTCTTCCTTCGATCCGTATGAGCTTTATGGTACTTCCTCCGGATCTTTCCATCCTCTATCAGAAAAGAGCTGACCGGTACAATCAGACTGCTTCAAAGGCTGAACAGATTGCTTTGTGCCAGTTCATACGGGACGGTCATCTTGCTGCCCAGACCCGTAAATTAAAAAGACTGTACTCCCTGAAACTTAAGGCACTGAAAAAAGCAGTAAATGAAGTATTCGGTGAAAACAGCCCTGTACAGACAGGCGCAGCGGGAACCAGCCTTGCTCTTACACTTCAGACAGAAGATGGCTGGAATAAACTAAACAGAAAAGCGCAGGCCAATGGCCTGCGCCTACAGCTTCTCAGAGAAGAGCCGGGAAAAATCACCCTGATCCTTTCCTGTTCTTCCATGCCGGTTGATGATTTTGCCCCTGCATGCCGGCTTCTGAAAGAACTTATTTCTTAATAGCCTCTGTCATTGTCAATCATATAAAGAAGCGCATTGCAGATACATGCTGCAATGTTGCTTCCGCCTTTACGCCCTTTTGCTACAATATAAGGCACATCTGTCTCCATGATCAGCTCTTTGGACTGGACTACATTAACAAACCCCACAGGAACACCTATGATCAGCTCCGGTCTTAACTTTTTATCCTGAATCAGCTCATAAAGACGAACCAGAGCAGTGGGAGCATTTCCTATGGCAAAGATCAGTTTCCTGTTAAGAGATGCTGCCTTGTCCATGCTTGCCGTTGCCCTGGTGGTTGCGTTTGCTTTGGCAGCAGCTGCCACATCCTCGTCTGACATAAAGCAGAATACCTCTCCACCATAGCGGGAAAGAACACGTTTATTTATACCTGCCATAGCCATCTTGGTATCGGTAACAATGCAGGCTCCCTCTTTTATTGCTGTTATTGCCTTTTTTACTGCATCCTGGGAAAAGCAGAGATTATCGGCATAATCAAAATCTGCACTTGTATGGATGCATCTTTTTACAATAAGTTCTGTACCCGGAATCAGTTTTTTGTCTCCCAGTTCCTCTGTAATGATCTCAAAACTTCTTTTCTCTATATCCATGGGTTTAACGTTTTCTAACTGTACTTTCATAACAACCACCTTTCCCTGTCAGATTCCCTGTTCCAGTATTTCATATATTTTCTTCATATCCAGATGCTTTCTGAGCTCAGAAGCCAGAATATCATACTGCTGTTCTTTAAAAGAAGCAAAATTTACCTCTTTCATATTGGAAATATCTATACCCTTTTTATTTCCCAATACCTGAAGCACAGCCCGGGCTGTTTCTTCTCTGTCAAATACTCCATGTACATAAGTACCCAGTACATTTTTACAGAAGGCTCCGTCTTCTTTACATTCTCCGGATACACGATCTTCAATACAGGTACAGTGCCGGGCGTTACCCTTGAGAACCGTTTCCCCCATATGGATTTCATAGCCTTCCAGTGCGGCACCTCCAAGAGGTGCAAGCTCTCCTTCCACAGGAAGAAACTTACCGTAAACTCTGGTTCGTGTCTTTTTTTCGGCAAAGATCGTGTCCACAGGAAGAAGTCCCATACCTTTTATGGTTCCTCCTGCCTCCACGTGATGAGGGTCACTTAAGGTTTCTCCCAGCATCTGATAGCCTCCGCAGATTCCCATAATGATTTTTCCTCTGGATGCTTCTTTAAGAATTGAAGCCTCAATACCGCTTTCTCTCATCCACAGAAGATCTTCCATGGTATTTTTGGTTCCAGGCAGTATGATCATATCGGGATTTTTCAGTTCACTGACATGCTGCACATAGCGAAGCGAAACTCCCGGAATACTTTCCAGAGGGTTAAAGTCTGTGAAGTTTGAAATCCGCGGAACACGGATCACTGCAATATCAATAAGACCAACGTTCTGCTTTCTGTCAAAGCGTTCCGTCAGACTGTCTTCGTCTTCTACCTGAATATCCATATAAGGGGCCACTCCAACTACCGGAATACCACTTCGTTTCTCCAGCATTTCTACCCCCGGATCCAGGATGGATTTGTCTCCCCGGAATTTATTAATAATCAGGCCTTTTACCATCCGGCGTTCCTCTTCTTCCAGAAGTTCCACCGTACCGATCAGCTGGGCAAAAACTCCTCCTCTGTCAATGTCCCCCACAAGCAGCACGGGAGAGTGGGCCATCCTGGCCATGCCCATATTCACAATGTCATTATCCTTCAGATTAATTTCTGCAGGACTTCCTGCTCCTTCGATCACAATAATGTCATTTTCCCCTGCAAGATGCCCGTATGCCTTCATAACATCCGGTATCAGGTTCTTTTTGTACTGAAAATAATCTCTGGCATTCATTGTTCCAAGAACTTCACCATTGACAATAACCTGTGACCCCGTATCATTGGTAGGTTTCAGAAGAATGGGATTCATAAGAACAGAAGGGGCAATTCCTGCTGCCTCTGCCTGCATTACCTGAGCCCTGCCCATTTCCAGGCCTTCTTCTGTGATAAAGGAATTCAGGGCCATATTCTGTGATTTAAAAGGTGCAACTCTATATCCATCCTGTTTAAAAATCCTGCACAGACCTGCGGCCAGAAGACTTTTGCCTGCATTTGACATTGTACCCTGCACCATGATCGCTTTTGCCATTTTATGCCCTCTTTTCTTTATAGTAAAATATCCTTCAGTGCCAGAATAAGCTTTCTGTTATCTTCATGCTGTTTCACAGCCACCCGGAAAAATCCCCGGGTAAGTCCCGGATAATTACTGCAGTCCCTGATCAGGATTCCCTTTCTGATACAGGAATCAAATAAATCTCCCGGTCCCTTAAAAAAAATATAATTAGCCTGTGAAGGGAAAATTTTAAGTCCCAGCCGGGTCATCTGATTTTTCAGCCATTCTGCTTCCTCAAAGATGATTTTTCGCCCTTTTTCCACATAGGAATTTTCTTTTAATGCGGCGATTCCTGCCTCCTGGGCCATAGTGGACACATTCCAGGGCTGTGTCATCTGCTCCATTTTATTCAGAAGCTCCTTATCTGAACACATTCCATATCCCAGACGGACACCTGCCATGGCATATCTTTTGGTAAACGCTTTCAGAATAAAAAGATTATCATATTCCCTCAGTTTTTCTTTCAGAGTATACTGGCCGGGGGATTTTACAAAATCAAGAAAACATTCATCCACTGCCACAAAGATTCCAAGCTGTCTGCATTTTTCAAGTATTGTCAGCAAAAGCTGCCTGTCCGTCAGAATTCCTGTGGGATTATTGGGGTTGCACAGAAAAATCATATCCGGTTTATCCTCCAACGCCTGAATGTATTTTTCTCCCAAGTAAAAGTCGTCCTCTTCTCTGAGATAAAAACGACTGATCTGACAGTCCACACTTATAAGTGCCTGCTCATATTCTGCAAAGGAAGGAGCCAGGAGAAGTGCTTTTTTTGGCTTTTTTGCCCTGCACAGATTAAATATTAGATCAGCAGCTCCGTTTCCACAGATAATGTAATTCTCATCCACCTTTTCATAATCTGCAATGGCGCTTTTAAGACGCATACAGCCCACCTGAGGATAGTTACTGATATGATCCAGGCTGTTTCTTATAGCCTCTTTCACACTCTCTGGTGTTCCAAGAGGATTGCAGTTTGCAGAAAAATCAATACAGTTTTTATATGTGTATACATCTCCGCCATGTATATGCTTAGTCATTCATTGTCTCCTTTAACCCACCTGTCATACCTTAAAAAGAAGGCGTATGCAAATCCCAAGTATAAGAAAGACAAACACTCCCAGGACGGCAGTGGCATAAAGCAGGCTGCATGCCCGCCTGATATCCTCTGGCTCCACAGGTCTTTGTGCATCGCCAATGGTAGGTTTTTTATATAATTTTCCAAAATAAAAAGCATTTCCTGCAAGCTGGACATCCAGTGCTCCTGCCATAGCGGCTTCTGTCTGGGCTGAATTTGGGCTTGCATGATTTCTTCTGTCTCTTCTGTATATTCTGGCGGCATTTTTCACATCCAGTTTTACTAATGCAGAAGCAGCCACCATAAGCCATCCTGAAATTCTGGAGGGGATATAATTTGCCACATCATCCAGTCTGGCTGCGCAGCGGCCAAAATAAAGATACCTGTCGTTTTTATATCCAAGCATAGAATCCATGGTATTGATTCCCTTATACAGGAACATCAGCCACACCCCTCCCAATGCCATATAGAACATGGGAGCAAGTACTCCGTCTGAAGAGTTCTCCGCTACTGTTTCCACTGCAGCTTTTGTAACTCCTTCTTCTGTAAGGTTCTCAGTATCACGTCCTACGATCATTGAAACAGCGTGACGGGCTTCTTCAATAGTTCCGTTTTTTAACCGGTCATACACCTTCATACTTTCCTCTTTTAAGGATTTCGCAGCAAGAAGCTGAGCACACCAGAAAGTTTCCAGAGCAAACCCTGCCCAGGGAGAAAGCCTGTACAGATAATACAGAATAATAAAAGGGATCCCTCCACTTAAAATGCATACCAGGAGCACTTCCACTCCTCCGGCAAGCAGCTCTCCCCTCTCTGTTTCAGGAAATATTTTTCTGAGTATTTTTTCCAGAAAAGAGATCAGCTTTCCGATAATGCAAACAGGATGGTAAAGCCATCTGGGATCTCCTATGATCAGATCAATTATAAACCCTGCTGCCAGGGCAAGCATACTATACATTTATTTTTCTCCCTGTCGTTCTTTTTTATATTTCAGACATTGAACAAGAAATGCCTGGGCCAAACGGGGATTGCCATAATAATAAAGATGAGGGTAACCTGCCATCAGTCTTTTTGAAGCATGAATACAATCCCAGCCTCTTTTGCTTAAAGGCTTGGATGCATGAAACCCGCTTCCACAGTTTTCTGAGTCAAAATAATGAAATTCATGGGCGGGGATTTCCCCCAGGTCATCTCTGCCAAAAACAGAAGTGTTTTCGGTGAGAGTTACATATCCAAACCTGGTAAGCCTGGGTGTACGGTAACATTTTCCGGGTATGACCCCACAGGTCTTACGGAAAACACCGCCCATATCTTCCATTTCCTCATGAAGGTACATAAATCCTCCACATTCAGCCATACATGGCATATTCCCCTGGATATTTTTTCTGATTTCTTCTTTCATGGAAACATTATTTTCCAGTTCCTCTCCCTTTAATTCCGGATATCCGCCGTACAGCAGCAGACCATCTATATTGTCAGGAAGATGTGTATCATGAACAGGAGAAAAGAAAACCAGTTCAGCTCCCATCCCCTGAAGGAGTCCAAGATTATCTTCATAAATAAAACAAAAGGCCTCATCCTTTGCCACACCGATTCTCACCGATTCAGACAGATGAAAATCAAAAGCTTCGTCTTCTTCTCCCAGAGAAAGAGGAGCCTTAAGCTCAGGGGCAGTGGCTGCAAGAGACAGGATTCTGTCCATATCAAGGGTATCTTCAAGAATTCCTGCCAGCTTCTCCAGTCTCTTCTTAAGCTGTGGGATTTCTTCGGGAAGGACAAGTCCCAGATGTCTGCTCTCGATTACACAGTCTTCCACTTTTGGCACATATCCCAGTACTTCAATGGAAAGCTCTTCTTCCACCATCTTTTTCACTCTGGGGTAAAGCATGGGAGACATCTGATTAAAGATCACACCCTTAATATGGCTGTCTTTTTTGTATTCCAGAAATCCTTTAATATAAGCTGCCAGAGATACACTCATTCCCTTACTGTTTACAATCAGGATAACCGGTGTATCTGTGGCAGAAGCAAGATCATAGGCACTGGCAAGAGTGGAAGTTCCTCCCACTCCGTCATAATATCCCATAACACCCTCCATAACTGCAATATCACAGCCCTGTGCATTCTTTCCCAGAAGATATCCGGTCCTTGATGGAGAAGTAAAGAAGGTATCCAGGTTACGTGACCTGGTACCGATGACTCTGGAATGAAACATAGGATCAATATAATCAGGACCGCATTTAAAAGAAGCAACGCGAAGCTTCCTGTTTACCAGGGCCTGTAAAAGTCCACAGGTAATCAGGGTCTTTCCGCTTCCGCTTGCTCCTGCAGCCAGAAGGATTCTTGGAATTTTCATACTTTCTTGCCTTTCTTTCTATTTTTCAGGATTCTGCAGTGTAATGATATAAATGGGATTTTCTCCCATCATCATGTGGTATGGCCCGATTTCTCTGGACCTTGCAGCTGTCAGCTGAACGATTTCATGTTCTTCAAAGCCATAGTCCTGTGCAGCTTTCAAAGCCTCAGAAACTGTTTCAAGTGTAATGCAGTTGATCACGATTCTGACATGCCTGTTTTTCTCCAGAAGAATGTCTATGATCTGTGCCAGATTTCCGGAAGAACCTCCGATAAATGCATGTGTTGGCGCAGGCAGCTCCTTCAGTGCCTCTGGCGCCAGACCCTCAATAACTTCAAGATTGTCCACGGCAAATTTCATTTTGTTCTGCCCGATCAGATGAACAGCCTCTTCTTTTTTCTCAATTGCCCATACCTTTCCTTCATAAGCCCTGAGAGCCATCTCGATGGAAAGAGATCCTGTTCCTGCACCCACATCATAACAGAGAGAATCCTTCTTAAGATTCAGCTTGGACAGAGAAACCGTGCGCACCTCTTCCTTTGTCATTGGAGCTTTTCCTCTGATAAACTCTTCATCTCTTATTCCATGGGTGGACGGTCTTGAAAGTGCTTTAGAATTAACGGCACAGATGACACAAAGGGGATCTCCATTATATTCCGTAAGTTCTCTGGCAGGCTTTGCAAAAATTTTCTCATTTTCATAGGACAGATTTTCTCCCACATAGAGGATTACATCCCCCATTCCATAAGAGACCAGCTTCTTTGCCAGAACTGCTGCCCCGTCAGAGGTTCCCAGAATGGAAAATACCTTCCGGTTATACCGTATATGTGATACCAGATTACATTCCCTTCCGTGGGCACTTACTATTTTAGCATCATCCCAGGAATGACCGATTCTTGACATAAAGTACACTACAGAAGAAATTCCGCACAAAACCTTCACATCCGGTCCCATAATATCCAGAAGCTTTCTGGCTCCGCTGTAGAATCCCACATCACCGGACAGAACTATTACTATGTTATCATATTCCTGGTGTTCTTCAATATATTTCTTAATGTTTTCACTTCTATATTCATGAAACACATGCTGTCCCGGTTTTCTGACTGCATCTGTCATTCTTCTGGCACCGATAAGAAGATCTGCCTTCTCAAGAGCCTTCTCTCCCTCCACTGTAAGAGTATCAGGATTTCCCATTCCGATCCCCAGAAGAGTAACATGAGGCTTATGAATAATTCCATATCGTTCTGCCAGCATTTTTTTGCAGTCAGAAACAGAAATTCCCTGTTCCTGAACAGGACGTCCAATGATAACAGGAACTGCACCACAATCTAAGGCAGCATCAATTTTATCCTGAAAACCGCCTGCCTTTCCTGTATCCTTGGTAACCAGATACCGGCAGTCATACTGCTTAAGCATAGCTTCATTAAGCTCTCTGGAAAAAGGTCCCTGCATACCGATCAGATGCTTTCCTTCCACTCCAAGCCCGCTGCAACTTTCTATGACAGAGGGAAGAGACAA
>JAQYGS010000245.1 GCA_028722515.1 Clostridia bacterium | reverse complement strand
GTGACTGCTTTTCCCGAACCGGAGGATGTAAAGATTTTTGATGGTTTTACCCGGATGCCCCAGGATGAATTAAAGAAGCTTTATGATTCCCTGAATCTTGCCATGACCTTTAAAGATTTTCTTCATATTCAGAATTATTTTACAAATGAGGAAAAACGTGATCCTTCCATGACAGAGATTCGTGTTCTGGATACTTACTGGTCTGACCACTGCCGTCATACCACTTTCTCCACAGAACTGACAGATGTAAAGTTTGATGAAGGAGATTACAGGGAACCTATTGAGAATACCTACAGACAGTACCTGTCCGACAGGGAAGAACTCTATAAAGGTCGAAAAGACAAATTTGTGTGTCTGATGGATCTGGCTCTGATGGCTATGAAGAAACTGAAAGCAGAGGGCAAGCTTAATGACCAGGAAGAGTCTGATGAAATCAATGCATGTAGTATCGTAGTGCCTGTGGATGTGGACGGAAAGGAAGAAGAGTGGCTCATTAATTTTAAGAATGAAACACATAATCATCCAACTGAAATCGAACCTTTTGGTGGCGCTGCAACCTGTCTTGGTGGTGCTATCCGTGATCCGCTTTCAGGTCGTACCTACGTGTATCAGGCAATGCGTGTGACCGGTGCTGCTGATCCAACGGTTTCTGTGAAAGAAACCCTTAAAGGCAAGCTTCCACAGAAAAAACTTGTCAGAGGCGCAGCAAGCGGATACAGTTCCTATGGAAACCAGATCGGTCTTGCAACGGGCTATGTAAAGGAAATCTATCATCCTGATTATGTGGCAAAGCGAATGGAAATCGGTGCGGTTATGGGAGCTGCTCCTAGACGCGCTGTAATCCGGGAAAATTCTGATCCCGGTGATATTATTATTCTGCTTGGAGGCCGCACAGGACGTGATGGTATTGGCGGCGCTACCGGTTCCTCCAAGGTTCATACAGAGGCTTCCATTGAGGTTTGTGGTGCTGAAGTCCAGAAGGGTAATGCGCCTACAGAACGTAAGATACAGCGTATGTTCAGAAGGGAAGAAGTGAGCCATATTATCAAAAAGTGTAACGACTTTGGCGCCGGCGGTGTTTCTGTTGCTATAGGCGAACTGGCAGATGGACTTCGTATTGATCTGGATAAGGTGCCAAAGAAATATGCAGGCCTTGATGGAACAGAAATTGCAATTTCCGAGTCTCAGGAACGTATGGCAGTTGTGGTAGATCCTAAAGATGTAGATACTTTCCTTGGTTATGCAAATGAGGAAAACCTGGAGGCTGTTCCGGTTGCTGTAGTTACAGAGGATCCCCGTCTTGTTCTTGTATGGAGAGGCAAGGAAATCGTGAATATTTCCCGTGCTTTTCTTAATACTAATGGAGCACATCAGGAAACAACCGTTGAAGTGGAGATTCCTGGCAAAGAGGGTAACCTTTTTGAACAGCACCCTGATGTAGTAGATGTGAAGGCAAAATGGCTGGAAACTCTTTCTGATCTGAATGTGTGTTCACAGAAAGGTCTGGTGGAAATGTTTGACGGTTCCATCGGAGCCGGAAGCGTATTTATGCCATATGGTGGAAAATACCAGATGACAGAAACTCAGACAATGATTGCCAAGGTACCTGTACCGGATGGAAAAACAAATACGGTTACTATGATGAGCTACGGATTTGATCCTTATTTATCTTCCTGGAGCCCTTATCATGGAGCTGCCTATGCAGTGACAGAATCAGTGGCAAGAATTGTGGCATCAGGCGGCGATTATAAGAAGATCCGCTTTACTTTCCAGGAATATTTCCGCCGTATGACAGAGGATCCCAGGAGATGGAGCCAGCCATTTGCAGCCCTTCTTGGCGCTTATGCAGCACAGCTTGGGTTTGGCCTTCCTTCTATCGGAGGAAAAGACAGTATGTCAGGTACCTTTAATGAAATTGATGTACCTCCAACACTGGTTTCTTTCGCTGTTGATGTGGCAAAGCTTCAGGATGTGATCACTCCTGAATTTAAAAAGGCAGGAAATAAGATTGTCTGGCTTCGTGCTCCAAGAGATCAGTATGACCTTCCCGACTATAAAGCTATCATGGATCAGTATGAGAAGCTTCATAATGACATTTTGGAAGGCAAAGTTATCTCCGCATATGCTCTTGACCGTCATGGAATTGCAGCAGCAGTTTCAAAAATGGCATTTGGTAATGCTATGGGTGTTAAAATTGAACATAACCTGGATCCAAGAGATTTCTTTGCACCGGGCTTTGGCGATATTATTATGGAAGTACCTGAATCAAAAGTGGGTGAGCTTTCCATTACTTATACACTCATTGGTGAAGTTACAGATGATCATAAATTCTCCTATGGAAATACAGTTATTACTCTTGACGAGGCAGAAGAAGCCTGGAAAGGTACTCTTGAGAAGGTATTTAAGACAACATCAGGAGAAAGCGATGGACCTACATCCTATTTTGTGTCTGAAAAGAGTACTTCCTGTGCAGATGGTACTTTGCAGGACGGAGTTTTCCATGCAGATCATGTTTATGTATGTAAGAATAAAGTTGCAAAACCCCGTGTTTTTATTCCGGTATTTCCGGGAACCAACTGTGAATATGACAGTACCCGTGCATTTGAACGTGCAGGCGCAGATGTAGACGTAAAGGTATTTAAGAATCTGACAGCGGAAGATATCCGTGATTCTGTGGAACTGTTTGAAAAATCCATCAGTCAGGCTCAGATTATTATGTTCCCTGGCGGTTTCTCCGCAGGTGATGAACCAGATGGTTCTGCCAAGTTTTTTGCCACAGCTTTCCAGAATGCCAGGATCAAAGAAGCGGTTATGAAGCTTTTGAATGAGCGTGATGGTCTTGCACTGGGTATCTGTAATGGTTTCCAGGCTCTTATCAAACTTGGCCTGGTACCATATGGAGAAATCTGCGGACAGAAAGAAGATTCTCCTACTCTGACCTATAATACCATTGGACGCCATATTTCCAGGATGGTTTATACAAAGGTGGTAAGCAACAAATCGCCATGGCTTCAGAAGGCAAAGCTTGGAGGAGTATACTGCAACCCTGCTTCTCATGGAGAGGGAAGATTCGTGGCAGATAATCAGTGGCTTGCAAAACTAATGAAAAATGGACAGATTGCTACACAGTATGTGACCGCAGATGGAGAACTTGACATAAATAACGAAGAATGGA
>JAQYGS010000244.1 GCA_028722515.1 Clostridia bacterium | reverse complement strand
CACATCATCATTTACTACTAATGGTTTTAATGTTTCAACCAGCTTCACTGCCTCACTGGGTGTCATGTTCATTTTCCAGTTTCCGGCTACGATTTTCTTTCTTGCCATTTTATATTCTCCTCTCATCAAGTTGCTTTCGGTTCCCTCAACTAACCTCGCATTTCGCTTTGCTCTTGCTCGCTAAGGTTCGGGAACGACCTCGCACTAGATTCGAGCTTCGCCTTCAGCTCGCTCTCATCAAGTTGCTTTCGGTCATTTATCGTTTGCTGCTGCAACGCCAGGAAGTTCCTTGCCTTCCAGGAATTCCAGAGATGCACCGCCGCCTGTGGAAATGTGAGTCATCTTATCGCCATAGCCAAGAATATTTACTGCTGCTGCAGAATCGCCGCCACCGATAATGGTTGTAGCATCTGTATCAGCCAGCGCCTTAGCAACGGCTTCTGTTCCATGTGCAAAATTAGGCATTTCGAAGCATCCCATAGGTCCGTTCCATACAACTGTCTTTGCATCCTTAACAGCATCTGCAAAAAGCTTCTCTGTTTCCGGTCCGATATCCATTCCTTCCCATCCATCCGGGATCTGGCCGCGTTTTACCACCTGAATATTGCAATCATTGGAGAAACTGTCTCCGATTCTGTTATCTACAGGAAGAAGAAGTTTAACACCCTTCTCTTCTGCTTTCTTTATCATATCAAGTGCATACTGCAGATAATCATCCTCGCAGAGAGAATTACCAATATTTCCTCCTAATGCCTTGGAGAATGTAAAGGACATACCACCACCAATTATAAGGACATCTACCTTATCAAGGAGATTATTGATTACAGAAATCTTGCTTGATACTTTAGCGCCACCAAGAATTGCAACAAATGGTCTTTCAGGATTATTTACTGCATTTCCGAGGAAATCGATCTCTTTCTGCATTAAATATCCAACAACTGCTGTGTCAACATACTTGGTTACGCCTACATTTGAGCAGTGTGCTCTGTGAGCTGTACCAAAAGCGTCATTTACAAATACATCGCACAGTGAAGCCAGCTCTTTACTGAATTCATCGCCATTCTTAGTTTCTTCTGCACGGTAACGGGTATTCTCAAGTAAGATAACATCTCCGTCTTTCATTTCAGCAACTGCTGCCTTTGCATTTGGTCCTACTACTTCAGGATCAGCTGCAAATTTTACTTCCTGTCCCAGTAATTCAGAAAGACGTTTTGCAACGGGAGCAAGAGATAATTCAGGTTTGGGTTCTCCCTTCGGTTTGCCAAGATGAGAGCAGAGAATGATCTTGCCTCCATCTGCGATAAGCTTCTTAATAGTAGGAAGAGCTGCAACCAGACGGTTCTCATCTGTGATCTTTCCATCCTGAAGAGGAACATTGAAATCACATCTTACCAGAACCTTTTTGCCTTTTACATTAATATCATCAATAGACTTTTTATTCAGCATATATAATGCCTCCTTAAATTATATTATTCTAACGCGAAAAGGGTCCGGTCCATATCAGACCGGACCCTTCAGTGAGTCTATACTTACTTTATAAACCTGCCGTAAGATCAGGCATTAAGCAGTTTGCCAAAATGTTTGATAGTACGAACCATCTGGCTTGTATAGGAGTTCTCATTGTCATACCAGGAAACAACCTGTACTTCTGTAGTACCATTGTCAAGAGGCAGAACCATTGTCTGAGTAGCATCAAACAGAGAACCATATCTCATACCAACGATATCGCTGGATACGATCTCATCTTCATTGTATCCGAAGGATTCATTGGAAGCTGCTTTCATAGCTGCATTGATCTGTTCTTTTGTAACATTTCCTTCAACAACTGCTGTTAAGATTGTTGTAGAACCTGTAGGAGTAGGAACACGCTGTGCAGATCCGATAAGTTTGCCGTTCAGTTCAGGAATAACAAGACCGATTGCCTTTGCAGCACCTGTGCTGTTAGGAACGATATTAACTGCTGCTGCACGTGATCTTCTTAAATCACCTTTTCTCTGCGGTCCGTCAAGTGTCATCTGATCGCCTGTGTAAGCGTGGATTGTGCACATAATACCGGATTTGATCGGAGCAAGGTCGTTTAATGCCTTAGCCATTGGAGCCAGGCAGTTTGTTGTACAGGAAGCTGCGGAAATAATATGATCGTCTTTTGTAAGAGTTTCATGGTTTACATTGTAAACGATTGTCTTAAGGTCATTTCCTGCAGGAGCGGAAATAATAACATGTTTAGCGCCAGCATCAATATGAGCCTGAGCCTTATCCTTGGATGTATAGAATCCTGTACATTCAAGAACTACATCAACACCGATCTCTCCCCAAGGAAGATCAGCAGCGTTCTTCTCTGCATAGATCTTAATTTCTTTTCCGTCAACTGTGATGGAATCCTCTCCGGCTTTAACTGTATCTGCCAGAGCATATCTTCCCTGTGTTGAATCATATTTTAATAAGTGAGCAAGCATTTTAGGAGATGTTAAGTCGTTGATTGCAACGATCTCAAATCCTTCAGCTCCAAACATCTGACGGAATGCAAGACGTCCGATACGTCCAAAACCATTGATTGCAACTTTTACTGCCATGATAAATTCCTCCTATGAATTAAATGGTTAATCAGGATGATTCTTCAAGTTTGTTAAAGAAACATCAACCTGT
>JAQYGS010000243.1 GCA_028722515.1 Clostridia bacterium | reverse complement strand
AGAGTTGCTGCCGCTTCCGGATTCTTACGAAATCGGTCTTTCTGATGTAGAAGCAGATTCCAGTGGGGAAACAGAGGCAGGAACCACACAGAGAGATGTGGTAAGGACCGGAGTGGCAGACATTTCGGTCTCTTTTTCTGTATCTCCGAAATGGGTGAAACGTTTAACGGCTTATTCGAAGCTGCCAAAGATTGCAGTGCGGTATTTTGATACGGAAACACTGGAACTAAAAGATGCGGAAATGTATATCAACAATTATAAAGCAAAGCTGGAAAAAGATACTTCTTATAAAGGTCTTTGGACAGTCAGCTTTACCTTGAAAGAGTACTGATGGAGGTGAGGGGATGTATCCGGTATCGGATGCCTATAAAGAGGCAATTGAAAGTAATACAAGAAAATATTTCTGGACGGGTACCATCACCGACAAGAATCAGAATATTTACGAATTTACAAATCAGGAGATTGTGAAAGGCAGCGGATATATTACCAGACAGTGCTGTGGAAATACAGAGATTGAGCTGGGTACGGTATATGCGGCAGAAATGGGGATCAGCCTGTTTTGTGATATTGATCGGTATACCTTGGAAAATGCGGAGATCAAGTTATGGTTTCATTTGGAGCTTCCAGATGGAAGTGAAGAAGCAGTTCCTATGGGTGTGTTTTACGTGGCAGAAGCCAACCGTCAGAGAAAGACCATTGAGCTGAAAGCATATGACTGTATGCTGAATTTAGAAAAGAGTTTTGATAAAGGCTTATCCAGTGCTACACCTTATGAGTTTTTGGCACTTTTGGCAAAGGCGTGCCATATTCAATTGGCGCAGAGTCAGGAAGAAATAGAAGCACTGACCAATGGGAAGGAACTGTTCGGTATCTATCAGGAAAACGATATCGAATCCTGGAGGGATTTTCTGTATTATCTGGCACAGGCGATGGGATGTTTTGCAACCATAGATCGAAACGGGAAGCTGCTTCTTGTGCCTTATGGAAAGGATTCCTCCAAGACGGTTGATAGTCGTCACCGTTTTACCAGCAGCTTTTCTGATTTTGTCACCCGTTATACTGCTATCAATTCTACGAATAAAAGAACGGAAATGGCAGAGTATTATGCCAAAAAGCCGGATGATGGACTGACCATGAATCTTGGAGTAAATCCTCTGTTACAGTTTGGGCTGGATGAGACCAGAAAGCGGATTTTAAACGGGATTCTGGATGCGATTTCTATGGTAGAGTATGTGCCGTTCGATTCAGATATGATTGGTGATCCTGCGATGGATCTTGGTGATGTCTTGAGGTTTACTGGAGGACATGCGGATGAAACCAAACAGGCAGCGGTGACTTCCATCCATATAAAAATCAATGGGAAGCAGACCATCAAATGCGTGGGAAAGAATCCAAGATTATCGGAGGCAAAAAGCAAGACGGATAAAAATATCAGTGGTCTTTTGAACTCCATCAATGACAGAAAGCTCAGTGTCTATACTTATACAAATGCACTTGCGGTAGAAGTGGGAGACGGAAAAGTCTCCATTATTAATATTGAGTTTGCTTCCGGGGAAGAAACCAATGCGGAGTTTCATGCAGAGGCCATTCTTCAGGTGCAAAGTAAGGTTTATGCAAGAACAACAACTGCACAGGCAACGATAGACGTTGGAACTGCTACAGAGGACAAAAAGGTAATCTCCTTTCCTGTGAACTGGGAGGAAGATGGCAGGGCAGGGATAACCGTGTTCTATGTATTGGATGGACATGAGGTGGAACAGTTTCATCCGGAAGAAACCTGGTTTAGCGGAAAGCATTTGCTGAATCTGTATTATCCGATCATAGAATTGGAAGAAAACCAGCTTCATACATTTGAGGTCCTCATTTCCATGACAAATGGGACAGCTACTATCGACACACAGAACATTATGGCAACAATCACAGGTCAGGGACTTGGCGTACAGGAACGCTGGGATGGACGGATTACAGCAGATGAAATGATGCAGAGGATTGTTCTTTCTGGAATGCCCCTGAATCCTTTCCGGGAATCACTCACTGTAAAAGTGATGCAGCCAACACAGGAAGGCTTACAGTCAAGAATATCTGCGATTGCATTTACGGGAATGCCGCTGCACCCAATACGGGAAACCCTGAGTCTGTTTTCTCCGATCGTGCATGATGTGATAACAGTGGATGACCGGAAAAAGATGGTTTATGACAAAAATTATGTTTTGGACAACGGGCAGTTTTTCCTGCAGACGGAGTATGAAATTTCTGGGGGAACACAGTCGAGGCTGGACCGTGGCCGCATGATCAGGCTGACGATTCCTACGGTAGATTTTTCAAGTCTTACCGGACTGGAGATTCTGCCATTTGATACGCTGCCGTTTGTGAACATGAAAGTGCTTTATGCGACAAATTTGTCCTATACGGATTACACGAAACTCGAAGATAATGTGATCGGCTTAAAGAAGGAATGCAGTGTACGCATCAAAGGAGTCGATGCAGAGATTGACCGTGGCCGCCTGGCTGTGTTTGACTTAAATATTAAAGAAATGGAAGCAGTGGAAGAACTGGAGGTAACCAATGCATGATTATGGAACGATAGAAGATATTTTAAGCAGTACGGAGAACATGACGATCCTGCGTAATAATTCCTTACAGGATGATGGAACAGACACAGTAACAGGCGTGGACTGGTTTGTATACAATGAAAAAACAGCTTCTACCTTGTATGTCAGTGGAAATTCCTGGATGGGCTTTGGCAGCAATGCGGAGCAGTTACAGATCGTAAGAAGAGATACAGACCTTATGACACTTCGAAGAGAGGAAGGAACACTCTGGGGGAATTATCGTTTTTTACGCATCCGCTGGGAGGGATATTCGGTACATGGAAACCGGACAGATGCCACCCGGATGATCTGGGAAGTCCTGCTGTTTGATAACGGAGTGATCTGTGTTTCTTTTGAGAAGATTCCGACAAACAGCAGTTACCTTGCAGAATCCAAGCTGGTTACAGGAGAGGGAAACCTTTCGTTTACAGCAGTTTCTGGAAAAATGATCTCGTTTAAACCGAAGGATGAGACTGGAAAAGGGTTTGTGTATTTGGACCATGCGCCTGTATTCTTAGACCCTTACAATCGCAGATATCTCATTACAGATGCAGATCATACGATTTATACCGTCAATGACGGGATTCTTACCAGTCTGGAAGAAACGGAACTTTGCGCAGAGCTCTTTGAAACGTATGGAGTACAGGATATCCCGGATGGAAAACTGCTGTTATCCCTTACTGATCCAACCATTCTTTACTGGCATGATTCCCAGAATCGGTTTCCTGAATTTCAGGTGAAGTACAGCGGAGTACCAGTGGCGCAGGTGATCTATTCCGAAAACATTGATATGTCAGATTCTACCATACTTGGAATTGAGAAAGTAACTGCAGACTGCTCAGATACGGTGTTGTTTGCGGTTTCTTTTGATAATGGAGAAAGCTGGTGGAGCTGTATCGATTCCAGATGGTATCGGTTATCGGAAGAAAAATCCGGAATGTCCAAAACCGCACTGGAGGCAGTCGGAGTGGATTCCTGGGCAGATATGGCAACCACCGGACAACTGAAATACCGCATTGTGATCAGCGGCGCGGATGGATATGTAAAATCCATTACCACAGATTATCTGAATACGGAGGAATAAGGATGTTAAAAGGAAAAAGTGTCATTGAACTGACCGATGTACATAGCGGGAAGACGGAACGGTATGAAGATACCAACATGGTTACAGAAGCAGTCTATGATATTTTAAATGCAAATCTCATGGGAATGCTTTACGATAACACAAGTTTTAATGGAAGCAGTGGAGAGGGATGGATGTTTCCCCTGTATAAAAATCTGATGGGAGGAATCCTTTTATATCAGAATGAGCTGGAAGAACGGGAGGATAACATCTATGCGCCGCTTGACAATCCGCTGATCGGCTATGCGGCGGATGATGCAAACAATACCCTGGATGTGCGGAGGGGAAGCAGAAATCTTACAGAAAGTAAAAAGGTAGATGGAGGATACCGCTTTGTCTGGGATTTTCAGACTTCACAGGCCAATGGGACGATCTCAGCAATCTGCCTGACCAATTTGCTGGCGGGAAAAGGCACCAAGTATGATTATAATTACATGGTTCGTCTTGGATCGTGGATCGGAGATCGGAATGCCAACAACAATCGTGAGATTTATCTGAGTAATAAACGACTTTTTATAGAGGAAGGATATCGTTTGGAGATGCTTACTCGTCAAAATTCCGATCAGGCAGTCTTGAGGAAATACAAGGATGATTTTCTTCATGGAAGTCTGATGGACAGGCCCGCAACCAGAATTGTGACAGAGCCAGAAGAGGAAACCTTTATTGATCTGGGACATGCGCCTTATTATTACCATTATACAGGCGGCAGTAAGGACGGGACAGAAGAACCTTATACGAGCAGTGATATACAGACTTACTTATTTCATGCAGCAGATGGAAAATGGTATGGAATCGCCAGAAGAAGTAATCAAAAATACAGTTATACCAGCGGAAGCAAGGAATATTACAATCATGTGAGTTATGAGTGGTATATGGATACGATCGAAGGAGATCGGTGTACTTCCCGTAAGATTGTAGTTCCGGATGGAGTTAGTGAATTTAACAGTATTGGCATGAGTGGAAAGTGGCTGATGTGCAATACAGGAAATAAGCTCTATAGAATTGATACAACGAATGTTGCGAATATAGAATTAGTTCCTGATTTTACCTATTCTGGTTCTTACACCACAACGTATATCGTGGATGATGATATGGTCATCAATGGCTGGTATTTTCATAATGGAGAACCAAAGCTGTATCTGCGGGAAACGCCGTATGACAGTTCCATTTCCTGGGGAAGAGGGCAGATGACACGATATAAAACCTTTGGTCTTAGGGAGTCTATGTATTCTTCTTCCTATTATCATGTATATAAAGAACTCTATTTATATACACCATATCTGGCTACCATCAATAATCTTGGTACTCCTGTGATTAAGACGGCAGATAAGACCATGAAGATCACGTATACGATCACAGAAGAATCATAAAGCGGAATCTGGCAGTTACCCGATAAGGATAGCTGCTTTTTTATAGAAAAATCAAGGAGGAGAAGAGAATGCGAGAATTTTGGAACAGTGTGCAACTAATTTTTACAGCGGTCGGTGGATGGCTGGGATATTTTCTTGGAGGCAGCGATGGTCTTTTGTATGCATTGATTGTGTTTGTGGTGATTGACTATTTGACAGGCGTGATGTGTGCCGTCAATGACAAGACACTCTCCAGCGAGGTGGGATTTCGGGGAATTTGCAGGAAACTGTTGATCTTTCTGATGGTTGGAATCGCAAACATTCTGGATGTTCACATCATTGGAACCGGAAGTGTTTTAAGAACGGCAGCGATTTTCTTCTACATTTCTAATGAAGGAATTTCCCTTCTGGAAAATGCAGCACATCTTGGATTACCAGTACCGGAGAAGATCAAAAAGGTTCTGGAGCAGTTACACAATAAAGCGGAGGAGGATGACGAATGAGAGTAATAGAATCCATTATGACAAAAAATCCCTGTTATACCGCAGGGAGAAAGATTACGGTAAAAGGATTGATGCTTCACAGTGTAGGGTGTTCGCAGCCGCGGGCATCCGTTTTTATTAATAGCTGGAATCAGGCATCCTTTGGAAGTGCCTGTGTGCATGGTTTTATTGATGGAAATGATGGAACCGTGTACCAGACACTTCCTTGGAATCATAGAGGGTGGCATTGTGGCTCTGGAGCAA
>JAQYGS010000242.1 GCA_028722515.1 Clostridia bacterium | reverse complement strand
ATGTTTTCTGAAGAGCCGGAGCTGTAGATTTCTTTACAGTTGTCTGGCGTCCTTTTCTTACTAACTGGTTGAATGTTGGCATTCCATTTCACCTCCCGATTTATTTCTCCATAGTATTTATGGGGCCTTGCGGTTGCTATTGTTATTTTTGCGCACAAAAAAATAATGTTCTCTATGCACGCTTGCTCATTATATCCTGTATATCTTCTGCTGTCAAGGGATTTTCAGCCAAATTTCCTGTTTTTTTCATATATATTAATTGCATTTTGTCAGTTATTTTCTTATAATGGTCTACGAAGATACAATTACTTTATTATAGGAAGGATTTTTATGAAGAAACCAAATATTATGGCAGTTATCCTCTCTTTGACAGGAATTATGTGCATTATTTCTCTTCTGTTTTTTTCCGGAAAAACCATGAACCAGATCCGTGTTACAGAAAAGAACATTGATGCTGTTGCAGAGAAGATAGCTGCAAGACAGAAGCAGATCAAAGACGCTGAAGAAAAATATACACAGGCGGTAGATAAAGTACAGAACAATATTCACCGAATGAAACAGAAGCAGCAGACTTTTTCCCAGACGCAGCCAAGGGAGAAGGCGGAAATCGAAGGGAATGCCTCCTCAGGGTCTTCCGTTTTCAGTCAGTCCGGGGAAAGCTCAGAAGCATTCTCTTCAGAATGATGGAACCAGTGAATATGATATATTATGGAAAGGAAATCAAATGAATAATAACAAATCCCAGAAACCTGTATTTCTTTATATTGTTATTGTAATATTATCCATATCTCTGGCAGCATTGGGAGTTATCACTTTTCTCTCTCTGAACAGGCTTTCTGTTCTTCAGGAAAAAGTTAGTGATCTTTCCGATACTGTAGAAGAGATTTCTCAATCTGCAGACACACTGGTAAGTCAGGCAGATCAACTGGAAGATCTGAAGATTCAGGAATCCCAGCTTCAGTCTGAAAATGTAACAGCTCTTCCACAGCAGGGACCCATTTTCCCGTCCAATAATACCAGCTTCAGTTCCAACACAGATGAAAGTATGGATTCACTTTTATCACAGGTCAAGATCATACTTCCTCAGAATAATGGAACCTGGTCTGTGTATGTATGCAATCTTCTGAAAAACACAGAAGGAGTTATTAACAATACACCTATGCAGGCAGCGGGCCTGATCAGACTTTTTATTATGGGTACTGTTTACGAGAATTACAGCCAGCTTACAAAGCAGTATGGAAGTGAAGCTCTGGACAGTAATCTTTCTGCTATGGTTACTTCAGGTGACAATAATGCTGCCGATACTCTGGTAAAATGGCTTGGTAATGGCAGCAGTTCTGAGGGAATGGCCAGAGTAAATCAGTTCTGCCAGAATCATGGCTACGCAGATACTCATATGAGCCATATGCTTTCTGAAGGAAACGAAAATGGAGAAAACTACACTACTGCCAGAGACTGTGGTGCTTTTCTTAAGGAAGTCTATCAGATCTGCAACGACACTGCATCCAATCCCTCATTATCCAGTGCCGATGCTATGTACTATCTGTTAAAAATGCAGCAGGACAGTTCAAAGATACCTGCAGGAATTCCCGAAGGTGTTCATATAGCAAACGAAACAGGTCAACTGGATGCAGTAGAAAACGATGCCGCGATCATTTATGATTCCTCCAAGGGTATTGATCTTGTCATCTGCTTCATGTCACAGGATCTTTCCGACAGTGAAGCTGCACGGTCAGCAATCGCAGAGGATGCCCATGCAATTTACGGATATTATAATGAATAAAGATCATTCTTCCATTTCTTCATAAGATTTTTCCCATATTTCAGAGAAAACAGCAAGCGGGCAGTCTGTAAGAAGGCACATCAGTAAAAAGCATTCATATGGATTTACTATGTATATCTCCCCCATACCACATCTTAAAAGTATTTTCTGTATCTCATCAAGGAAATGTCTGTATCTGTTATATGGATCCTCGTCTTCCATTTCCTGGGATATGATAAAGAACTCCAGCGTGATCAGATCAAATCGTTCCACAGGCAGTTTATGACTCAGAATATTGGTGATTCTCTGCCTGCTGAATCTTTTCTGACTGAAATGCTTTGCAAGGATGGATGCTGACATTTTTTTCAGATTTCCCATCTTATTGATTGGAATTCCACTGCAGATCACTTTTTCCACATCAGAAGGAGTGATTTTGTCTGCAGTCCAGATCTTGGTGCCTCCCTTTTCCTCTTCATCATGTTGATACAGTCCGGCAATGATTTCTTTGGCATGATATAAAAGTACTGAAAATTCTTTGAATGCCTGGCTTTTTTCGGACATAGGATCATCTCTTTTCGCCTTCAGACGTGCCAGATAATCCATAATCTTATCTTCTGTATCCAGACAGATTTTATCATTATATAAAACTTCCGAGCTTTTACTCTCCACAGATTTCATTGTTTCATATTTTTTTTTCAGTTCTTCCGCCTTATAGTAGCCCTGTTGTGTACTGTAACAATACCAGTAGATCACCTCATTCGGATTATGGAAATCAAAATCCTGTTCCTTCAGGACTCTGGTAAGGAAATCCGAAACATCCTCAACTGTCATACGAAGTCCGAAGCCCAGAAGAAAAACAGTTTCTCTCTTCACAGAAGCCTGATTCAGCCAGTTGTTCACCAAAGCAGACAGCTTGGTGGATGTGGGATTCATAGATTTAGGTGTACATGTTTCCTTAAAGGAATCTATAATAATTTCCTTGTATACTTCCTGAGGAATTTCTGAAAAAGGCTCAGAAAGTTCTGCTCTTTCATAAATATATCGTTTCAGGTGATCTCCAAAAGAAACAAGTTCCATTTCCTTATACAGATAATGGAAGATCACATCTGCATCTTCATCCTCAAAAGTATCAAGGCTTACCACCTGGCGAAACCGCTGAGCTGCACGTCTGGTAAACTCATAATCTTCAACCTTATCAAATGCCACTGTCTGTTCAAAATCCAGATCCTGCATCCGGTTCTTCATATCTGTTTACACCTCACTTTTCTCCTTGATATTTTTAATCCAGTTTTTTATTTTTCCTCTGTGTTCTGCTCTCTGAACCTGACAGAGGATAATCGTGATATTATCCCTGCCTCCTCTTTTTAACGATCTGTCCAGAAGAAGCTCTACTGTGTCCTTCAAAGGAATTTCCCGTGAAAGAATATCTGCGATTTCTCCATCTGGCAGCATATCCGTCATACCGTCTGAACATAAAAGAAATCTGGTCTTCTCCTTATATTCCAGTTCAGTTATGCAGGGATCGGGAAACTGCTGATCTTCAGGAATTCCAAGATACTGAGTAAGAGGCGCTTTCCCGTAAATGTTTCCTCCCAGTACATGATCCGTGGAGATCTGGGTAAACTGTTCTGAATCATACATATAAATCCGACTGTCTCCAAGATTGCATATATAGATTTCATCCTGGGCAAAAAGAGCCATAGCCGCAGTTGTGCCCATACTTTGTATTTTGTTTTCTTTTCCATATCTGCATACTGCATCATTCATACTTCTGCAGGCACTTTCAATAAAACTGTCCGGCATAATTCTAAGCATTCGTTTATTCTCATTGTAATACCTGCCAAACTGATCTGCCGCAAGAAAAGCCGCCATCTCCCCACAGCTTTCTCCTCCCATTCCGTCAAACACAGCAAGCACAGGCAGCTTCCCCGCGGGTGAGATTCCTGTATAAATTCCTTCTATGCCTGAGTTATCTGAAGGCAGCATTTCTCCGCAGCACCAGAAATTATCTTCATTATTTGCACGAATTCTGCCCATATGACAAGTATACGCATACTCAATCTGATACATCATTTTGTATTGTTCCTTCCAATGCTTCCACCGAACGGTTCCAGTATTTCTTTCCACGCTTCACATATTGAACATTGTCTGTTTCATTATCATGACAGTTCCCATCTTCATCAATCCAGCGTATTAAATCACCATTGTCATCATAATAATACGCTTCTTTCGATTCATCGTACCATATATAGGCAAAAAACAGCTTCTCATCCCAGTAAAAATATTCTTCATAGACTTTATCTTCTGATCGAGCCGGATAAATGAGAGCTTTCATAATTTGTGCGGTGTCATTATCAAGATAGAGAATCCTGTCTCCTTCTGTTCCTATCCAGCTGTAACTGTCCAGATTGTCGGTGATTGTTGTAGCTCTCTCTTTGATTTTATCAATACATGCAGAAAAATCACGTGGTGAATCAGCTGTACTGTATTTATCATTCTCCAGAATATCCACAAGGGTGTTGGATGGATCTTTTTCTGCTTTCTTTTGATTAGACCGGATATACAGACCTCCAGCAGTTAAGATTACAAGTGCAGCAATGGTAAATGCAAGAGCTCTGCGCAGTATTTTCTTTTTCCTTTTGCGTTTCCGTGCTGCCAGCCTTGCAGCTGATCTTGCAGCGGGATTCTGGGATTGATTTACACGGTTGCCTGACGATGGCGTAGTCTGAGCATTCTGAGCAGGACTTTTAATTGTTTCCGGAACAGGAACAGATCGTTCATTCTTAAGATCATCCAATGCTCTGTAGAGCTCTTCCGGAGTCTGGTATCTGTCTTTTGCGTCAAATGCACAGGCCTTAAGAATTACCTGGGAAAATCCTTCACCTGCATCTGATGGTTTCGGCATCCTCTCCCCTGACATTCTTCTGACAAGCGCATTTTCCTTATCTCTGTATGTGATCAGTTGTTTATCAAGATTCATAAAGGGAAGCCTGTTCCGGTTCATAAGCTTGTAGAGTACGATTCCAAGAGAATAAATATCAACTCTGCTGTCGTATTTCTCACCCTTATACATTTCCGGAGCCATATA
>JAQYGS010000241.1 GCA_028722515.1 Clostridia bacterium | reverse complement strand
ATCTCTCGTCTTTACTGTTTTTGGTTTCTTCAACCGTTCTTAATAATGAAGTCCGATTCACTAAATTCGCGCCCTGCTTACGCAGCCGCGCTCATTAAGTTCCTTCGGACCGCACTCGCACTAAATTCGGCTTCGCCTCATCAAGTGCTCTGTGTGTTTTAGAATTTTCGAGAATCGTATGTGTTTCACTGTTCAGTTATCAAGGTTTCTGTCTTAACGACAGCTCTTATAATTTATCACATCCCGTTGGCTTTGTCAAGAAGTTTTTTCTGTTTTTTTAAAACTTTTTATAATTTCCTGTAAGCTTTTGTTCTGTGAAATTGTCGGCTTTTTTTCAGCGACTTGACTAATATATCATATCGTCTGTTATCTGTCAACAATTATTTTATTTTTCTGTAAATAATTTTAATTGTCTATTTTTCAGAATCAATTATTTCCGACAGCTTTTGTATATTACCACTCTGAAAGACACTTGTCAACATACTTTTTTAATTTTTTTGAATCTGCTCACCTGTGCTTATTATGATCCGATCATAATTTTCTTTGCTTCAAACCGTCCCACTTCATTTTCCTGATGAGTAGAAAAAATAAGCGTCCTTCCATTTCTGTATTTCATAATAAAGCTGATTACCTGATCTTTTGTTTCTTCATCCAGGCCCGTAAGAGGTTCGTCCATAACGATCAGGTCTGACTCTGTCATCATTGCTCTGGCTATGGCTACCCTTCTTTTCATTCCTCCGCTGAATTCCGAAACCTTCTGAGTCAGGCATTCCTCAGGAAGTATTTCTTTCAGTATTGTATTAATCGTATTCACATTGTGTGCTTTTTCCTGAACCACCGCTATGTTTTCCCAGGCTGTCATAAAGTCAAAAAGCCTGTTTTCCTGGAATACTGCAGATAAGCGTCTTTTTCCTGGCAGCTCAATGGTTCCTTCATCCGGCTTAAGAATACCCAGAATAATATGAAGCAATGTTGTTTTCCCACACCCTGACGGTCCCATAAGAGCATATATTTTCCCCTCTTCCAGCGTCATATTCAGGTGATCCAGAACCAGATGATCCTCATATTTTTTGCAGACATTATATATTTTCATCTGTGAGTCTCTCCTTTCAGAGCTTTTCCTCCAAAAGTTTTTAATATATACAGGAATATCTTCTCAAACAGAAAACTCAATAATATAATTACCAGTGTCCATGCAAAAAGACTTTCTGTATTTAGAAAAATTTTTGCCATATAAAGTCTTTCCCCTATAGAGTGACTGGGAACACCAATAATTTCTGCCGCAACACCCGATTTCCAGCTCATTCCCAGAGCAACCCGGGAACCACTTAGTAAAAACGGCATAAATGCCGGCCTGTATATATATAGGAATTTTCTCCAGGAGCTCATCTTAAACACACAGGCCATTTCCAGCATATTATCATCCGCACATTCCAGCCCCTGGCCCATATTTACATATATGATCGGAAAAACCATTAAAAACACAATAAAAAAAGATAATTTCTCAGATCCTGCCAGAATAAGAAGCAGCACCACAAAAGAAGCAACGGGTACAGACTTTGCCAGCTGTATTACAGGGTCCAGAAGAATTTTGATCCAATGGACGCGGAAAGCAATGCCTGCTATGACAATGGCGCAAAAAAACGCAGCTAGAAACCCTCCCATAATTTTTAATATAGAATTTCGGATAGAAATCCAGAATTCTGCCTCCCTCATCTGCTCCCATAAGGACACAAGCATATCCTTTGGGCCTACAAAAACAATGGAATCTTTCATTACTATAGCTGCAGCCTGCCATACACACAGCCAGAATATTACTGCCAGTATCTTTTTCCCTGTTTCTTTATTGCCTTTCATCGATCTCTCCTATTTTATTATCTGTTATCCACGAAAAAAGGAAGGGGCATTGCTGTCCCTTCCTTTATGATTCTTAATCCTCTTCTTCTATATAATAGAAATCATCTCCAGGGAGTGTACCCCCGACAGATTCAGGATTCTGATCCATCAATACCTCAAGATATCCACTTAATGCGGTTTTCATTTCCTCTTCATCCAGATACTTAAGATTACATTTCGGGATTGCCGCCTCAGCCACCGGCGCCTTTTCTACAATTCCTGCTGCTGCTACCAGTTCTGCTGCCTCACTGGTGCTTTCATTGGCAAACTCAATAGAATCTTCATGCTCATCCAGAAAATCGTCAATAACCCCTGGATTTGCCTGAATGTAATCCTTCTTTGCAATAGTCACACCTGTTACCAATGTTCCTTTTCCCGTCTTATCCCATTCCTGTGTCAGGTCACAGACTTCCTTAAGGTTTTCATTCTGTTTGCATGCTGCAGTTGCAAAAGGCTGGGGGAGAATGCCAACTGCCCCTTCTGTCTGCGTCAGTGCAGAAACAACCTCTGTAGGCTCTGACTTGTACTCTACTGTAACATCATCCTGAGAAAGTCCATTTGCATCAAGAAGGTAATTCAGAACATATTCCGGAGTCTGTCCTTTACCTGTGGAATATATAGTCTTCCCCTTCAGATCTGCTATGCCGGTAATACTGTCATCGGAAGTTACCACATAAAGGACGCCCAGGGTATTAATATCGATCACCTGTACGTTTCCTTTGGTCTTATTATAAAGAATGCTTGCCATATTTGCAGGAACCAGTGCAATATCAAGGTCACCGGAAGTGAATTTGCCAGCTATCTCATCTGCCGCCGCAGCCATTTCAAATGAATAATCAGTATCGTCTTTCTCCTCATCCATCATACGGACAAGTCCCATAGAAGTAGGGCCTTTCAGAGAGCCAACACGGACTGTTTCCCCTGCACCGGAGGCACTTACAGCGCCACCTGCGATCATAGAAGCAGTAACTGCCGCTGCGACTAAAGCCATGATCTTTTTCTTCATAAGAAATCCTCCCTTACAAACAATTTCATTATAAAACTAACCTGAATTAGTATAATTTTATAAAATCATTTTAGCATATTTTCCAAAAATCAACAATATATTTTTGCCTGAATGTTTATATTATACAAAAACTGTTTTCCTCTTCAAGAGGAATTATTTTATCCTGTATACTTTCAATACAAATATACCTCTGAGCATTAAGCATTTCTATCATTTGTGCTAGATCTTCCCTGGTTCCCTGTGCTTCCATCTCTACCCGGTCGTCCCAGTTATTCCTGACCCAGCCTGTAACCCCCAAAGACTGAGCAATATAATAAGCATGATAGCGGAATCCAACTCCCTGGACTCTCCCGGAAAACCAGTAATGCTTTCTGATCATCATACCCTGATTACAAATCCTTCTTTTCTGGGTTTAGCCTTTGGATATTCACAATCACGGTAACCCAAAATACAGTTTCCAATACCCACATAAGATTCCGGCACTCCCCACTGTGCCTTTAATGCCTGTCCTTCCGGTGATGCAAAAACTTCCCTTGCTCTGTGAATCCAGCAGGAATCCACGTCAAGAGCATGAGCCGCATTTAAAAGATTTCCCATAACCAGACTTCCATTTTCCATATAAGTACCCATATTGCTGTCTGCAAAGACAACAACTACGGTAGGTGCCCCATAAAACGGATCACTGGTGGTTCCCATTACCTGGGCATTCATTCTGGAAAGTTTCTTAACCATCTCCGGTTTCTGTACTACTACCATCAATGTTCCCTGGCACCCCATTCCGCTGGGCGCATACTCTCCTGCCTTTAAAATCTCTTCCAGAACCTCTTCCGGAACAAGATCCTTTTTATATTTCTTTATGCTTCTACGTTCAATAAGATTTTTAACTGTTTCATTCATTATGTTTACCTCCTTATATTTCGGCCTGCTGGAAAATTCACAATATTTCCTGTTGATTTTTGCTGTCTTGCAATTTTCTCCGATATATTTCCTCTGTTTTGCATCTTTCTGGTTCGGTTCCACACATTGTGCAGAAGCTGTCTCACCTTCTCAATTGTTTTCCGGTCACAGAATTCATCCAGAACATCTATTCCGCTTAAAAAATCAATAATCTCCTGAACAGTGCCTCCCTCCCGTATAACCCTTTGCATGTATCTGCACAGATCTTCAGCATAACCGCCATCTCCTCTGAGAAAATCTGTTAAAAAGCTCTTTACAGCTCTCATGCTGGAGTCAAAAGGCAGATATCCTTCTCTTCCCAGTGTTTCAATTTCCTGTCTGGATGGCATATAGTAATGTTTGCCTTTCTGTGATCTTTCCAGTTCCTTCCTGTCCTCTTCCCTTGCAAAAGATTTATGGATCAGTCTGCTATTGTCATATATATAGTCTTTTTTATTTTCAGGAATTACCTTGCAGAATTCCTGTATTTCCTCTGCATTTGCCGACTTTCCGGTATATTTTGTATATATTTCAAGAGCCTTTTCCACAGGACATATGCCGTAAAGTTCAGCTGCTCCGTTTAAATATATGGCAAGCTCCTGTTTTTTTTGTCTTTCCTCGTTCCATTTTTTATCCTTGCAGTTTTTATAATATGCCTGTCTCACTTCCTCAGGAATAACAATATAGCCAAGGCAGCTGGCTCCTGCATAGCCTCCTGAAACCAATGCAATGCCCCGACTGATTTCTTCCTCCTCGGTTTCCTTGCCGCTCACAGGTTTTGAGAAACTGTCAATAATACTGATCTCTTCATCTGTAAGATATGTAAAATAAGTACGCATAGTGTCTCTTCCCAGAAGTCTGGAAGCCAGAAACTTGATCAGTTCTTCCTTATTCAGTCTGGAGTATCCTTTAAGATGATGAAGCCTTGCAATTTCAAGCAGGTTTTCCTTATTATAATCCATATAAATATCCTGCAATCTGACATCTGCGCGGAGAGAGTTTATATCCTGACCAGGATCCTGAATTCTCATCCAGATATTTTCCAGTTCATCCTGAAGATCGGGATTGGATCTGAGTATTTCTGCGTCGTCTTCCTCATCCCAGTCATAAATTCCTTGAAAATTGCCCTGAATATTAAAAAAGCCTCTTCCCCTTTCCAAAGAATCATATATTTCTTCCTGAGTCATAGGTTTACAATTTATACCTGTCAGACACATTTTCTTTAATTTTTCGTTTACTTCTTCCAGATCAAATGTCTCAGGGTTATTGTCCTGGCATGGGGTATCTCCTCTGAATTTCAGAATAACCGGATATCTCCTGTCATAATCTGTAAGAATTTTCTCCACCATCACCGTATGACGCCAATCATTTCCAAAATCGAAAACATAGGTAAATCTGTTTTCCAGGTCAAGATATGCCTCCAGCATAATTTCTGACGGGTCATCAACATCCATATCTTCAAAGAAATAATCATAGTTTTCATTCAGTTCTTCAAGTCGAAGCTGCAGGTCAGGAAACTCAAAAGAATACATATGCTCTCCGGACCATCCCATAGCTTCATTAAGCACAACGCTTAATTGTGCAAAGCTCAGATCCGCAGGAACAACTATCCGTCTCCAGACAGGTGAATTCATATATCTAGCCGTTATTTTTAACTGATATGCTTTCATAGCTTTACCTCATAATTCCCAATCCATTTTACCGTAAACATTATATCACACTAAAAAATAGAATTCACGAATATATTATGTTTTCTTTATACATTTTTATATATTTTACACTGTATTTCTTGCTCATTTTCGAGAATTAAGATATAATAGGTATAGAATTGCATAAAGGACATATCAAAAATGAATAAAAAAGAAATATCCGAAATAAAAAAACAATTTACTCCTGAAAACTGCACGATCACACGCATCTGCGGTTGTTATGTTGATGGAGATAAGAATAAAAAGACCGAATTAAAAGAGGCTTTTCTTTCCCTTTCTGAGGAAGAAATTTTTAAATATATGGAAATATTCCGCAAAGTCCTCTCCGGAACCATTGGCAAAAATCTGATGAATATGGAGTTTCCTCTTGATCAGGAATCCGAGGGCGGTACACAGTATTTTCTGATGAAGCTCAGAGAAAGCAGGCTGACAGATGATGATCTTATCGAAGAATTTTACGACAGAGTTATTGAGTGCTATAACTATCCGGAAAATTATTACATAATTCTGATTCATGCTTCATATGATATTCCAGGTAAATCTTCTGACGGAGCAGAAATGTTTGATGCTTCCGATGAAGTTTTTGAATATATACTATGCTGCATCTGTCCGGTAAAATTATCCAAAGCCGGACTTTGTTATAACGCGGCTACCAACAGTATCCAGGACAGAATCCGTGACTGGATCGTAGAACTGCCTGATACCGGTTTTCTTTTTCCACAGTTTAATGACAGAAGCACAGATATTCACGGAGTATTATATTACAGTAAAAACACAA
>JAQYGS010000240.1 GCA_028722515.1 Clostridia bacterium | reverse complement strand
ATTCAGCAATATTATAATTAAGGGAGGGTTTCATAATGAAAACGGTTAAAATTTCTCTGAACTCTATCGATAAAGTGAAAGCATTCGTTAATGAAATCAGCAAATTCGACTGCGATTTCGATCTGGTGTCCGGAAGATATGTAATCGACGCAAAATCCATCATGGGTATTTTCAGTCTTGACCTGTCCAAGCCAATCGACTTGAACATTCATGCTGATGGTTCTACTCTTGACAATGTTATGACAGTTGTAGATAAATACGTCACTGAATAAGTAAACAGGTATCTTACAGAGGAACTGGCTGGCAGTTCCTCTTTTTTTTATTCTATGTCTATGATTTCTGTTGTTTCCAGTGCTGTCTTCACCAGCTCGTCAATTTTCTCTTCCAGTTTTGTTTCTGACCCGTGTATTACATTGAGATTAGGCTTTGTGACAGGATGTTTTGCCACAAAAATCGTGCAGCAATCTTCAAAGGGCTGGATAGAGGTATCATAAGTACCAATCTTCCATGAGATTTCCACGATTTCCTGTTTGTCAAAACCAATAAGAGGTCTGTAAACCGGAAGAGTACATACTTCATTGGTTGCTGCAAGGCTTTGCATAGTCTGGCTGGCGACCTGTCCGATGCTTTCTCCTGTGATCAGTCCCAGACATCCATTTTGTTTCGCAAAATATTCAGCAATACGCATCATGTAACGGCGCATAATAATAGTCAGTTCATCATGGGGACATTTATCGTAAATATAAAGCTGAATGTCCGTAAAATTCACCACATGAAGGCGGATAGGCCCACTGTATTTGGCAACGATCTTTGCCAGGTCTATTACTTTCTGTTTGGCACGCTCACTGGTATATGGCGGAGCATGAAAATAGACTGCGTCAATTTTTACTCCTCTTTTGGCAATCATATATCCGGCAACCGGACTGTCTATGCCACCTGAGAGTAAAAGCATAGCTTTTCCGTTCGTTCCAATGGGCATTCCACCTGCGCCCTTAATAGTCTGAGAATAAACATATATTCTTTCTCTGATCTCCACAGAAAGAGTAAGATCAGGATTATGCACATCCACCCTTGCATCCGGAAATTCATCCAGAATACGTCCGCCCAGCTCTGCGCTTACCTCCATGGATGGGATGGGATATGTTTTTTTTGCTCTCCTGGTATACACTTTAAAGCTTCCGTCAAAACCAGGGTGGCAGTTTTTCATATAGGAAACTACATCCTTTGCCATCTGCTCGAAACCAAGATCCTCAAATATGACAACCGGACAGATACCCACAATTCCAAATACTTTCTGAAGTGCTTCTACTGTCTCTTCATAATCATATTGTTCCGGACAGAAGACATATATTCTTCCCTGTTCCTTTTTTACCTGAAAATCTCCTTCCACTTTAGAAAGAGCAATTCCTATCTGCTTAACAAGAGCATCTTCAAAAAGGAATCTGTTCTTTCCTTTCGTGGCAATTTCTGCATATTTGATCAAAAATGCGTGAAATATCATGCTTTCCTCCTTTACATTATCATCGTCGTGCATATTTTCTCAGAACAGGAAGAACTTCCTTTAAAACCTGAAGACAGTAATCTACCTCTTCAAAGGTATTTTCTTCTGAAAAACTTATCCGCACAGTATTCTCTATCTGTGATGCTTTCATTCCCATAGCAGACAGCGTGCTGCTGGGTTTTCTCCTGTGGCTGGAACAGGCACTTCCTGCGGAAATATAAATATTCCTTTCTTCAAGGGCATGGAGCAGAACCTCACTCCTTACTCCCTGGAAACTGACACTTAGAATCTGGGGAGCTCCCTCCCTTAAAGGCATTCCATTAATTACCACATTATCTATGGAGTTTAGTCCGTCAGCCATTCTTTCTTTCAATTCATACAGATGTTCCACATTCCTGTCAAGATTTCTATATACCTTCTGCGCGGCAACACCAAGTCCGGCAATTCCAGGCACATTATCTGTTCCTGAACGCATTCCATTCTGCTGTCCGCCTCCAAGGATCAATGGCTGAACCTTCGCTTTACTGTCTATATAAAGGAATCCAACACCTTTTGGTCCATGAATCTTGTGGCTGCTTACAGACAGAAGATGAATTCCCCATTTTTTCGGATAAATTCGAAATTTTCCAAAGCCCTGAATAGCATCCACATGGTAAAGTGCATTGGGACATTTCTCTTTGAGTAGACAGCCGATCTTCTCTACAGGCATAACAGCACCTGTCTCATTATTTACCATCATAGTTGACACCAGTATAGTATCAGGCCTTAATGAATTCTCCAGAATATCTGTCCTGACTACTCCCTGACTGTCCACGGGGATCACAGTCACATCAAAGCCCTGCTCTTTAAGAAAAGCAATGGGCTGACTGACTGCAGCATGCTCTACAGCAGTTGTTATGATATGATTCCCTTTTCTTCTGTTAGCCATCGCTGAACCGATCAGGGCCAGATTATTGGATTCTGTACCACCTGAGGTAAAAAGTATTTCCTTTTCGCTTACTTTCAGAATTCCAGCAAGAATTTCTGCGGATTCCCTGACATATTTCTCTGCCTCAATACCTTTACGGTGCATAGCAGAAGGATTTCCAAAATCCTCCATCATAGTCTTTATTACAATATCCCTGACTTCCTCATAGCAGCGTGTCGTTGCTGAATTATCGAAATATACTTCCATTTTTCCTCCCGAAAATCAGTTACTCGCTTTCAAGCTGAAACATAAGAACAGACAGCAGCACGATTCCGGCTGTCTCAGTGCGAAGAATGCGTTTTCCAAGAGTAATGGTATGCGTTTCTGCATTTACAGCTTTCTCTACCTCACTCTCTTCAAATCCTCCTTCAGGTCCAATAAAGATTCCTACAGACTGCCCACTAGTAATTCCGCCCAGGATTTCTCTGGTTTTATTCATGCCATGGGCAAGCTCATAAGGCATGAGCCGGACATCCAGATGACGGGAAAATTCAAGTGCCTGTTCAAAATCCATCACTTCATGTATTTCCGGAATAAGCATTCTTCTGGACTGTTTCGCTGCACTCTCTGCAATCTGCTGCCATCTTGCCACTTTTTTCTGGGCTTTACCTGCATCCAGTCTTACAACGGATCTTTTAGTCTGCACTGGAATCACTGAAAAAACTCCCAATTCTACCGCTTTCTGAATGATCAATTCCATTTTATCTGCTTTGGGAAGTCCCTGAAAAAGGTAGATTCTGTTTGGAAGCTCATATTCCGGTTCCTGCGCATACAAAATATGAAGCAGGATTTCTCCATCCATACTTTCGATCTGACAGTGATATTCTTTCTTTTCCCCGGCACTGATCCAGAGTTCATCTCCAGGTTTCATCCGCAGCACATTCCTGATGTGATTTACATCTGTCCCCGTAATATGAATGCAATGTTTGTCTTCTTCTACCTGATATGGTTTCACAAAAAAACGCTGCATATCATGAATCCTTTCTTGCAGTAATGGCAACCCACTCGCCCTGATGTGTTATTTCCACAACAGTAAGTCCCGCTGCTTCAACAGCCTGTTTCACAACGTCTTCTTTCACATCCAGGATTCCGGAAGTAATATAATATGCTCCCTTTTTCATCTGATGTACAACAACCGGTGTAAGGGGAACCAGCACATCAGCCAGTATATTGGCTGTTACAATATCATATTTTTCATATCCTGCCTTATCCTGCACTTCTTTATCATCAATGATGTTTCCGATCATCATATCAAAAGTTTCATCCTTAATATGATTGGCTTCTTTATTTTCAGCAACTGCAGGGACCGCACATGGGTCAAGATCTGTACCAAGTACATGCTTTGCCCCCAGTTTCAGGGCAACAATTCCAAGAATACCGCTTCCCGTTCCTACATCCAGCATCTCTGTATCAAAAGTAACGTATTTTTTCAGCTGTCGGATCACAAGCTGTGTAGTTTCGTGCATCCCTGTTCCAAAAGCAGTTCCCGGATCAATATGAAGTATCATTTTATCCTGATCCTCTGCTTTTACTTCTTCCCAGGAAGGAACAATCAGTATGTCATCAACATAAAACTGATGGAAGTACTGTTTCCAGTTATTGATCCAGTCTTTATCCTCTGTCTGGGATTCTTCTATAGTTGCATCTCCGATATCCATATACTCCTTGAGTTCATCCAGTGCAGCATAAACTTTCTTCAGAATATCTTCTTTATCTGCATCTTCATCAAGATAAAAATTAAGATATGCAATTCCATCATCTGCAGGACCCTCAGGCATAATGTCCACAAACATCTGAGCTTTATCCTCTTCTGTCAGAGGTTTCTTATCCTCAATCTCCACACCTTCTATTCCCACATCTGCAAGAGTACATATTACAGCATCCTCTGCTTCTGTTTTTGTCTTAAGAGTAAAACGATTCCATTTCATATCATGTCTCCAATTTTCATTTCTTATTATACCGCACCTTTCAATATACACGACCACACAAAAAAAGAAAAGAGGAAAAACCTCTTTTCTTTAAATTTTTTAATCTTCAAAAGTTTCCTTCAGTTTATCCATAAAGCTCTTTTTCTTCTTCTCGGTACCGTCTGATTTCTCTTCGGAGGGACGATTGCCGCACGCTTCATCAAATCTGATCAGTGCTTCCTTTGCCTCTTCATTAAGATTTGTGGGAACCTGTACTACCAGTGTGACATAATGATCACCACGGATATTCTTGTTTCTCAGGGAAGGAACACCTTTTCCCTTAAGACGGATTCTTGTATCAGTCTGAGTTCCCGGCTTAACCTCATAATCAATCTCTCCATCTACTGTATTGATCCGGACATTACCGCCTAATGCGGCCTGTGCATAAGTAATGGGTGCAGTTGAGAATATATTCATATCTTCTCTCTGGAAAATGGGATGACGGGCAACATTCACTTCAACAAGAAGATCTCCTCTTGGTCCTCCGTTTGTGCCCGGCTCACCTTTCTCACGGATACGGATACTCTGTCCATTATCAATACCGGCAGGTACAGATACCTGGATCTTCTTTCTTGAGGATGTGTATCCGGTTCCTCTGCAGGATGTACATTTTTCCTTTATGATTTGGCCTGTTCCATGACAATCAGGACAAGTCTGCACATTACGCACCATTCCAAACATAGACTGCTGTGTATATACAACCTGACCTGTTCCATTACATTTGGGACAGGTAACAGGAGAAGTACCCGGTTTGGCTCCTGTCCCATGGCAGGAGGCACATTCATCCTTGAGAACGATCTCCAGTTCTTTTTCACAGCCAAAGACAGCTTCTTCAAAAGTAACATTTACACGTGCACGAAGGTTTGCTCCCTTCATGGGTGCATTGCTGGCACGTCTGCTTCTTCCTCCGCCAAATAAATCGCCGAAGATATCGCTGAAAATATCACCCATATCAGCACTGTTAAAGTCGAAGCCGCCGGAGCCGCCATTCTCAAAAGCCGCATGACCAAACTGATCGTATTGTCTCCTCTTGTCAGGATCACTTAACACAGTATAAGCTTCTGTTGCTTCTTTGAATTTTGCTTCAGCTTCTTTATCACCCGGATTCACATCCGGGTGATATTTCTTGGCCAGCTTACGATATGCTTTTTTAAGTGTTGCGTCATCAGCGTTTCTGTCCACGCCTAAAACTTCATAATAATCTCTCTTATCAGCCATGATCAACTATACCTGTACTTTATTTTATATTAAACTTCTTTGTAGTCTGCATCTACAACATCATCATTGCTGCCAGCACCGGAATCTGTGCCTGCGCCACCGCCCATATTCATATCAGGGCCTGCCTGGCCGCCATTCTGCTGCTGTGTCTGCTCATACATCTTTGCGAACAGCTTCTGAGCGCTCTGCATCATCTTTTCTTCTGCTGCTTTAATATCAGCAACCTGAGAATCTGTCATTTCCTCTGCATTGGCTGTCTGGGAAAGAAGATCCTTAAGAGAATTCAGATCAGCTTCTACAGCTGCCTTATCAGAAGAATCAAGTTTGTCTCCTGCTTCTTTCAGTGCATTCTCAACCTGGAATACCATGGAATCAGCATTGTTTCTTGTATCAATTGCCTCTTTACGTTTCTTATCCTGTGCTTCATATTCAGCAGCTTCTTTTACAGCCTTATCAATCTCGTCATCAGACATATTGGATCCTGCTGTAATGGTAATATGCTGTTCTTTTCCTGTTCCCAGATCCTTAGCGGATACATTAACAATACCGTTGGCATCAATATCAAAAGTAACCTCGATCTGCGGAACGCCACGACGTGCGGGCGGAATTCCATCCAGACGGAACTGGCCTAATGACTTATTATCTTTGGCAAACTGACGCTCACCCTGTACTACATTAATATCTACGGCTGTCTGATTATCAGCTGCAGTAGAGAAGATCTGGCTCTTCTTTGTAGGAATAGTTGTATTTCTCTCGATCAGACGTGTTGCGATCCCTCCCATTGTCTCAATGGACAGAGAAAGTGGTGTAACATCCAGAAGAAGGATATCACCGGCACCTGCATCTCCTGCTAACTTACCACCCTGGATAGAAGCACCGATTGCAACGCACTCATCAGGATTCAGAGATTTGCTTGGCTCTTTTCCTGTCATCTGTCTTACTTTATCCTGAACTGCCGGAATACGTGTGGATCCACCTACCAGCAGAACCTGGCCAAGATCTGCATTTGTAACACCTGCATCTCTCATTGCATTCTGAACCGGAATAGCGGTCTTTTCTACCAGATCGTGTGTCAGTTCATCAAATTTAGCCCTTGTCAGATTCATATCGAAATGTTTCGGACCTTCTGCAGTTGCTGTGATAAATGGCAGGTTGATATTTGTAGTAGTAGCGGAAGAAAGCTCTTTCTTTGCTTTTTCTGCTGCTTCTTTCAGACGCTGCATAGCCATCTTATCGCCGGAAAGATCAACACCTTCTGTTCTCTTGAATTCATCCAGCATCCACTGTGTAATACGGTTATCAAAATCATCACCGCCAAGGTGTGTATCACCGTTTGTGGAAAGTACTTCGATAACACCGTCACCGATCTCAATGATAGATACATCAAATGTACCACCACCTAAATCGTATACCATGATCTTCTGTTCTTTCTCATTGTCAAGGCCATATGCAAGAGCTGCGGCAGTTGGCTCGTTGATGATACGTTTTACATCCAGGCCTGCAATCTTACCAGCATCTTTTGTTGCCTGACGCTGAGCATCATTGAAATAAGCAGGAACTGTAATAACTGCCTCAGTAACCTTCTCTCCCAGATATCCTTCTGCATCTGCTTTCAGTTTCTGAAGGATCATAGCGGAGATCTGCTGAGGAGAATACTGTTTATCATCAATTGCCTTTTTGTAGTCTGTTCCCATATGTCTCTTGATGGAAGAAATGGTTCTCTCTGCGTTGGTTACTGCCTGACGTTTTGCAGGCTCACCAACAAGACGCTCTCCTGTTTTTGTAAAAGCAACTATTGACGGTGTAGTTCTTGCTCCTTCTGTATTAGCGATAACTGTTGGCTGTCCGCCTTCCATTACAGCTACACAGCTGTTTGTTGTTCCTAAATCGATTCCAATTATTTTTCCCATAACTTTATCCTCCTATAATATTTCTTTTATTCAAATCATTGATATTTTCAAATTCATTAACAGACATCAGTTAGCAACCTTAACCATACTGTGGCGGACTACAAAATCTTTATATGTGTAACCTTTCTGTAATTCCTCCACTACAATATTCTCACCTACGGAATTATCTTCCACATGCATTACCGCATTATGGAAATTAGGATCAAATTCTTTTCCCACTGCTTCAATAGGTTTCACACCCAGATCATCAAGAGTGGTAGTCAGCTGCTTGTAAATTTTCTTCATACCATCAGCAAATGCATCTCCTTCCGGTGCCTGTGCAAGTCCTCTCTCAAAATTGTCTACGATAGGAAGGATTTTCTCAACAATGTCCTTTGCTCCGATGATATACATACTGGCCTTTTCTTTCTCCGTTCTTTTACGGAAATTATCGAATTCAGCCATATTACGTTTTAATCTGTCTGTCAGATCTTCGATCTGCTGTTCAAATTTATCTTTTTCTTTTTTCTTTTTTCCAAAGAAAGATGTTTTAGATTTTCCGTCTTTTTTTTCTTCCTGGGAAGCCTCTTCGGAATCTTCCTCTACTGGAATTTCTTCCTCGATTGCTTCTTCCTCTTTCACATCTTTCTCATTTTCTGTATTCTCAGGATTCTCTTCAACAGGTTCCTGGTCATTTACAGGAGTCTCTGTTTTCTCTTCTTCCTGAGGCGTTCTCTTCGTCTCCTCTGACACTTTCTATTACCGCCTTTCTAACTTTTATCCTTAATCAGTTCATCTAACTGAACTTTCAAAGCCTTCAGGCTGTCTACCACATTTTCATAATCCATACGTTTGGGACCGATGATACCAATGGTACCGTGCATTCCTTTTCCAAGCTCATAGGTTGCTGTCACAACACTGCAGTCCTTCATGGTCTGAATAGGCATCTCATCACCGATATAAACCTGAATTCCTGTATTTTCCGTATCTGACATTCTCTCTTTTACAAGATTCACAAGTTCCTCTTTTTCCTCAAAAGTGGAAATCAGTTCACTTGCCTTACTTGTATCTGCAAGCTCCGGATATTTAAAAATATTAGTTGCACCTGAAGTATATATCTGCATGTCATCTTCATCTACATGAATCGTTGCCGCTACAGCATCCAGAACTGTTGCGATCACTGAGCTGTGTATTCCTGCCTGCTCTTTCAAACGGGCAATCATTCCAAGATTGATATCCTGAATTGGAACACCATTCAAATTCGTGTTAAGAAGAAGATTTAATTTCAGAATTGTCTGATCATCCATTTCTTCATCCAGATTAATGATCTGATTCCTGACAACGTTATTGTCGCTTACTACTACAGCTACAAGCTGAAGCTCATTAACTCTGGAAAGCTGAATGAATTTCACTTTGCTTCCACTGTACTGAGGAACGGATATCATAGTTGCGTAATTTGTATTGGATGCCAGAACCTTCGCCACTTTCTTGAGCATTTTATCCATCTGGTCAGTTTTCTCAATCATAAGATTCTTAATTTCCTGAATCTCTGATTCCTTTTCCTTCATCAACTCGTCTACATAGAGTCGATAACCTTTATCAGAAGGAATCCTTCCTGCTGAAGTATGAGGCTGGATAATATAGCCCATATCTGTCAGGTCTGACATTTCGTTCCGGATTGTGGCAGAGCTTACATTTAAATCTGCAAACTTGGAAATGGTTCGTGACCCAACCGGTTCACCGGTGTCTAAATAGGTCTTGATGATTGCTTTTAGTATTTTCTTTTTACGATCATCTAATTCCTTTTCCATGAATCCATCTCCCTTTACTGCCTTTTTCGATTGTTAGCACTCATCAATATGGAGTGCTAACATCTATGGTCTAAAGATAGCACTATGAGAAAGTTTTGTCAATATTATTTTTAAATTTTTTTTATTTTCTGGATTATTTATTGTATTTCTTCCAGATTTTTTTTCAATTCGATCATCTTATCCCTAAGCTCTGCGGCCAGCTCAAAGTTCAGGTCTGCGGCAGCAGATCTCATCTGTTTTTCCACCTGGGAAATTAAAGTGGTAAGCTCCTTACGGTTCATGGATTCAGGGTCTTTCTTTATCTTCACTTCCGTCTCAGCTACAGCCCTGGATACTGCGATCACATCGCGAACTGCTTTCTTAATTGTAGTTGGGGTAATTCCATGTTCCTGATTATATTTCTCCTGGATTGCACGTCTTCTTTCTGTCTCATCTATAGCCTGGCGCATGGAATCTGTCATATTATCCGCATACATGATCACATGGCCTTCGCTGTTTCTGGCAGCACGGCCGATCGTCTGTATCAATGAAGTTTCGGATCGAAGGAAGCCTTCCTTATCTGCATCGAGAATAGCTACCAGGGTAATTTCCGGAATATCCAGTCCTTCTCTCAGCAGGTTGATTCCTACCAGCACATCAAATACATCCAGGCGCATGTCTCTGATTATTTCCGCCCGTTCCAGAGTATCAATATCTGAATGTAGATATCTGACCCGTATTCCTGAATCTTTCATATACTCTGTCAGATCTTCAGCCATACGTTTGGTCAGAGTGGTAATCAGTACTTTGTGTTTTTTATCCGTTTCTTTGTTCACTTCACTGATCAGATCATCAATCTGGCCCTCCACAGGACGGACCTCTACTCTGGGATCCAGAAGGCCGGTAGGACGAATGATCTGTTCCGCCCGGAGTAATTCGTGGTCATGTTCATATTCTCCAGGTGTAGCAGACACAAACATTACCTGATCAAGTCTGGATTCAAATTCCTGAAAACTTAAAGGACGGTTATCTTTGGCAGAAGGAAGGCGAAATCCGTAGTCCACCAGAGTCTGCTTTCTGCTCTGATCTCCTGCATACATTCCTCCGATCTGAGGAATGGTCTTGTGAGACTCATCTATAATAAGAAGGAAATCATCCCCAAAATAATCCATCAATGTATATGGAGGCTGTCCTGGTTTCAGTCCATACAGATGTCGGGAATAATTCTCGATTCCCGAGCAGAAACCTGTTTCCTTCATCATTTCAATGTCAAAATTTGTTCTTTCAGAAATTCTCTGTGCCTCCAGTAGTTTACCTTCTCCTTTAAAATAGTCAACTCTTTCTTTCAGCTCCTCTTCTATTGACTCTGCTGCTCTTTGAATCTGTTCCGGAGGAAGTACATAATGAGATGCGGGAAAAATCGCCACATGCTCTCTGATTCCTTTTATTTCCCCTGTAAGCACATCTATTTCTGATATCCTGTCTATTTCATCTCCGAAAAATTCTACTCTGATGGCTGTATCCGCCTCACTGGCAGGAATGATCTCAAGTACATCACCTCTTACACGGAATGTACCGCGGTGAAAATCCATTTCATTTCTTGTATACTGGATATCCACAAGCTGCTTTATTACTTCATCTCTGTCCTTTTGCATACCGGGGCGAAGAGAAACCATCATCTGCTCGAAATTCTTAGGTTCTCCTAATCCATAAATACATGAAACGGAAGATACAATAATTACATCTTTTCTCTCCACCAGAGATGCTGTGGCAGACAGACGGAGCTTATCAATTTCGTCATTGACTGCGGAATCTTTTGCAATATACGTATCCGTAGATGGCACATAAGCTTCCGGCTGATAATAATCATAATAGGACACAAAATACTCCACCGCGTTCTCCGGGAAGAACTCCTTGAACTCCCCGTAGAGCTGCGCCGCCAGTGTTTTATTGTGTGCAAGTACCAAAGTAGGCTTGTTTAACTGTGCGATAACATTTGCCATGGTAAAGGTCTTACCGGAACCGGTAACACCCAGCAAAGTCTGGCACTGGTTACCTTCTTTAAAGCCCTTAACAAGCTTCTCAATGGCCTGGGGCTGGTCGCCGGTGGGGGCAAATTCTGAGTGAAGTTTGAAGATTTGTTGTGAGTTTTGCACAAAAGCACCTCCTGATTTCCATATCAAAATAGTTCGTGTATTTTCAATTTTCTTTTCGTAATTTTTTCCACTCTCGTCCAAATATTTCCATAGGTTTATCCACAGAAAAGGACAAATGAAAATCACCCATTGCGTATAAAACCATTTTTTAAAAGCCCTTGCGTTTCTTTGCCACATCAATCAGTTCTTTAGCCTCTTCAAAAGCTCCGGGAAAATAGCTTTCTGTCCATTCCTTTCCCGCCTTTTCCTGTTTTTTGATGTCTGCCCATTGGGCATGAACCTCATCGAAATCCTCCACTGTATTGGTTCCAAATACGTGAGGATGTCTTCGAATCATCTTATCACTGATGCCACGACACACATCTTCCATAGTAAACAACCCTTCTTCTTCCGCAATCTGTGCATGCATCACCACCTGCAGAAGCAGATCTCCCAGTTCTTCTTTCAGATTGTCGGCATCACCGGTCTCTTCCAGAATATTGATTCCGCATATTACCTCCGCAGCTTCTTCAATACACTCTGGTTTCAGACTTTTGTGAGTCTGCTCTCTGTCCCAGGGACATCCATCTTCAGCACGAAGTCTGGCTACCACTTCTTTTAGCCTGTCAAATTCAAACATTTCATCCACCTCTGTCCTTATAGCATATTTTCTCAGAAAATCTTATTCACATAGCCAACATCCGTTATATCATATGAAATATTAGCATCTGATCTAATATAGCATCCTCTATTAGACAAGGAATCCCGCCACGCACAGTTATCTCAAGATGATAAAAATACAGGCAATGATTAATATGTTGAATCAATAATTGTGATCTTCTTTTATAACCATAATGTTTAAGCAGCGTTCTAAGTTTCACTCTCACATAGTCGCTTCCTTTTCCATACAAAATCTGAATACGAATTTTCTTAAAAAACAAATCTAAGTTACTTAAGTCACTCATATACTGTTCTGGCTCAATGGTATTATCGGATGTCATCATATCCTGCCATACAGCAGGGAATTCCTGATCCAGTATCGGCTTCTCGTAAAAATACTGCAGCCAGTAATAAACGTCTAAAATAAATTTACGTTTATTATTTCTATATTCAGAAACAAGGAATACTTTTTCACCATTCCAGATAGAATCAATCATCTCGTTTTCATCTCTGCATCCAAGTTCCATACTGCTGATAATTGCTGCAACATCCAATGCCGAATAAAGAAACTCCTTCATGACTTATCCCCTTTTTGCCCATTACATTGACGGCACAAGATTTGAAGATTATCCAAAGTACTTTTCCCGCCAGCATTCATAGGGATAATATGGTCAACTTGAAAGAGAATGTTGTTTTCATCATCATATATATCAGGATGTGACAACTTCATCAACTCAATATTAATCTGATTCAGGAAATACAATTTTCTGCCAAAGAACAGACGAAGCATATTATCATCCCCTGACTCCCAAAGAGAATCCATATATTCTGTTTTTTTTCGTTCTCCCATATCTTCATCCCAGATATGCTGTGCAATCCTTCCCGCATCTAACTTGCTTCTATCAATTTCATCAAAAGTGTAAAACTGTGGAATTGATTCATACTGGGCATAATATTTCAAAATATTAAGAACATCTCTTTTCTCTGTTCAAATGGAACTTTTTCCAAAAATGATGTATCAACAGAATCATCCAAAATAGAAGCAAATTCCTCAATTTTTGATATTGCAATCAAACGGATATCATGTTTTTCCCGTTCATAATCACTATCCTGAAACTCGTTATTCCCATCAAACAGAGTCTCCGGATTCACCCAGGCAATATGCTCATTCCAATGATCCATAAATGAAACAATATATGCACTGGATGTACCGCCAGCTGCTGTTCCTCGCAAGGCCCGTCCAACCATCTGTGTCATCAGAATAGATGAAACTGTAGGTCTTGCAAGAAATACTGTCTTCGTTTTTGGTAAATCCACGCCCTCCGTCAGTATATTCACATTGATTAAAACCTGTAAATGTCCTTCACGATATTCTTCCAGCTTTCTTTCATTATCCTCCCGACTTATCGTTACGCCAGTGACTGCATCTTTGATTGAAGATACGATATAATCTGCCTTTATTCCTTTCAAAACAGCCCCTCTACAGCTATCCTCCGGTTTTATCTCAAACAGATCACCTCTTTCTTTCCTTAGAGTTTAACTCTGTTTCAAGAAGACAAACAAATACTCCGAGCATTCTGAGAACCAGGGCACCTGCAATTACGATAACTACTTTAATTCCAACATTACCTAGATAATTCAAAAAACAACAAGGAAAACTACACTCCTACCAACACAGCAGACAGGCATTTCACTTACTTTTCGTATTTCTCAATTATGCAGCTGTGTTCTTTGCTACCAGTGTCATAGCTAATTCCTACAAGCAATATTTCACCGGTATAATCCATAATAGAATCCGGATATTTTCTCTCTTTAATCTGATTCAGAGCCGTGTGAACATCCTTATCCCATTTCAGTTCAGCAACGATAGCAGGATAATACATCTTGTACTCCGGTTTCGGAATGAAAACAAAATCTGCAAATCCACGTCCTACCGGCAATTCCCGGATTGGCTTAAAATAATATTGCATTGCACTGAGATATGCTATAGCCAAAACACTGCTCAGTGAATTTTCATTGTTATACTGGATTGAGGACACATAGTCCGTGTGGATTTTTTCGATGCCAGTTGCCACTGCTTTTTCATCCAAATTCAGCGTGGCGTTAAGAAGGCGCTCAGATTCCTGCTGAAAAGCTATCAGCTCATTCCACTTTGTGCTCTCTGTTGCGATTGTGAGTTCCTGTCGGATTTCCTCATTCGGAATAAAGGCAGTCTGATCCACCTGGTTAAACGCTAGATACCCCAAATGAATCAAATAGGTAAGAACATCATCTCTACTCTTGAAGCTAACTGTGTCATTTTTGAACGTGGTCGTATTTACTTTAACTTCCGCCCCGGAAAGCATCTCAATGATAGCTGTCTTCAGGCCATCAAAATCCATATTGATCAAAGGAACGATTGCCTCATATGAGCCCGTTTCTGACCAATAACTTCTGAATTTTCCTTTGAGCAATGTGCTGACAACTGCTTTCGGATTGTAAACCTGGTAATCCTCTAAGAGATAACCATCATACCACTTCCTGACCTTTTTGAAGTCCTTATCATATTTCTCACAGAGCCCCTTCACTTCTTCTTCCGTAAATCCAACATACTGAGCCAGATTGGCAGCTTCAATCATAGTGAACTCATCGAAATTGTTCAAGGCTGACTGTGTTTTCTCCTTTTTTATAGGAAGAATACCGGTCAAATATGCCAACTGAATATATTTTGTAGGCTCTACTCCCTTAAACAGGCTTCGCAGAAAATTGATATATTCTTCCTGCACCCTGCTATTTGCGGCCTCATCACGGATTAAAACATCCCATTCATCAATAATCACAATGAACTTCTTCCCGGTTAACGTGTTGATACGGGACAAGGCTTCCGGCAGAGAATTGATTCCTTCTGGCAGCTCACTCGGATAGTATTCTCTTAATTCTTCAATTGTTTTCTCTGTGATATAGGATACCACACGTTCCGCACCGCCCGCAGGCTCAATGCACCATTGAATATCAAGATGAACCACATCGTACTTATTCAGGTGCTTCTTGAAATCCGGACTCTTGCTGATTTCAAGATTCGAGAACATTTCCTCAGAATCACAGCCCCTGCTATAGTAAGCCGTCAGCATATTGGCCGTAATTGATTTTCCGAAACGCCTCGGACGACTATTGCAGATATACCCCTGCAACGTGTTCATTACTCTGTTGGTATATTTTATCAGTCCCGTTTTATCTACATATATTTCTGAATTAAGTGCAACCTGAAATGCTCCATTTCCTGAATTCACAAACATGCCCATTCGCTACACACCCCTCTCCCGAAGTTGCATTCCCGGATGCAGATGTACGATGGGTACAAAACATCCAGTGTAAATTTTATTCTACCATCGTTCCTTTCAAATAACAAGTTCAGAGATATGCAAGACAGAGGAATTTTTAGTATTTAATGCACCGATAGCTTGTTCTACCTTTTTCTGCAATTCTTTATATGAACAGACCGTTTTTTTATCCTCCATTGGAAAAAAGTCCACGGGATGAGCTTCTTTCTGGATGTCAATCCTATCCATTATAGAACCTGATATTTTATCTCTGTATTTAATGATCTTATAGTCAGTACCCCTGCACTTTGGTCCAGGATAATAACCACACGGGCAAGGATTCATCGTAACCACCATTTTGATACAATCCAACGGTTGCATCCCCTTTTGCACCCCCTAAATACAGGAGATACTCCCTCCATCCAGACATTAGGTTAGACTACTCTTCATTTTATGAAGGGTTGCAGAGTAGTCTTTTCTTTCTCAAAAAAAGAGATATTGCAGCGCTGGGGAAGCAATATCTCTATCTTCTTATTATAATTCACTTGTCAAGCATATAATCGAAAAACTGGAATTTGGTGTGTGCTTTATAAATTTTTTCCAATCCACTCAAGTTCGTTCATGGAATCCTTATTTTTTTCAAGTTCATCTCTGGCTGTTGCATAAT
>JAQYGS010000239.1 GCA_028722515.1 Clostridia bacterium | reverse complement strand
GATGTACTGCTGAAAGGAGAAAAGCGGATGTATACAGGTCAGTATGAATGCCTGGAGCTATTTGTAAAACCTGGAAAAGACGAGAATGGAAGTATTGTTCTTAATAATCTGACAAGTAATACAGAGGAATGCAGGGAGTTTTCTCATATTTATGGAAACTGGATTCGTATTCCGGTCAGTAAAGAAAGTAAATATGAACTTCATGTAAAAAATGGTGAAGTCACATATGCGTATTTAAGTGAAAGAGATAATATTCTTGAAGAGGGAATCTGCGTTCTGGATATTACAAGAGATTTTAAGGAAATGGGTCATGAGGATTTCTGTAAATTTATAGACAGTCCTTATCGTGAACATTATCATTTTTCTCCAGTGGTGAACTGGATGAATGACCCCAATGGACTTTGCTGGTTCAAGGGATACTATCATCTTTTCTACCAATTTAACCCATTTGGCCAGGAGTGGAATAATATGTACTGGGGCCATGCTGTCAGTCGTGATCTGATACATTGGAAACATCTTCCGGTAGTTCTGGAACCCCAGGAGGAGGTTCTTGATAATCTATCTCTGAAGGGAGGAGCTTTTTCAGGAAGTGCACTTCCGATGGGAGATGAAGTGAATTTTTATCTTACCAGACATATCGGCCCACAGGAAGATGGACCCGATACGATACAGTATCAGGATATGGTAAAGAGCCATGATATGATTCATTTTGAACAAGAGAAGACAGTTATCAGGGAAAAACCAGAAGGCACTAATTTTGATTTTCGTGATCCTAAAGTAATAAAAATCGGTGATAAATATTATCTGGTATTAGGTGCCTGTGTAAATGGCAAAGGCACTTTCCTGCTTTATGAATCTGACGATGCAGAGAATTGGAAGTACAAATGTCCCCTGATTACAGAAAATACTCCTGTAAGAACAATAGAATGTCCGGATTTTTTCCCATTGGATGGTAAATATGTGGCAATGGGAGCGTGGATGTGCCATCATGATGAGAACGACAGATATCAGCAGTGCAGATATTATGTGGGAGATTGGCAGGGCTCAGAAATGGATGTTCACAAACAGCAGTGGGTAGACTTTGGAAGTAATTGCTATGCAGCCCAAAGCTTTGAACATGATAACAGGAGAATTTTTATCGGTTGGATCAGTGACTTTTATGGTGAACACATTCCTGTAGAACATGGAGCTTACGGCAGTATGACACTTCCAAGGGAACTTCATGTAAAGGATGAGCATGTCTATGCTACACCGGTGAAAGAAGTATATGATCTGGTAAAAGATACTATTTATGAACAGACTGCATCTGAGGTTAAAGTAGATCATATTCCTGACAACCGTTATTATGCTTCTGTGAATTTCAGTCAGTGTGCTGACTTTAACATCCTTCTTGGAAAGGATGGAGAGAAATCCGTCAGTCTGGTATCAGAACAGGGAAAAGTTTCCCTGAAGATGACGGGAGTAAGGAGCGAAGACGTACATTTTATATCTTGTGTTGAGATATGTAATAATGTGCAGGTTTTTGTAGATGGAAGGACCATAGAAGTATATCTTAATCATGGAGAAGATGTAGGCACCAGATTATTCTATAACAGCAGCAGAGAGGGAATATTTCATCTGAAAAGTGAGAGAGAAGCAGAGGTAAAAATCTGTACAATGAATTCTATATGGTAGCGGTTTAGTTTACTGAAAAATATAGGGAGGTAAATATGATGAAAGCAGATTTATTATGGCTGGAGAATCCGGAAGTTTTCCAGGTAGGAAGGATGAAAGCTCATTCCGATCATAAATTTTATGAAAAAGAAGAGGACTGGCAGCAGGGGAAAGAAACCTTGCGCCAGTCTCTGAATGGAACATGGAAATTTCACTGGAGTCCTGATGAGGATAAAAGGCCAAAGAATTTTTATGAAGAAAATTATGACCTTTGTGAATTCGGAGAGATTCAGGTACCAGGTCATATGGAACTACAGGGATACGGGCAGATTCAGTATATTAATACTATGTATCCATGGGATGGACATTCGTTTTTGCGTCCACCGTATATTGACCGGGAACATAACCCGGTGGGAAGCTATGTAAAAGAGTTTGATCTGGAAGAAGGGCTGCTGGGTAAACGAGTGTGCATATCTTTTCAGGGGGTGGAGCAGGCATTTTATCTTTGGGTAAATGGACACTTTATTGGTTATTCTGAGGATAGTTTTACCCCGTCGGAATTTGACATTACGGAGGTTGTGAAAGACAGAAACAACAGGATTTGCGTTGAAGTATACAAAAGATCAAGCGCGGCCTGGATTGAAGATCAGGACTTTTTCCGATTTTCCGGGATTTTCCGGGATGTGTATCTTTATGCAAAACCGGAAATACATATGGATGATCTGTGGATCAAAGCAGGACTTTTGGAGGATTATACTACAGGAACTTTGGAGGCCGAAGTAAAAATTTCCGGAAAAGGATGCAGCAGAATAGAATGGAAGCTTATGGATGAGCAAAAATGCTTTACTGCAAAGGGACAGTTTGAAAAACATTCCACAGAAAACGGAGGAGAAATGTGGATAATACCACGTTTTACTGTTCCCAATGTGCATAAGTGGGATGTGGGGAAATCATATCTTTACCA
>JAQYGS010000238.1 GCA_028722515.1 Clostridia bacterium | reverse complement strand
CAGTATCTGGCAGCGCATCCTGGCAAGGTACAGAACGTAGCTTAACAGGTTCTCATGAATTTTTAAAATTTCCACATGCGTGGGCTTATTAAAGTTACCCTTTTTTACATCAACTGCTTGAAAAAAACTCTTTTAACATTTCTCATTTTACCTATTGACATTTCTTAGCTGGACTTTAATCAGCTACACCATATAAGACCTTCATTTTTCCCCATAATTTATAGAAGAGAAATTTTTAATTCCGAAGTGTAGTAGTCTCCTGGTAGAACCCTATAACGATTACTTCCAAGGGGGTTCATACTATATATACCGTGTTAACGATTACTTTCACATTCTTTCTTTTAAAGAAGGAAAAAAGTAGTCTCCCGGTAGTCTCATATCCTGGCGGACGCCAAATTATGCCCCGTTTTGCCCCATTATTCCGAGGATTGCAGGTAGTCCAAGAGTCCTGCCGTGGCAGATGAAAAGTACACGAATGCTCATAATTATATCCATTCCTTTCGCTTCGCTCAGGCACAAAACGTTATGAAAATGTTTCCCTGAGTCTATTTTTTCTTTATAATTCTTCTTATAGGGAACCCGGTATACTACAAATCACGAGGAGGTGAGTGGGCTGTCCGGCTTGCCGGATGACCGCATTTTTATATGTGTAGTCCGCCTTTTCAAGCACAAATAAGTGTGACGAAAGAGCACGTAATCTTATCTTTGTATAAACAATCTCGTTTATGGCTTAGGCGTCCAGTCAATGCCGTTTCTCCCTATAATCTTTAGTGAACCATCTGGTTCTGAAAGGAGTCCCTATGGCTTTAAAAATCGTGTACAAAATCTGCTGTGGCATTGATGTCCACAAGACTTTTGTAGTCGCCTGTATCGCTTCTACAAACGATAAAGGTGTTACTTCTTACGAGAGCCACCGGTTTTCAACCTACACGAGTGGTCTGAAAACTTTGTTACAGTGGTTACTTGATCGGAATTGCAAGGATGTCTGTATGGAATCTACCGGTAAATACTGGATCCCTGTTTATAACATCTTGGAAAAAGACTGTTCGATTGTCCTTGCACATCCCAAATACGTTAAGGCTATCCGTGGAAAGAAAACTGACAAGAAAGATGCCAAATGGATTGCTGACCTGTTTAAGCATGATCTTGTTGCCGGAAGCTTTATGCCGCCTGCTGACATCCGCCAGCTTCGTGACCTTATGCGCTACCGTTTCAAACTGACCTGCTTTAAATCAAGCGAAAAGAATCGTTTGCAGAACTGTCTCACGGTTTCCAATATCCAGTTGGGAAACGTTGTCTCGGACACCTTCGGCAAATCTGCTCAGGCGATACTGGATAAGATTTTGGAAAATCCCGCAGATACTTCCTTTGACCTTGAGCCTCTTGTTTTCAAAAGTTTGAAAAAGAAACTTCCTGAACTCCGTGATGCCATTGACGGATATATCACTCCGGAACAGGCTGGTAAGCTCAAAGTAATCAAAGCTCATTATGAAAACCTCGAATCCCGGAAGGCAGAGCTTGAAGAACTCATTCTTGCGCTCGCCGCTCCCTATCAGCAGGAACTTGCCATTCTTCAAACCGCTCCTGGTATCAGCAGCGATTTCACTGCAATCGGTATTATTTCCGAAATCGGTACCAACATGGAGGCTTTTCCTTCGGCGAAACACTTATGCTCATGGGCTGGTCTTACTCCAACCAACAATGAAAGTGCAGGGAAGAAAAAATCTGTCCGGGTTTCAAAGGCTGGATGCTACATCAAACCTCTTTTAGTACAGTGTGCAAACGCTGTTGTTAAAAGTAATAAGCATCCTGAAATTCGCAACCGCTATCTCCGTCTCAAAAAGCGTCGCGGTCACAAGAAAGCAATCATTGCGATAGCAAGAATGCTTCTTACCGCATTATACCACATGTTAAAGAACGGGGAAAACTATAATGCAGAACTTTATCGAAAATCCGACTTACCACCTGTGGATCGTGAGATTACCGTAGAGCAAGCTCTCATGATAGCTCGAAACCAAGGTTATAAGATCAAGTCAGCAACTGCATAGCCTTAATGTATACAATATTTAATTTTTAAAGCAGCCACCGTAAGATGGCTTGTTTGTGATGCGATTAAGGTAATGGATACCCTCTACTTCTCATTTTCAATCTTTTCCTTCCAAGTATGCACCCAATAAGTTAAAAAGTTACTTAATGTATAACACTTACATCTACTATAATACTAAAATGATGTTGGGGTCAATATTTTTTGTTATTTTACAAGGGCACACTAAGGAATTGGTACAACATCCTCCTGCTTTTACTCACTGTAGAACTTTATCGAGGATATCTGCGAAGGGCTCCATGGCGTTTTTTACCTCCTGGACTGTGTTAGTCTGGGCCCCCGCTTCCAGAAGAACCGATCTGGGACGGAAGTGCTGGTTGTAGCGGTATCCCGCCAGATAGATTCCCCGGTAAAAATCCGGATAATACCGGGCAGCCTGGTACTCCAGCTGGAAAGAGAAAGCAAGATTTTCTTCTATGTATGGATTGGGAAGGTAGGTCAGTCTGCCTTTTGTTAAAGTGTAGCTTAGCCCATTATAAAAAAGGATCTGGGCTGTTGGTTTGCCGTTGATTTCAGTGATCAGATGTCTGCTGTCATCCACCCCATCTCTGTGAAGGTCAATAATAACCTGTATTCCAGGATTTTTTTCCAGAAAATCTTCCAGGAATTTTCCTGCATAATCATAGGCCGCACTTCGGTCCAGCTGTCCGCTTTTCATATCAAATTTCTCTTTCACATGGATCACGCCATAGCCGTATTTTTTTTCAAGAATCTGTGTAAGATAATCTCCCACTCCCACAATGGTATCTTCTTCCTTTCCCTCTCTGGAATCTGAAAAAGCCTCCTGGGAGTGACTGTGATAGATCAGTATCTGAGGCGTAGATTTCTTTTTGCTGATAACCAGATTTTCCTTCAGGAAACGGGCAGCATTCAACTGCTCTGGACTTGTCTGTGTATTGGAATCTACAATATAAAACTGTCCCAGAAGGTAGTCAAAATCGGCAAGCTTAGCAGGAGAAAGATCAATGGAAGGCCAGGGAACTGCCAGGGTTTCCTTCGTATTTTCTGTTTTCTCCGGTTCTTTTTCAGGTTCTTTTTCCTGCTCTGTCTGTGGCTGTATATTATTTTCCTTCAGAGGTTTGTCCTGATTTTTGCTGCCAAGATATTTTCCATTTTCCTTTACTACCTTCTGGTATGTTTCCTGATCTTCATATGGGGATGCCTCCGAAACCTTTTTTTCCAGAAAGCAGTACAAAGGCAGCTGCCTGAACACATTTTCATACAGAAAAAAAGGTCCCGGCACCACAGCCAGAACTGTAAAAAAGCACAGGCTCAGCACAATGCAGATTGCTTTCTGGAATTTTGTCACAGAATCACCTCTTTAAAGCTATCCTATGACAGTAAACTTCCGATTATACATAGAAAGTTACACCCTGGCCTCTTCACCAAGAAAAGCCATATTCAGCCCTTCGGATATGGTAAAGCTTAAATATTTTACCGTTTCATCCACGTCTTTAGGTGTTACAAACATGCTGTGCAGATGAGGTGAGATCATTTCCTCAAGAAATTCTTTCTGTTCCCTTTCATCCAGAGCGTCCAGCAAATGAGCCATAGAATCATGAACAATAGTTGCCGCATCCACTACGGTGGGCACACCTATACCGATCACCTTCACATGCAGATTATCCTCAGTCAGTCCGTTTCTGTGGTTTCCCACTCCGGAACCGGGGTTGATCCCTGTATCCGTGATCTGAATAGTACGGTTCAGACGTCTGGTGCTTCTTGCAGCCAGAGCATCTACCGCGATCACAACATCAGGCTTTGTCTCCTCCACCACACCCTGCACTATCTCTGAGGTTTCCATTCCGGTCTGAGCCATCACCCCCGGAATAATGCCGCTGGTTTGGTGCATTTTTTCCTCTCCCATACTTTTCAGACCATATTCCCTGATTACATGTCTGGTCATCCGAAGATTCTCTACTACATGAGGGCCCAAAGAATCCGCTGTGATCGCCGAATTTCCCAGACCAACCACAAGAACGGACTGCTCCTTGTCCAGGTCAATAAGCTGTGCCAGGTGTCTGGCGATTTCCTTTGAGATTTCCCTGTGATAATCTTCATCAGGCAGTGAAAGATTGGGAGCTTCTATGGTAATATAACTGCCCTGAGGCCTTCCCATTGCATGGGCACCATTTTCCGTGGTAATTTTTACCACCGTTGTACGTACATCTTTTTCTTCATCATAGCTCTCTGAAACCTCAACACCCCGTATTTCCACATTTTCCTCGGAAAAACGTTCTGTTTCTTCCAATGCCAGGTCTGTTCTGATCCTATAGTTTCCTAACATAGTTTCATCCTCCACGCTGCGATTTATATGATATTATTTTTTACATCTTTTGCAGAAATATGTATTGACAATCAAAGGCAATTATAATAGTATATATAAGTACGTTCATAAGAGCGCCCGTGTCTGTTCTTATGACAAGCATATGATTATTTTATTTTCTGAATTGGAGGTGTACGAATTGGCTAACATTAAATCTGCTAAGAAGAGAATCTTAGTTAACAGAACAAAAGCAGCGAGAAACAAATCTATCAGATCTGCTGTGAAGACTTCCATCAAAAAAGTTGAAACAGCTGTAGAGAACAAGGATAAAGCAGCTGCAGAGGCAGCCCTGAAGGAGGCAATTTCCACAATCAGCAAGGCTACATCTAAAGGTGTTTACCACAAGAACAACTGCGCAAGAAAGGTTTCTCGTTTAACCAAGGCCGTTAACAGCATCGGCTGATATATTTTATATTTTAATTATAAGCTTATAACTAAAACGGACAGTCATCACCGTCATGTGGCTGTCTTTTTTATTACATATTTCATGGAAATTATAGGAAACAGCAGCTCTTCTATTTAACGAGAGCTGCTGTATTTTATGATCAGAAGCTCTACACTGAGCTTATCATTAAGTCTTCCCGTTTTTACCGCTTCTTCCGTTTCAACAAAATCAGCCATTGCCTGCTCCAGTTCTGCAACAGAATATGCCTTTGCACAGGCATTGATATTACGCAGTGCAAAAACGGGCACACCAAGCTTTGAAGCAATTTCCTTCTGCGGCAGACCACTGTCCGAGAATTGCTTGGCCAGAAGAAGCTGCCGGAACTGTCTTGCCAGAAGAAAAAGGATCCTCATTGGAGGCTCTCTGAGCGTAAGAAGATCATAATAAAGATTCAGGGCACGCTTCTGGTCCTTCTCCGCCACTGCCCGGACCATGTCAAAAATCCGGTTTGCTATCTGAGTGGTACAGATTGCATCAATATCCTGTGCCGTTACCACATCCCGTCCACAGGTATAGTCGATCAGCTTATCCAGTTCCATTTTAAGATTTCCCATATCTGTTCCTGTTTTGGATAACAGATATTCCATATCTTTCTGAGTAATCTTCCTTCCTGCTTTTCCCAGGATTCCTGCTGCCCAGCGCATAAGCGTCTTTTCATCCTGTGTGCCAAACTCCACAATCGTCCCACAGGCTTTCACTGCCTTATACATACGGCTTCTTTTGTCTACCTCTGATTCTGAAAAAACAAGGCAAAGGTACTCAGGCAGTTCTTTCATATATTCTGCCAGCTCTTCACACTTATTTTTAAAGAATCCTGTATCCTCAAGAAGGATCACTCTTCTGTCTGCAAAGAAGGGCATAGTCTCACACAGGTCAATAAGTTCCCTTATGTCAATTCCCTTGCCCTCAAAATGGGAAAAGTTCATGGTATCTTTATTCGGATTCAATGCATCCGTCAGTTTACGCTTATACTGCTGTTTCAGATAAGCCTCGTCTCCGTACAGAAGATATGCCTGTTTGAATTTTCCTGTTTTAATGTCTTCCTGAATACTTTTCAATTTTCTACCCCGGCTGTTTTTTTCATACACATATCTTAACACGAATCAGGTCTGTTCGCAATTTGATTTCTAACTTACAAATCCGCCATATTCTATAGTATTTCCATTTGTAATCACAGTGACAGCTCCGGTTTTCATAGTATAAGCAATTCTGCAGTCCGCATGGTTCAGCCTTTCTATGGTTTCGGGAGAAGGATGGCCGTACTTATTTGTAGATGAGCAGGAAATAACCCCCAGTTCAGGTTTTACCACATTCAGAAACTTGTCGCATGTAGAATATCTTGATCCATGATGAGCCACCTTTAAAAAGTCAATATCCTTCAGATCACCAAGAAGCTTCCTCTCTGTCTCTTCTCCGATATCCCCTGTGAAAAGCCCCTGAAAGTTTTTATATTCCAGCATAAATACCATGGCATCTTCATTTATGTTATCTCCTGTGGTTCCTTTTGGAGGCCACAGCACATTGATAGTTGTCTCGCCAAAACGGACCCTGTCTCCTGCTTTTACATACATAGTTTTTACACCTGCCTGTTTGGCCAGTTCTTCCAGTTTCCTGTAATTTTCCGGTTTGGCAGTCCACAAAGGCATGACAAGCGCATCTGCTTTTACTGAAGTAAGATTTTTTCCCATAAGTTCCAGAAGCTGGCTTATACCATTTATGTGATCTTCATCTGTATGGGATACAAAAATACCATCAAGCCTTGAAATCCCCTGGTTTTTCAAAAAAGGCAGAATTACATACTGCCCGGCCTTAGATTTACTTGTACTTCCTCCATCCACAAGAAAATGCCATTTTCCCTGGACATCTGCCACGATACCGTCACCCTGCCCCACATCAAGGCATGTAATCTTCAATCCTTTTTCCGGATGACATCCAAGAAATAAAACCGTGCAGGCAAGAAAAGTTGTGCAGAAACTTATGCAAACCTTCATATGGCCTGTTTTTTCCGCCAAACAAGAGCCCCCTGCCAAAATAAGGATCAAAAGCAGATAGTATATTCCTGCCTGTAAAAGGGTGGGGCGTCCCGCTATCCAAGTACAGAAAGGAAGTTTTGCCGCCATCTTACACAGAATTTCATACATCGCCAGGATCGCTCTTCCCGGCAGGGCAGCAATCTTTGACAACGGCAGACACAAAAGCCCCAGAAGGGCAGCCGATGTACCACTGATAAGTACAATTCCCGCTGTAGGCAGCACGATCAGATTAAGAAAAATACCGGCTATGGATACTTCCCCATAAAACCACAGCACCACCGGCAGAGTACAAAGCTGTACAGACACAGAAGCCATTAAAGTTTTTACAGTCTTATTCTCCGTTTTAATAATTTTTTCCAGAGCAGGAAGAACTGTACCGATGCCAAGAACGGCTCCGAAAGACAGAAGGAATCCAGAGTCAAGAAGATAGGAAGGACTTTCCATAAGAATCAAAATGGCAGATAAAGCAAGACCTGTAAACATATCATAAATTCGTCCCAGTATCTTCGCTCCTACAGATAAAAGGAACATGCAGACTGCTCTCATAGTCGAAACACTTCCACCGGTCATCATTCCATACTGGAGCATAATTGCCAGAGAAATGAAGCCTGACGGCCAGATTCCAAGCCCTGTTTTCTTCAGCAGATTATAAAGTCCGACGCCAAGAAGACTGATGTGCAGGCCCGAAATAGCCAGTATATGAATGATTCCTCCCATCTGATACCTGAGCTTTTCTTCCGGTTCCAATGCGCTTTTATCTCCCAGGACGATTGCATCAAAAGCAGCTGCCTGATTTCCACAGGTGTATTCAAGAATTCTCTCGAAGCGTTCTCTCATATTAACAAGAAACTGTCCATACACAGAATAGGACTGAGATTTTTTCTTAACAGTAGCATTTTTCAGATAATAATATATATGACGACAGGCGTAATATTGCTTACTGTCAAATTCTCCCGGATTACGAGGTGAACCGATCTCTTCCAGCTTTCCGGACACAAGAATCACACTTCCAACAGGAATCTCCTCATTATTATTTAAAAATACTTTTACTTGTTCAATGGAAATTTTTTCAGAATGATAAATAAGATATGTATCTTTAAGATAAACAGACAGGGAATTTTCTGTATCCTCACATTTTACCACTTCCCCACAGATGGTAGAATCCGGATGCTTTCTGATCCATTCCTGAGCAGAATCAGGCAGGGGATTTCCTCTGATGAGAGAAAATCCCAGCCGGTCTGTCATGCACAGAAAGAGCATCAGAAGCAGGCAGAAAACACACACAGGGCGTTTTGCCATAATACTCCTCCGTTTCTTTTTTTAATTAAAACACACTTCCGGATTATTTTTCAGGAACAACAAGTTCATCATTTCTTTCATAAAAACGATATAGAGCCATCTTTTTTCCAAAAAGCTCTTCCTTTTTATCTTCCCCCACAGATATCTGAACCTTATCTGCATCAAGGGAATCCAGAAGAGAATTTACAACAGAATAGATTGGAATCTGTTCTGAAATATCCTGGGCATAGGAAGAAAACACACCATCAAATGCCACATAGCATATTCTGTCTGCAACAGTTACGTTCAGGATTTCTGCGTTCTCGGGAAGAGTGGGATAATGGCCTTTTTCCATAGGTCCCTTCATAAGCTGTTCCAGAATGACTCTTTCTCTTGGAATGCTTCTCTTATAACGTACTGTACGGGATTCTTTTACAAGATGCTGCCCCTCTTTATCCGTGAAATAAAGAGTAAAAGTACTGTTACAGTAAGCATCTGTTTCATTTCCCGAAAACTCCGAAAACGTATCTGCTGTCATTGTGCCCACAGGCTGCCCTTTGGAATCCAGAAGATCAGAATTATTTACTGTAAAACGAACTGCCGATATTCCGGGAACCTGCAGAAAAGTTTTCACCACACCGGCTCTGACCAGAATCTCTCTGGCACAGCTCATTTCACTATATTTACTGTTAAAATTAACTACCAGAGTAGAATCCTCTATACTGTAATTCATCTGAACTCCATCAGGAAGAAGACTGAGTTCTTCTTTATCCGTGTCTTTATGATTCAGCCGCTGCATCATGTCCTTCAGCATATATTCCCCCGTTTCTTCTTTGGGAACATATGATTCTTTCTGCAGGCCATTCTCATCCTGGCTTACTTCATATATATAGTAACTTTTGCCTTTTCCCTTCTGTGCATCCTCCACCTCTATGGTACATCCGGCCCCTATAATGGAAAAAAGAAGCACAGAAAGAATCAGGCAGATTTTTTTCTTCATGTCGGCACCTCCTACGGAATGTACGATAACGGGATCCGGACGGAAAACGTGGTTCCCTCACCCTCTTTACTGAATACTTTAATTGCGCCGTGATGCATGACAATAGCACTCTTTGTGATTGCCAGGCCAAGCCCTGTTCCTCCGATTTCTTTAGAGTGAGACTTGTCTACACGATAAAAACGCTCAAATATCCGGTCTATGCTATCCTGTGGAATTCCCATGCCGGAATCAGCCACTGTTACATAAAAGAATTTATGATCCGCATCAAGAGATACACGGACCCAACCGTCATCCACATTATATTTAATGCCATTTTCCACCAGATTACTGATGGCAAGAGTAAATTTCACCTCATCTACATCGGCTTCCACAGGCCGGAAAGAGTCAAGGATAAGATCTATATTACGTTTATCTGCAATAGGACGAAGTCTCTTAAGAATATCCTCCAGAAGCTGATTGATATCCATATGTGTAATATTTACGTCAGAAGCCTTCTTGTCCATTTTTACAAGTGACAGAAGATCTGTGATGATCTTATTCTCCCTGTCAATCTCTTCTGTAATGTCCCCCATGAATTCCTGATAAAGTTCTTCCGGCACTCCCTGTTGTCCCACCAGTGAATCAGCCAGAACCTTCATGGAGGTCAGAGGGGTTTTCAGTTCATGAGACACATTGGACACAAACTCCTGTCTGGATTCATCCAAGACCTTCATTCTGTTAACCATCTTGTTAAAAGCATCCGTGATCAGCTCTGTTTCCGTATAATCAGGCACACAGATCTCTTCCTCCTGCATACCATCAGTAAGATCCTCGATTGCCCGGGTAACTCTGGCCAGAGGTTTGACCAGAATGGTTGACAGAAACCAGGACAGAAATACAGACAATACCGAAATGATTCCTATGAGCAGGATTCCTTTCTGCTCCAGCTGTTCCAGAACATCACCGATCTGTGTGGCAGATATGCTCACAAGCATTATACCCTGAATCTGCTGAACGTCAGGACTCTGGATTGGAACAGCAATCTCAAGAATCTGACTTTTACTATCATAGTTCTCTGCTTTCTCGCCTTTCATACACTTTACTGCCAGGGGAGAAAGAAGTGATCTTCCCTCTTCTGTGTGAAAAGTGTCACCCACAATTTTAAAATCTCTGTCTGCAAGGATCACCCGTCCATTATATACATTGGTGAATAGCTCCAGTTTACTGTTAACCACCTGAGAACCGGAATCATTGAGATAATTCTCTCTGATGATCAGGTTGCACAGGATGGCACACTGATCACGTACCGTATCGGACAATGTGGAAACAGCCCGGTCCCTGTAGTTATAGATCATTACATTGGTTACTATCACTCCTGGCACAATTCCAAGAATGATCAGAATGACCAGAATACGAAAACGCAGACTTCTAAAAAAACTTCCTCTTTTTTTCATATACTATACCTGTCTTCTCTTATCCCCCGATCTGTGACATTCCTCGCACTTCATCCAGATCAGTATTTGCCTCGTAAAAATGATGGCCTGCCGGCTTGTTGTAAATAACATTTCTTATTGCTTCTGTAAGCTCATGATCTGTGCCGCCCTCTCTCAGAATCTTCCTTAAGTCTGCTCCTTCCTGAAACTGAAGACATCCCTTAAGAAACCCTTCCGATGTCAGCCTTACGCGGTTACACTGGCTGCAGAATTTATGAGTCACTGCACTGATAAAACCAATCTTGCCCTGAAATCCATCTATCTCATAGTAATGGCAGGGTCCATTTCCGTACTTTTCCCTCACCGGTTTTAAAGGGCCATATGCTTTCTCCAGAACCTGAATAATAGAATTCTCATCCTGAAAAGGAAACTGCTTTCCATATCCAATAGGCATCATTTCTATAAAACGTACATGAACAGGATATTTCCTGGCGAGAGATACCAGAGAAACAAGATTTGATTCCTCCCTGACTACCGGCACGCTATTGACCTTTACAGTAAGCTGAGGATATGACAGAGCAGCCTTAAGTCCCATAAGTACACGCTCTATCCCGTCTCTTCTTGTTATCTGACGGAAAATTCCATCATCAAGAGTATCAAGACTGATGTTGATTCCGTCTATACCTGCATCCACAAGATCCTTTATATGATCTGCAAGCAAGATGCCATTGGTGGTAATGGTCACTTTCTCAATTCCTGGCAGTCCTTTTAACTTTCCAGCCAGATCAGCACATCCTTCCCGAATCAGGGGTTCTCCTCCTGTCAGCTTAATTTTCCTGATACCCAGTGATGCTCCGCAGCGGCACACCCGCAGGATCTCATCAAAGGTCAGAATATCTTCCTGACAGAGCAGAGGAACTCCCTCCTGCGGCATACAGTAAATACACCGCAGATTACACCTGTCTGTCAGAGAAATCCTCAGATAATCAATTGTTCTTCCAAATTTATCAATCATGTTCTATACACGGATTAAAAATCCTGCACTTCACCCCCTGGGTTAAAAATCCTGTGCAAAGCACCTTGCTGTGAGATAAAAATGCCGATGACGGCTTCCTGCCTGGTCATCGGCTTAAAGATTCCTGTTCCCATCTATTGTGCCTGGAAATAGTAACCCACTCCCCATTTGGTGTGTACATACTTAGGCTCACTGGGATTCTTCTCAATCTTCTCACGGAGACGCCTGATATGTACATCCACAGTACGCACATCACCGGGATATTCATAGCCCCACACAATATTCAGCAGATTCTCACGGCTGTAAACTTTATTTGGATTGAAAACCAGAAGTTCCAGTACGTCAAATTCCTTGGCAGTCAGATTGATCTCTTTGCCTGAAATAAATACCCGCCTGCTCTCGCAATCCATACGAAGATCTCCCACTTCAATGGTTCTGGCCTTTTCTTTCTCTTCATGGTCGCTGCCTGCACGGCGCATAATAGCCTTGATTCTGGCCTTTACCTCAAGGATATTAAAAGGTTTGGTAATATAATCATCAGCTCCATATTCCAGTCCCAGAATCTTGTCCATATCCTCACCTTTCGCCGTCAGCATAACGATAGGCACATTAGAAAATTCACGGATCTGCTGGCAGACTTCAAGTCCATCCATTTTAGGAAGCATAAGATCCAGAAGGATAATGTCATATTTATTTTCTTTTGCTTTTTCTACAGCCTCTTCTCCGTCATAAGCACAGTCCACTTCCATTCCGTCCTGCTCCAGACTGAAACGGACTCCCTTTACAATCAGCTTCTCATCATCCACTACCAAAACTTTCCTGCTCATTTATTTCTCCTTATCCTACAACTATATCATCTTTTATCTTCTGAAAGGTACCTTCCTTGATACCCTGTACATTCATAATATCCTCAATTGCCGAAAAAGGGCCGTTTTCTTCTCTGTAGGCGATAATCGCCTGAGCACGTGTGGCTCCTATCCCGGTTAAAGTGGTTAACTGGCTTTCATCTGCTGTATTTATGTTGACCTTACCATCCAAACCGGCCGGATCCGGCTGATTCATGGCCGCATTTCCTGCTGTACCAGCCTGAATACCCTGCTGTTCCATTTCTTCTCTTGTAAAAATATAAAGCTGCTGTCCATCCGAAAGAACTTCTGCCCGGTTGACACAGGTCTCTGAAGCTTCCGGAAGATATCCGCCTGCTGCCTCGATTGCCTGAAAAACCCGGCTTCCCTCTTCCAGCTGAAAAACACCTGGATTCACCACTGCTCCGCATACATCCACATAAATGAATGAATTCTGTTCCTTCTCAGGGGCACTGGTCTCCTTCACTTCTTTCTCATCTGACGGCTGATCCTGTTCCTCAACAGCCTGCTCTTCTTCTGCATCCACTTCCGCCCTGGCCTGCTGAAATCCGTCGATCAGAAACTGTGCTTCTCTGTTCCCGCACCCTGTCATTACCGCAAGAATAAGAAACACAAATATAACCGGAACACAACAGTGTTTTACTTTATTTATCATTAAACAAGATCCTCTCCTTTCTGAAAGGCAGAGTCCCCTGATCCATAATGCCTTATCCTATTGTAACGAAATCTTAAAGATTTTACAATACCTATCTCTTATTTTTGCCATTTAAATATAATAATTCCTATTATAGCCACAGCCATTCCAATAAGTTTTCTCCATTCAAAGGGCTGTTTATCCACTCCAAACATTCCAAACAGTTCAATAATATAGGCAACTGCAAGCTGGGAAACCACGATCAGCATAGCCGCCCTGGCAGGACCCAGGGAACTCATGCTCTGGATAACCGTAACAGTAATGAAAGCCCCGATCACACCGCCAAGAAGTGTATATTTATTTTCCACCTGCCATAAAGCCCCCACACTGCTTCTCCCTGTAAAAAGCCAGGCAAGAACACAGACCAGAAACGCAGACAGCTGAACCCAGCCTGTGGATACCCATAAGCTGGTCTGTTTGGTTACTTCTGTGTTAAATACTCCCTGAATGCTCATCAGTGCTCCTGAAATCAAAGCTACAATAATTCCCCACATATTATTTTTCCTTCCAGATTCTATATTTTCCTTTTTATCATTTTATACAGTTTTCAGTAAAACATACGGGGTAATCACAAAAA
>JAQYGS010000237.1 GCA_028722515.1 Clostridia bacterium | reverse complement strand
GTTTTAGGGCATTCTCTGCCTGTCTGGTAAATTTACTATCCATTATGTCTCCTATCTGTCTTTATTATATTCGTCAAAAATCTCGTCTATCAGCTGATGCACTTCTTCTCTGGACACATTCTTACAGCACCCTCTGGCAAGTGCGATCCTGAGATTCTGTTTCATATCCTCCAGAGCCTTGCGTTTATTTGCATCTATGGAGATCACTGCACCACGTCTTCGGTCTATGGTAACAAACCCTTCCTGTCTTAAGAGAGAATATGCTTTATTTACTGTGTGCATATTAATACCCACTGTATCAGCAAGCTGTCTCACAGAAGGAAGGACATCCCCCTCCTGCAGTCTGGATGTTGCGATCCCCAGGATGATCTGGTTGGTCAACTGAATGTAAATTGCTTCGTCACTGCTGAAATCTATTTCAATCATCCTTTATTTTACCTCTTTTTCGTTTGTTACACATATTCTAGCACAAAGAAGGTGATTTGAAAACCGTTTCCCGGTATTTTATTCAAAAAAAGATATAAGAGTCTGTTGCGCTCTTATATCTTTTCTCTTCTGTAAAATAATTTATCCGATTATTTTCTTAAGCTGATCTTTGTTTAATACAAGATTGAATCCCATAGGATTGATTACATATGCATTGGCATTTTCAATCATCAGATCCGGAAGTTTGGAAAATGGAACTTTCACTACCCTTAATTTTTTGCCCTTCAGGAATTTATCAAGCTCCATAACATCGGTAAACACCGGCTGAAGGATCTCTTCTTTTTTATTTTTCAGATATGGGATACTGATCTTCTTTGGATCCTCAGGATCCACATCCATTGTCATAAGATATTCGGATTTTCTCAGATTGACCAGGAATTCTTCTTCCAGTTCACGAAGATTGCCATGCTGGTCCTGTTCCACAGGGCGACGTGCCTCCTGCATAAAATAAATACCAGACAGCTGCAGGGTAGGATTAAGAAGCGGTCTCTTCTCTGGCTCAATCTTACTCATATCCGCCTGTTTAGCAATATCAGGAAGATCAACTTCCACCTGATCCTCTCCATCTACCCACATTACGGTATTCACACCAATTGCATAGAAAATTCCATATAATCTGGGATAGTCCTTTTTATTAAACCGCATTCCCATAAGAATGATCTTGTCATCCAGAAGTTTTTTCCCAAATTCCTTTATGCCTTCTTCAGTGGAAAAAATCCAGGCCTGATCATTAAAAGTTTCTTCATCACATTTTACAAAGGGAAGCTTGGTTGCCTGAGAAAAGGCAACATAGACCATCTCTCTGTTCTGTAATTCTTTCACTGCTTGTTCTTTACTGATTGCCATTTTTTATACCCTCTCTGTTTTATTTCTTTTATAATTCTTTTCATTTTATCATCCACGCGATTAGATTCTGTAATCTTCTGTAATGATTTTCTATATGTGAATTCATCCAGATGGCATTCTTTCTGAAGATAATGCAGCATTTCATCGGGAAAGGCAGCAAAATATACAGATATCGCCCACGCTACTGCCATCTTAGCATAATATCCTTCCTGAGAAACGCTCTCCAGTCGCCGGATTCCTTCTTCCAGATATTCTCTCTGTGTAAAATGCCCCAACAGCATTACTGCTGCAAATCTTGCTTCATATTCTCTGTCCGAAGTAAAATATGGTCCGATGAAATTCCAGTATTCCTGCCGGTATCTGTCAGCATCTTTCAGCGTACTGCAAAAAGAATCACAGACTGCCCAGTTGCTGATATCCGGTACAAACTTTCTTACATATTCCAGTTTGCTGTCACAGTCCATGGGAGCATACGCCGCAGTCATACCCCGAAGCATGGTTTCTTCATTCCAGAAATCATCTGCCTGATCAAACCATTCCTGCCAGTTCTGCCGGGACAGCTTTTTTGCAAAAGCTCTGAGAACCGGCAGTCTTACACCTGCAATGTGTTCAACCCCCGGCAGCAGTCCTGCCTGAAACTTCCCATAAGCTTCTTCAGAACTGTCAGCAAGAAAATCTCTTACGTATTCAACAGTTACTTTCTGCTTCATCAATTGCCTTTCCAATATCATGACGCATATACTTATTGGAAAAGCTGATCCACTCAGTGGCTTCATAAGCATTTTTTCTGGCTTCTTTCAGATCTTTTCCTGTTGCAGTAATTCCCAGCACACGTCCCCCGTTTGTAACAATCTGGCCATCTTTTTCCTTTGTACCTGCGTGGAAACAGTAATAACCTTCTTTGTTTTTGAAATTTTCAAAGCCATGGATGGGGATTCCTTTTTCATATTTCACAGGATACCCTTCACTTGCAAGAACCACACATACTGCCGCATTGTCCTCAAACTGCAGATCAATCTGATCCAGAGTCCCATCAACGCATGCTTCCATCACTTCAACAATATTATTTTTCATACGAGGCAAAACTACCTGTGCTTCCGGATCACCAAAACGGGCATTATATTCCAGAACTTTGGGCCCGTCTTCAGTAAGCATAAGGCCAAAGAAGATAATTCCCTTGAAAGGCCGGCCTTCCGATGCCATAGCATCCACTGTAGGCTGGTAAATATATTTCTGGCAGAATTGATCTACCTCTTCTGTATAGAATGGACTTGGTGAAAAAGTACCCATTCCTCCTGTATTTAATCCCTTGTCTCCATCTTGGGCGCGTTTATGATCCTGGGCAGATGTCATAGTCTTGATGGTCTTACCATCTACAAAAGATAATACGGAAACTTCCCGCCCTGTCATAAATTCTTCAATGACCATAGTATTTCCGGCGCTTCCAAACTTCTTATCTTCCATGATCTCTTTCACGCCGTCTTCTGCTTCTTTCAGATTATTGCAGATCAGAACACCCTTACCAAGCGCAAGACCATCTGCCTTGAGAACAACAGGGAATTTCACCTGTGTACGGAGATATTTAAGAGCTTTCTCAGGATCCTGGAAGTTTTCGTAAGCTGCAGTAGGAATGTTATATTTTTTCATCAGATCCTTGGAAAAAGCCTTGGAACCCTCAAGGATAGCTGCATTTTTTCTGGGTCCGAAAACTCTCAGTCCCCGGGACTCAAACACATCTACGATTCCCCCCACAAGAGGATCATCCATTCCCACAACTGTCAGGTCAACTTTGTTTTCCTCTGCGAAATCAGCAAGCCTGTCAAACTCCATTGCACCTATATCCACACATTGTGCAAGTTGGGCAATTCCTGCATTTCCCGGTGCACAGTATATTTTTTCCACTTCCGGACATCTGGAAATGCTGAAACAAAGTGCATGTTCCCGTCCACCGCTTCCAACGACTAAAACCTTCATCTGTAATTTTACTCCTCTATCATAACTTTACCATCTTTAACTGTTACTTTGCCATTGGCGATAAGATTAATTGCTTTTGGGAGGATCTTCCATTCAGCTTTCTCCATAACCCGTTTCTGCAGGATCTGTGGTGTGTCTCCCTGTTTGACCTTCACTGCTTTCTGCAGGATGATGGGGCCTGTGTCTGTTCCTGTATCCACAAAATGAACCGTAGCTCCTGTGACACGTACTCCTCTTTCCAGTACTTTCTCATGTACGTGCAGTCCGTAATATCCAACCCCGCAGAAGGAAGGAATCAGTGATGGATGAATATTAATGATCCTGTACGGATATGCTTCCACGATCATTGGAGGTACAGCCACCAGGAATCCTGCCAGGACGATCAGATCCACCTGTTCTTCCTGCAGTCTGTTAAGAAGAGCTTTATGAAAATCTTCTCTGTCTTCATACTGCTTTGGAGAAATACATAATGCCTTTATTCCATGATCTTCTGCTCTTTGAAGGGCATAGGCATTGGGATTATTGCTGATCACAACAGTCACCTGTGCATTGGTTATCTTTCCACTGTCTATGGCATCCAGAATCGCCTGAAGATTGGTGCCGCCTCCTGAAACAAGTACACCGACTTTTAACATAGAGTCACTCCCTTTTCTCCTTCTTCAATATGTCCTACCACATATGGAGTATCTCCTGCGGCCCTGATTGCTTCCATTGCTTTATCCACGTCTGACCTATCCACTGCAAGTACCATTCCAAGTCCCATATTAAATGTATTATACATCATCTGTTCTTCAATATTTCCTGTTTTAGCCAGAAGTCCGAAAACAGGAAGCACCGGATAACTGTTCTTTTCTATCACGGCTCTTGTGCCTTCTTTCAGCATCCGGGGAACATTTTCATAGAATCCGCCGCCTGTAATATGGCTGCATGCATGAATGCGGACTCCTGCATTCTTAATGCTCTTCAGTGCTTTTACATAAATTCTGGTAGGTGCCAGAAGTGCTTCTCCAAGAGTAGTTCCCAGTTCCTCATAATAAGTATCCAGGGATTCTTTTGTCATTTCAAATACTTTACGCACAAGAGAAAATCCATTACTGTGAACACCTGTAGATGCCATACCAATGAGAACATCACCAGCCTTTAAATCTTCTCCTGTTATCATATCTTTCCTGTCACATACACCTACTGTAAAACCGGCCAGATCATATTCATCTTCAGGCATAAGTCCGGGATGCTCTGCTGTTTCCCCGCCGATCAGTGCAGCCTCAGACTGTACACATCCCTCAGCAACACCGCTTACAATAGAAGCGATCTTCTCCGGATAGTTCTTGCCACAGGCTATGTAATCCAGGAAAAATAAGGGCTCACCGCCTGCACAGGCGATATCATTTACGCACATGGCAACTGCATCAATTCCAATTGTGTCATGTTTGTCCATGATCATGGCAAGCTTCACCTTGGTTCCACACCCATCTGTGCCTGATAACAGCACAGGCTCCTCCATATCTTTGATCTTGGACAGGGAAAAAGCTCCCGAGAAGCCGCCCAGGCCTCCCAGAACTTCTTCACGCATGGTTCTTTTCACATATTTCTTCATCAGTTCTACAGACTTATATCCGGCTTCAATATCTACTCCAGCACTTTTATAATCCATTCTTTTTCTCCTTAAAGATATCCTGTAAAATTATTTCTTATCAGTAATTCTTATATCCTGCTTCCTGAAGTCTGGCATCCTTTGCTTCAACCTGTTCTTTTAATTCCTGGCTGTATGCTTTCAGACGTTTCAGAAGCTCTTCATCAGAAGTTGCAAGAATTTTTGCTGCAAGCAGACCTGCGTTGGCTCCGCCGTTAATGGCAACTGTTGCCACCGGAATGCCTGTTGGCATCTGTACAATAGAGTAAAGAGAGTCTCTTCCTCCAAGAGATGTGGTATGCATAGGAATACCGATCACCGGCATAGGGAATATAGCCGCGCACATTCCAGGAAGATGTGCCGCCATGCCTGCTCCTGCAATAATAACCTTAAATCCCTTTTCTTCTGCTGTCTTAGCATATTCAAAAAAAACATCCGGTTCTCTGTGTGCGGAAATGATCCTCATTTCATATTCAATTCCAAGTTTCTCCAGAATGTCTGCTGCCTTTCTCATGACAGGCATATCTGAATCGCTGCCCATCACAATTCCCACTTTTGCCATAACTGCTCTCCTTTTCTTTTCTATTGTGTCTCCGGAAAAAGATCCGGTTCTTTCTAACCGTAAATTCTACTAAGATTCCCTTTTTCTGTCAATAACATTACAGCAAAGAAAAAATTAGACCAACAAATTATTTTTCAGTATTGTCAAAGGGTTCATTCAGTTCCTCTGTGCCAGGAAGCACAAAACGCCCTTTTTCAATAATTGAAGTCATATCTCCGTTATCATCAATGGTACGGATACTTCCCAGTTCGTCATATGGTATTGTAATATCTGTATGGCACCCGAAATAGGCAAGACTGACATCATCCTTTCTCATTTCAGAGATTTCATTATCCCTTGCAATGATCTCTTTTCCGTCCGGGTTAAATACAGGCGTATCCTCTGACCAGCTGTAGCAGGTATCCCCAAATGCAAAATGGGGTCCCATTTTTTCTGCGATGAGAATAGGAAGTTTGTCTGCAATACCGTATTTCTTTGCAGCCACATAAGCTGTGGTATTGGTTCCGATAGCAAACTCTCCCATTGGAATACGGGGATGATGAAACAGAATATTATCCTCAATATACTTCCTGTTCTCTTCCTCTGTTTCAAAATTGCTGCAGGTATAATCAATAACCTGTCCGCAGTCGATCACAAGCTTCAGATCCCGGAACTGAAGACCATTCAGATATACTTTTGAGACATGAAGGATTCCTCCGGTGCCTGCAAGAACAGGAGATGTAAATACCTCTCCCACCGGTATATTCACATCTGCCACGCAGTTTTCAAAATTAGTCTGTTTCTTTGGATCAGTAAGGAGATGAAGATGAATCAGAAGATCTGTCTCATTTTCTCCCATTCCCTTAACTTCCACCCATTCGCAGGTATCCAGTGTATCAATGATCTTCTGTTGGATCTTCTGATATTTTTTATAATCAAGGGTATTGATCTTCACAATTTCCCGGAAGATTTCAGGATAATTCTCTCCAATTTCCGGAACCGGGTAGGCAATGATGGTAAAGCTTCTCTCATCTCCGTGAATATACCTGTTTACGATCTGCGCTGATTCATTGTCCAGCTCAAGCTGAAGCTTCTGCTGGCTTTCACTGAAAGTAAGACATTCTCCTTTGCCCTCCGGCGAAAAAGGTGTTTCTCCAAAAGTATCAATACATGCCGGTCCTCCGTGAACTGCAGCCAGATCCTTATATTTCTCATAAGAAGTCTGCATTGCCCTGAGTTTGCGTTTCACAAAATCAGAATCCAGGAACAGCGCACTGTCCTGTCTGTGGTCATATTCATACTGGGGATTTGCAATTCCTCCCGTAAAGCCCACTCTGTATTGATTTTTTCTGTTCACTGCATGGGTAGCATACCGGAAGATAACAGGCTTTAGGCCCATTTTTTCAAACTGAAGAATGGCGGCCTTCACCATCCGCTCAAATCCAAGATTATAACGAATGTTCACTGTTTTTTTCTTTTTAATATTCTTTCTTCCTACAACAAAACCAATACGGTAACCTTCTGTATAAGTTTCTGCCATCGCGTCAATCTCTTCCTGGGGAAGTGAATTGAGAAAGCGAGCTGTTTCCAGTTCGTTTTCAGAAACATACTCTCCATACAGATAAAGATATCTGAGATCATTAAGATCTGAATTCATGATCAGGTTTGTTGCAAAATTTTCTTCGGGATCAACGGATTCTCTGACTCTCTGCTCTACCATGTCCTGACAGTAGTCATTAACATAAGAAGTAAGAATTTCTCTTATTTCCCTTTCCGCCGGAAGTTCTCCCTGGGAAAAAGCTGAATAAACTTCCAGAAACAGCTCCATTGCCACAGTCATATCCCATATTTTCTTTTCAAAAGAATAGGCAATGGTTCCATGAAGTTCAGCATATAAAAAAGAAATATCTTTTCCATATTCTCCCAATACCTTTTCTGCATAAGAAGGATTTCCGTAGCATGTATCATAATTTTCCGGAAGAATATCCCTGTACAGTTCATAATTCTGGTCCTTTAATTCTGTAAGTGATCTCTGAGCAATATCCTGATCCATAACAGAAATGGTCTTAATTAAAAACTGTGCCTCTTCTGTAAAAAATCCCCTGTAAGGAAGGGGAACAAGTTCCTCTCCGGGAATTTCACTGATCCTTTCTTTCGCAAGATCATATCGTTCCAAAATCCATTCGTCCAAAAAGCTCATCTCCTCTTTTTATTCATTTCATCCGATTCCCAGCAGAAAAATCCCCAGCCATCCTACCATGATCACACCATTGGAAATGGATCCGATAATGCTGGTTTTATGATTTTTATTTTCCTCTGAAAAACTTGAAAGTCCCATAATAAATCCATATATAGAAAGAAGCATTGCAAAAAGGCTGATGCCTCCCACCAGAAATCCCAGCTGTCCTTTAAGGTAAAATGCCATAATCACAGCAACGAAAAATAACAAAAGGGACACTGCCGCAATGTAAGCAGACAGTTTACCTTTTTTTGCTTCTTTCTTTTTTGTAAAGGCATATCTATATCTTCTTGCCATATTTTTTTCTCCTCAGGTGATTGCAGATGACAAAAAGCAGGTAACCAAAAGCTGCTCCCAGAGTATTCAGAATAATATCATCTACATCAAAACATCCTGTTTTTGTCACAAGCTGGATCGATTCTACTGTAAAACTGAGCATAAATCCAGACAAAATAACCAGAAATCCGCTCCTCATCCTGTCTTTGATCACAGGAAGGATAAATCCCCATGGCACAAACCCGATCATATTTCCCAAAAGATTGGCATGCACTGCATATTTCCCCAGTTTATCCCTGTTTTCCCAGAATCTCTGTATTTCCAGAAAAGGAATCAGATTATATCTGTATCCTCCCTGTGAAGCTGATATCCTTCCATATTTTTCGGAAAAAAAGAGGAAGTAGATCAGTAAAAATACATAAAGAATAAAGAGAATCGCACCAATTGTCCTGATAAAATGATTTGTTTCTTTTTTCAATATTTCCCTCTGTTCCTGACCAAAAAGCCACACGGATTCCGTGTGGCCCTCCAGTCTTTACAACAATATTTCTGATTTTCTTTTCAATAGTCCTGCCCCGTTTATGATCATCATCACTCCGGCTGTGATTCCTGCAACAAGAGTGATAATTCCCAGAGCCAAACTGCTTTTTCCGGCAAAAGACATCGTTTTATAAACTTTTTCATTCATAGTCATATCTCCTTTTTAAGCCTTATTTATACACCATATTTCTCATAGTATGCATCAATGGCACCTTTCAGTTTATCATCAATGATTACTTTTCCCTTGTACTCCCTGTTATACAGAT
>JAQYGS010000236.1 GCA_028722515.1 Clostridia bacterium | reverse complement strand
GGAATAATAAATGTAAAACCTCTGTGATTCCGTTAAATCTGGAATTACAGAGGTTTTTTGTTTTATGCTTATAATTGCAAAGGATACTGTTTTACACATACACCCTTTTCATTAAATTCAGATACAATTTTTTTTGCACTGGTAAGTTTGACATTTTCTGCTCTTGTTCCTGATTTTGAAGAGGTACCTTTATAGAAATAATATTTATTATTATTCAGAGTAAGCCATCCTGTATAAGCTTTGCCATTTTTCTGAAAATAATAGGTATGTTTTATTCCGTTCTCTGTTATTTCTTTTAGACCATTATGGTAACATTTACCATTTTTATCAGCATAATATATATCTCCCTGGGGAGTAAAAATTTTTTGATTTTTTATTGCACATCCATCTTTTCCGAAATAATAAATGGAATTTTTGTATTCTACTGCTTTTGAAGAAACTCGGACTCCTTTATTATCAACATAGTAAAGCTTGTCCTTTATTTTTAATAACTTATTCTTCTGTAGTTTTCCATCCTGGTAATAATAGTATTGATTTTTTATTTTATTCCATCCATTCGGAATTTTATTTGTTGTATTATCAGTTGATTGTTTGGGATAATACTTACAATATTTCACGATAGCTGCAGCATCGGCTTGAGCAAGTCTTTTCAATTGGGCATCTGAACTTAAAAACCGGGCAGCATCTGAAGGATTACTGATAAATGCATGTTCAATAATTACTCCCGGGAAATTCTGCTCCACACTCTGGGCTACAATGCCATAATAATCTCTTGGCTTGCCATTTGGATATTTGGATCCATTCTCACTCATTCGGTATTCCATACCACCATCTGCAGCGAAACGTCTCTGCAGACCGACTTTCTCAAGTTCTTCTATGGCAAACTGTCCAAAACGTCTTTCTTTTGCAGCAATTTCCGGTCTGTATGTACCCCTGGAAATCAGAACAGAAACTCCATGAGGGGAACTGCTCTCACAATCATTAATATGCTGACTGACAAGTAAATCCGCATGATATTTTTTTGCAGTCAGGACTCTGTCCACAATATTTTTTGTTTCTTTATGTTTTTTGGTCAGATGTACTTCAATATTTTTATTTTTTTCCAATTCTTTCATGGTGTAATTGGAAATTTTCCAGTTTATTTCCTCTTCTTTGTATACCCTTCCACCATGTACAGCATAGGCTCCTGATTCTCTCCCTCCGTGGCCCGGATCAAGAACGATAATATGCTTCTCAGTCTTTGCACTATTCTGTGCACCTTTTACAATGAATCCATTTCCCGGTACTGATACTGCAAGTGTCAGTCCAAGGACAAAACATAACAGACTTTTTTTATTACTCAATTTCTTATCCCTTCTGTCTTATTTTTTTAAGTCAGTTTTGAACAGGCTTGTATTTCTTATATTAAGATAAAACCATTCTTTTTAAATGTCAATTATATTGTATAAGATTTTGAAGTCATGTTGTTGTTTTGCGGAGAAAACATTATAATGAAATTATGAATTCTCCGGTAATAAAAGAAGTATGAAATCTGCGGACGAAGGGAGATTTGTATGAGTAACGAAATACAGGATGAACGATATTATGTTGTGGATGAGGCCATCCATGATGCCTTTTTTATGCTCCTGAAGGAAAAGGAGTTGAAGAAGATTACGGTGGCAGATATCATAAAAAAAGCAGGGATCGTAAGAAGTACTTTTTACAATCATTATGAGAATATGGAAGCACTTGTGTCTGCCACAGAAGATAAGACGATTGATGATATCTTTATACTGATGGAGTCTTTTCATCCCCAAAATGACCGGGAAATATGCAAATCATATTTTCTTGCAATCTGCGAATATACCATGAATAATCCTTTTCTGACCAGTCTTCTTCTCAGTCCCCGGGGAAGTGGCTTTTTTGAAAAGGCTATTACTATGTTTCATCTCTATGTAACCCAGGTGACAAAGTCCACCACACCTGTTTATCATAGCAAAGAGGAATTTGCCTATATGATCGCCTGTACCATCGGCTGCACCATTGGTGTGCTTCACAAATGGGCAAAAGAAGATTTCAGGGTTCCTAAGGAGGTTATTGCTGATATTCTGGCACAGACATTTATATCAGGAATGTTGCCATATATGTTATAAAGAAATTCCCACTGCCTTTCCAGTGAAAAGCTGTGGGAATTTTTATCTATCTGGGTTCATCGATCAGGGCATCCTGACGTTTGATTTTTCTTGTAGAGTTTCGGATAAACGGGTATTTTCTGATAACCAGTCCTGTGATCTGCCGGTATGTAGGCTGTTTTTTATTATATTGATCGATAAATTCCTGCAACTCTTTGCGGATATTTGTTTCATCGAGTTCTCTGGCTGCAACCACATCCTGATCCGGGTAAATTCTTGCAGTAAGACCTTTATTTTCACCGGTGACGATGACCTCGCCCACCAGTGCGCCCAGTGCCAGTTTATTTTCAATCTCTTCCGGGGAAATATTTTCTCCGTTGGAAAGTATGATCAGGTTTTTCACACGGCCGTTGATATAAAGAAATCCATCTTCGTCCATATATCCCTTATCTCCTGTGTGGAGCCACCCATCTTTTAATGCCTGAGCAGTTTCCTGCGGCATCTTATAATAGCCTTTCATAACACTGGTTCCTTTTACCAGAATTTCTCCGTTTTCAAACTTAATTTCTACATTGCACAGAGGCTTTCCGATAGAGCCTGACTTATGTACGGATACTGTATTGGAACTGATAACAGGTGAACATTCAGACATTCCATATCCTTCCAGAACATCAATCCCATACTCTGCAAATTTATCAATATAATACGGATCAAGATGAGCTCCGCCTGTAAAAATGATTTTAAGGTTTCCACCAAATATATGTGCACTTAGTGCTGCTTTCGGGATGGAAGGATCCGCGCAGGCCAGTCTTTTATATATGGTTTCAATCATCATAGGAACCATAAGCATAATTTCTGGTTTAAAGATTCCCATATTTCTTACCAGATGCAGAAGAGAGTCATTAATGCATACAGAAGCGCCTATAGAAAAACCTTTTAGCCAGTCCATCACAAGACAGAAAGCATGATGAATGGGAAGTACGCTCAGGACTATGGTTCCAGGGTGAGAAGTAAAATCATTTGCCAACACATTGGAAGTCAGATTGCTCTGGGTCAGCATAACACCTTTACTTTTTCCGGTTGTTCCGGAAGTAAAAATAATAGTGGCAATATCTTCCGGGTTTGGCCTTTCAGAATCTTCTTTCATATTCAGGGAAGATTCCATTAAGTCATTTCGTGCAGAGACTTTTTCATATTCAGATTCAAAAGGCTCATCCTGAAGAACCCAAATTTTTCTCAGTTTGGGGCACTGGATCAGTATACTGTCCAGAAGCACTGTGTTTTTGGGGCTTAAAAAGAGCCCTTCTGCATCAGAACGGTTGACAAGGTCAATCAGATCTTCACCCGGAAGACCTGCGTCCAGCGGTACAGCTGTAGCTTTCCCTGTAATAATGCCCAGAAAGCTTTCCATCCATTCTACAGAGCTGGTTCCGATAAGAGCGATGTGTTTATCGGTAAAACCTTCAGCAAGCAGACCTTTACGGATTGCCTGTACATTTTTCATCATGCCGCTATAGGTTCTTTCACAGATTTCCTTCTTCTTCAGCCACTTTACGGCTGCAATATGGGAATATTTCTTTTCACTTTCCTCCAGAATATCACGAATGAGCAGTTCCATACTTATCCCCCATTTCTTATAGTGTTTCCAGTAAGTGAAGTGCTTCCCCCACTGTCAGGATCTGTAAAGCATCTTCCTGCTCCAGCTCAATGTCAAAAGTGTCCTCCAGTTCGCCCAGAAAAGACATAAAGTCAAGAGAAGTGAAATTAAGATCTTCACGAAATCTCATATCATCTTTTATATCCTCTGGCTTAGTATCACAATACTGGGATATTATGGTTTTAAACTGCAGTTCCTGTGTCATAATGATTCCTCCCTGTGTATAAAATTTATATTATGTTAGAGTCAAAAGATGCCATACGGATTGTTACGTGCTTTATGACCTTTTGACCCTGGCATCATTTATATGATTCGCATAATTTCGCCCAGACTCATATCAGGCTCGGCGATTCCTTTAAACAGAATTCTCATCATATAGTAATAAAGAAGTTCCATATCATGTTCCTCAAGATGTGCAGTCTGATAATGATAGGAGAAATTCATGCCTCCGTCCGGTGTATGAGAAACAGTGAGATACATTTTCTTGGTAGCGGCACCATTGGCAAACCATTTTGCATGCTGGCGGATCTGCTGCAGATGAGGGTTATTTACCTTCACAGGCATTGGCTGATAGGTAAGATAACAGCTTTCATAGGTGGTATTTTCCGGTGTATGATAGCGCCTTCTCATTTCTTCTTCAATCAGTGCGGGGTCATAGTTGCTGTGCATATATATTCTGTTTTGCATATTCTGAATTTCGTAAGCAGCGGAAAGAAAGTCAGTTTCAGGAGTGATGACAGTTCTGCATGGGAACATGATCGTTCTGCTTCCACCAGATGTCCATTCATCATGTGTAGAGCGTCTGGAAATAAAGTTCTCAATGGTGATGTCTTCCTGACCGTTATTAACTTTTGAGAGATAGGTACGCAGACCAAGCAGCAGAAGATTTGTCATGGAAAGCTGATGGTTCATACAGAAATCCATAAGATTGCGGGTAGGAAATGGCTCCAGATAATAATCCTTTACAGCCACAAACAGATTATCCAGTTCGATATCCGCAGCCCTTAAAGAAGGGTTATTATGGCGTTTCCTTGCTTCCTCCAGTACAGATGGTCCCTGAATGTCAGAGTACATAGGTTCGCCCAGAGCATCCAGCTGATCATCCCAGAATTTTTTGTCTTTGGCAAAACGTTTCGCATTGCCTGCCCTTTTCAGGTCTTTCTGAAGGACTGTTTCAAAATCAGCCATATCCTGGGGATAATCGGATCCGAATTTATAATGAGTATAAAGATTCATAATATCATCAATCATAACCACCAGTCCGCATGAATCAATCAGACGGTGATCCATATGTATGAAAAATCCATTAAACCCTTCTGACAGCTTTACCATAGTTACATCACACATTGGGATATCATCTCCGTCAAATGTCTGATATGCCCATTGCTGCATCAGATTGTCTGCCTCAGACAGGCTCATAGAAGAAAGATCCTTCAGAGGAATATCCCTTGTTTCTTTTTCAACCATATACTGCTTTACTTCGCCATTTTTATCAGGTTTGGTGAAGCGGATTCTCATACATCCATATCGTTCAAATTCTAACTGAATACACTTCTTTAAGAGGCAAAAATCCAGAGCGGACTGCAACGCTGCCACAACACTGACTCCTGCCACCTGCTGGGTTTTGTATTTACGGATCCAGTTATGATGCATTTTCTGTGCTGCTGTTAATGGATATAATTCTTTCATATGTAACCTCCCACCTAAGAATGTTTCCTTTTCAGAGAAGTTACCATATATTCTGGGGGATTTCTACCCCTGGTGAGACTTAACAAACAGTTTACAGAAAACTGACCAAGACTTTACTTGTATTTATTAAAAAATTCCAGAAGCTTTTTCCTGTAAAGAGCAGGATCTACATAGGAACTGCAAAGATGTCTGGCTCCCGGTACCAGTACAAGTTCTTTGGGCGCTTTACAGACAGCATAATTATATCGGCTGTTTCTCGCTTCCACATATGTATCATTCAGACCATGGAAAAAGAGAACAGGTATTTTGCAGGATTTCAATGCCTGGATAGTATCTGCATTTTTCATCTGAAATCCTGCCATTATTTTACAGAAAAGATTGACGCGGAAAAGCAGAAGATTGATATGCTTCAGATGAAACCAGTTATCTGCCATATCCTGAAACTGTCCTTTCATAGACCGGAATCCACAGTCTGCGATCAGGCCTTTTACTGTATCTGGCAATGGATGAGCTGATGCCATCAGTACTGCGGAAGCTCCCATGGATTCACCATACAGATACACGGGAAGTTTCTCATGGTTTCTTCTGGATATATACCATGCCCATCTCTGTATGTCATACTGTTCTTTTGCACCGAAGGTTATATAACGTCCTTCACTTTCCCCACAGCAGCGCTGATCAATGAAAAGAAGATTACAGTGATTTTCGTGGAGAAACCTGGCAATATTGGCAAAATCCCCAAAGCTGCTTCCACGGTATCCATGACATAAAAGCACATATCTCTGAGGACTCTCTGCTGGAAGGTAGAGGGCATGAAGAATAAGATCATCTTTACTTTTTATATAACAGTCCTGCATGTTCTGTGCCCGGCACCAGGCCTTCCCTTCTTCATATTCTTTTGAAAATTTATATCGGGGATGATTTATTTTTATGTGATAAAGTTCAAACCATTTTTTCTTTTCCGGTTTTCTTTTTTTTATGTAATGTACCATCTTAAAAGATATGCCCGTTTCATTGACCGGGCGGACTCCTGTAGTTATTATGGCTGATCATGGCAGAGAATCAGCTTGTAATATTATATTATGTATAACAGGAAAAAGCAAATGTGATAACGGACTAAAATGTCCTCATATGCTTGAAACATTCTGGAAGCTGGTATAAGATAGAAGAAAAAAAGGAGAGATAATCAATGGTTAAACATATTATTTTGTGGCAGCTGAAAGATGAACTGGAGGGAGAACAGCGTGAGGCTGTTAAGCAGGGAATCAAGGAAGGACTGGAAGGCCTTACAGGTAAGATACCGGGACTTCTGGACATTAAAGTTAATCTTCATGGACTTCCCAGCAGTGCTAATGCAGATCTGATGCTTGACTGTACCTTTACGGATGCTGCTGCCCTGAAAGGTTATGCGACTCATCCTGCCCACGTAGCGGTGGCTGATGGTAAGGTGCGGCCCTACACTAAATACCGCGCCTGCTTTGATTTTGAAACAGAAGACTGATATGAAAACAACTTGAGCAGGGAAAGTGATAAAATGAAAAAATATATTATGGCTTTGGATGCTGGTACAACCAGTAATCGTTGCATTCTGTTTGATAAAAAGGGGCAGATCTGCAGCGTATCTCAGCGTGAATTTGCACAGATCTACCCTCACTCAGGATGGGTTGAGCATGATCCCTATGAAATATTTAATGTTATGCTGGGAGTTGCACGGGATGCAATGCAGAAGATTGGAGCCGGGCCGGATGACATTGCATCCATCGGAATAACGAATCAGCGTGAAACGACAGTAGTCTGGAATAAAAATACATCGCAGCCTGTTTATAATGCTATCGTGTGGCAGTGCAGGCGTACCTCTCAGGAGTGTTCGGAACTTGAAAAACAGGGTTGGTCCGAAGTAATTCAGCAGAAAACAGGGTTAAAGCTGGATCCATATTTTTCTGCCACTAAAGTCAAATGGATCTTGGATCATGTGGAAGGAGCCAGAGAAAAGGCTGAAAATGGAGAGCTTCTTATGGGAACCATTGAAACCTGGATTATCTGGAAACTGACGGGAGGCAAGGTTCACATAACGGATTATACAAATGCTTCAAGAACTATGCTTTTCAATATTTATGATCTGAAATGGGATAAAGATCTGCTGGATTTGTTTAAAATACCGGAAACTATGCTCCCACAGGTAAAAGGCTGCAGTGAAGTTTATGGATATACAAATCCGGAATTTTTTGGAAAAGAAATCGCAATTGCAGGAGCAGCCGGAGATCAGCAGTCAGCTCTTTTCGGGCAGCAGTGTTTTAAACCGGGTATGGTTAAGAATACATACGGCACAGGCGGTTTCCTTTTAATGAATACAGGCAGTAAACCCATATCTTCAGCCAATGGACTTGTTACCACTATCGGCTGGAGCATAAACGGTGAAATTACATATGCTCTGGAAGGCTCAGTGATGATTGCCGGGGCTGTTATTCAATGGCTGAGAGATGAGCTGCATCTGATTGATTCAGCAGCAGATACAGAATATCTTGCCTCTAAAGTACCGGATACGAATGGAGCGTATCTTGTACCGGCATTTACCGGGCTGGGAGCGCCATACTGGAATCCTTACGCAAGAGGGGTTTTTATCGGATTGTCCCGTGGTGTGAATAAGAACCATATGGTAAGAGCAGCTCTGGAATCTATGGCATTTCAGGCAAATGACGTGATAAGGGCAATGTGTGCGGACTCCGGAATTGAGATTAATACAATTCGTATTGACGGTGGAGCAAGTGCAAATAATCTGCTGGCTCAGATGCAGGCGGATTTCTCAAACATTTCAGTAGTGCGTCCGGCCTGTGTGGAAACGACTGCACTGGGTGCGGCTTATCTGGCCGGTCTGGCGGTTGGTTTCTGGGATTCCATTGAAAATATTTGTGAGAATACCCAGGAAGATGTTATATTTACACCATTGATGGATCATGACGAAAGAGAACGGAAGCTGACAGAGTGGAAAAAGGCGGTTAGTTGTGCAAATTATTTAACTACATTATAAAGGTGCCTTAAAACAGTAAGAGAGGGATTTTTACTATGGAAACAAGACCTTATGTTTCATGGAAACTGATCGGCATCACAGGAACTAATGCAAGACCATCTATTGCACCTACTTTTGGTGTTGAAAATATGATGGGAACCAATCCACTTACTTTCGCATTGCCAACAGATGAAGAATTTCCATTCTGCATTGACTGTGCCACTTCTATCGTTCAGAGGGGTAAGATCGAATATTATGCAAGAGAAGGAAAATCTACTCCGGCAGGTATGGTAGTGTCTGAAAATGGAGAAGCAATGATGGATTCCAATGAGATACTGAAAGCCCTTGTTGCAGGAAAAGCAGCTTTGGCTCCTCTTGGCGGTATCGGCGAAGAAATGTGTGGTTATAAAGGATATGGATATGCAGCAGTGGTGGAAATCCTTTCTGCGGCATTATCAGGTGGTCCATTTATGAAAGCATTGACCGGATTAAATGCGGATGGCAGCAGTTCCGTAGGCCATGACCTCTGCCGCTCCCTGCATCACAGCAGAGGATGCATAACGTACATTTACCACTGCGTCAGCGCCAAGTGCTTCTGCTTCTTCTACCATACGTTTTGTTGCCAAAGCTCTGGCATCGTTCATCATTTCGGTATAAGCTTTCAGTTCGCCGCCTACCAGGGTCTTAAAGCTCTGGGTAATATCACCTCCTTTATGCAGGCGTTTGCCATCTGATCCATTTTATGTAGGATAATTGTTTACTATAAACCTATTTTACTTCATTTTTATCCTTTTGCATACTCATAGATTGAAAAATAAATCCACAGTGAAACACCCGGCAGGGGAGCTGCCGGGTGTTTCGAGGGGAGTATAAATAATTAAATAAGGGGTTTATGGACCAATGAATTGATGGACATTAAACAGGCATAAATACGCAGAAAATCAAGTAGTATAAGTTGAGGATGAGTGCTTTTGTGGAATGAATCTTGGGTAAAATTTGGGTAGAGATTTTAAGGGGGATGCTCGAGAAGCAGCTTGTTTTGATGTAGAAGATATACTGTAGTTTATGCTGGAGACTGGAACAGGAGACTAGAAATACTCCTTTAGAGTATTTATTTTGGAAAATTTAATTGTTTTATAAATGGCAGAAATATATAATAAGATTAGAGAATTCGTGAGGGCTGACGATAAAATGCAGAGAGGAGAGGTTAATTATGCCGGAAATATCGTTGTTTTATGGAATTCGCGTTACTATGTATTATAAAGACCATATGCCGCCGCATTTTCATGCAGAATATAATGGACATAGAGCTTTAGTAGAAATTAATAATATTCAAGTGATAAAAGGGTCATTACCAAATAGACAGCTGCGTCTAATTTTGGCATGGTGCACAATCCATCAGGATGAGTTAATGCAGAATTGGGAATTAGCAAAAGATATGAAACCGTTAAACAGAATTAATCCGCTTGTATAGGAGGTATTGATATGAACGATTATTTTCCTACAGTTGTGCAAGTGATACCATTGGATAATTTTCATGTGCAGGTATTTTTTGATGATGGTAAAATTGTTGACTATGATGCCACAGACGATATAAATACAGAAATTTTTAAACCATTAAGAGATATTTCAGTATTTAAAGAAGCCTGTACGGTAATGAATGGGACATTAGCCTGGGATATTTCTGGAAAAAGAGATGAGGCAGATTGTATTGATATTGACCCATTTACTATTTATGAGGGAAACGCGATTAATAATTTAATCGCATAGAGGAAAAATGGGTAATAGAAAACGATGAGAAGAACAGTCATTTTCTATGTTTTGCATAAAAAGGGATGAAATAATTGTATTAAATATATAAATAAAGATGGCGAGTGATGATTTCTCATATAATGCCCTATTTTCTGTCATAAATTACATCTGTCTCTGTAATAATCGCCTGGAGGCATGTACTTATACTTACAGAGAAGTCCAGTTTGCATCTTCCATCAACGTGATATCAGACCTTTTTATGTAAATAGCAGACAGACCAGCCATATATTTATATGAGTTCGGATAGTAATCATGCAGGCTTTTTTCCGTAATGGTAATGGGAGAAAGATGACAGAGGATAAAAACCAAACGGTTACTATTAGGAGGTTGAAAGCATGAAAGAAGTGGCTGGTACTATTCAGCGTAAAACCATGCTTTATGAAACATATTTATTCCCATGTTCTTCCTGATAAGAAAGCAGAAGAAATGGGTAAACTGGCTGTGCTATTTTGAAAAGGTATGACGATAAAGAGCGAGACAATCAGTGCCTTGCTCTTTTTTTGGAGCAGGATACTATCTTGGGTAAAATTGGGGTACAACTGGAAAAAGAAAAGGCGTTGTAGAAGCACAGAGAATTGTCTTATAGCCGCAATCCTTTATAAATCCACAGTGAAACACCCGGCAGGGGAGCTGCCGGGTGTTTCGAGGGGAGTATAAATAATTAAATAAGGGGTTTATGTAAAAAAAATTTTTGAAGGGTAAATTCTTTTTACATTTTGATTATAATATAGTTTACTGAAAAAATCAACATAATTTGTTGAATATTACTCGATGTTTTTGGAATAATAACAATTGTCATTAAAAAAGCACTGAAGTTTTTTATTTAAATGAAAGCTTTCGTGCATAAACCGCATTAGGAGGAATGAAAAATGGCAAAAAATTACGAATCTGAAAACAAAAACAGCAGAAACTATGCAGACACTTCAGAGAAGAACTGTTTTGGAAAGGATTCAAACAGTGCAGGTAATACAAAGAGTAAAAATACTACCAACACTACAACTTCAAAGAACAAAACAAGTAATAAAACTTCTCAGTCCTATGATGAAGAGACATCCAGATATTAAATCTGACATCCGGATCTGATACCGGACAATTCTCCGGCAGAACGGCATATCTTTATGATGTGCCGTTTTGCCGGATTTTATTTGTGCATTTATCAACACTTTGCTTCATATTTACATATGATATAACAAAAAGGAGTCTGCCATGTTTCCGGTAGAAACCATTTCTGCAAAAATGCTGGATTATTATGTGGGACGAACAGACACCATGATCATAGATCTTAGAGACAAGGAAGAATACAGAAAAGGACATGTAAAAGGAGCCGTAAACATACCTTACAGCCAGATAGATGAATATACATCTTTTCCTTTGGATAAAATTCTGGTATTATATTGTGACAGAGGCAGTACCAGTCTGCTTCTTGCCAGACAGCTTGCAAAGAAAGGCTTCAGAACAAGATCTGTCATAGGCGGATTTCATGCATATCGGGGAAGAAATCTTGTAATTTCCCCATGAGCGTGATAATGTAAGAAAAAAGATACAGGTACCGTCTGAGGACGGTACAGGATAAACTTAAAAGAGGAGAATATGGATATGAAATATATGTTTGCATCAGATATTCATGGTTCTGCATATTTTTGCAGAAAGATGCTTGATGAATATAAAAAGGAGAAGGCAGAACGCCTGGTACTGCTGGGCGATCTGCTTTATCATGGGCCTCGTAATGATCTTCCCAGGGATTACGCTCCCAAGGAAGTGATTGCTATGCTTAATGATTGTAAAAATGAAATTTATGCAGTAAGAGGAAACTGTGAGGCGGAAGTGGATCAGATGGTGCTTCAGTTTCCTGTAATGGCAGATTACTGTATCCTGAATCTGGATGGAAAAACATTTTATGCCACTCATGGACATGTATATAATGAAAATCATCTTCCACCCATTCAGGAAGGGGACATTCTCATTCATGGCCATACCCATGTTCTCAGGGCAGAGCGAAAAGAAGGACATATTATCCTGAATCCAGGCTCTGTATCTATTCCCAAAGAAGGAAACCCTCCTACTTATGGAATTTATGAAAACGGTCTTTTTACCATAAAAGATTTTGAAGGTAATGTAGTAAAAAGTATTGCACTGTAAAGAAACATAATTTACAGACAATGAAATGTACAGTTAAGATTGGGGAAAGGGTTGGAAATGGAAATATACGAATTGATCGCGCCCTGTCATTTCGGTATGGAAGCAGTTCTGAAACGGGAGATTCAGGATCTTGGATATGAGATCAGCAAAGTGGAGGATGGAAAGGTAACCTTTAAGGCTGATGCACAGGGAATAGCAGATGCGAATGTTTTTTTGCGTTCAACAGAAAGGATATTACTTAAAACAGGGGAGATAAAGGCAGAGACTTTTGATGAACTTTTTGAAAAAACCAAAGCCATTCCCTGGGAAAATTTTATTCCAAAGGATGGGAAATTCTGGGTGGCCAAAGCAAATTCCATAAAGAGTAAGCTTTTCAGTCCATCCGATATCCAGTCAATTATGAAAAAGGCCATAGTAGAACGCTTAAAGGAGGTTTATGGCATCTCCTGGTTTAAAGAAGATGGAGCAGAGTTTCCCATCCGTGTGGCTTTTATGAAAGATATTGCCACAATTGGAATTGATACGTCAGGGGTATCCCTGCATAAAAGAGGATACCGGAAGATGACTGTAAAAGCTCCCATATCTGAAACATTGGCCTGTGCACTGATTCTGCTTACCCCATGGAATAAGGACAGGATTCTGGTGGATCCATTCTGCGGAAGTGGAACTTTTCCCATTGAGGCGGCTATGATGGCTGCAGGTATGGCGCCGGGAATGAACAGGACTTTTCTGGCTCAGGGATGGGAACATCTTATTCCACAAAAATGCTGGAACAATGCCTTTGAGGAAGCCAGAGATATGGTAAATATGAATATTGAGACAGATATTCAGGGGTATGATATAGATCCGGAAGCATTGAAAGCAGCCCGGGCAAATGCCAGGATGGCAGGAGTGGACAGTCTGATTCATTTCCAACAGAGAGCGGTAAAAGACCTGCACCATTCCAAACCTTATGGTTTTGTTATCGCCAATCCTCCTTATGGTGAGAGGCTGGAGGACAAAGAGAATCTTTCACAGCTTTACCGGGAAATAGGAGAAAGCTTCCGCAGACTGGATAAGTGGTCTATGTATCTGATTACATCTTATGATAGAGCAGAGAATGATATTGGCAGGAAAGCGGACAAGAACCGTAAAATCTATAATGGAATGCTGAAAACTTATTATTATCAGTTTCTGGGGCCACGGCCGCCAAAGAGAAAACAAAAAGCAGAGGATGAGTATGATTAAAAAGATTATTTTTGCAACCGGAAATAAGGACAAGATGAGAGAAATCAGGGAAATACTTGCAGATATGGATGTTCAGGTAGTTTCCATGAAAGAAGCCGGTATTCAGGCGGATATTGTTGAAAATGGCTCCACCTTTGAAGAAAATGCGATTATAAAGGCAAAAACCATATGCGAAATGACAGGTGAGATTACTCTTGCAGATGATTCCGGGCTTGAGATTGATTATCTAAATAAGGAGCCGGGAATCTATTCTGCACGCTATATGGGAGAGGATACCTCCTATCACATAAAGAATGCAAATCTGATCAAACGTCTTGAAGGTGTTCCCGATGAAAAACGTACAGCAAGATTTGTATGCGCAGTTGCGGCAGCTTTTCCAGATGGAAGAGTTGAAACGGTAAGGGGAACTATGGAAGGCCGTATTGGGTATGAAGAAAAGGGAGAAAACGGATTTGGATATGATCCTATCTTTTATCTTCCGGAGTATGGATGTACTTCCGCACAGCTTCCCAGAGAAGAGAAAAACAGGATCAGCCACAGAGGTAAAGCTTTGCGTGCCATAAAGGAAGAACTGAGATGAAGATTCTTGTAGTCAGTGATACACATGGAATAGATGACAATCTGGAAAGAGCAGTATATCAGGAGGCACCGTTTGATTATCTGATTCACTGTGGAGACGTGGAAGGCCGGGAAATATTCATAGAAGCACTCTCAGAATGTCCCTGCTGTATGGTGGCAGGAAACAATGATTATTTTTCTGATCTTCCCGCTGAACAGGAAATCTGCCTGGAATCCTGCAGGATTATGGTTTCCCATGGCCATGCCTATGGTGTTTCCATGGATCCATCCAGAATTCTGGAGGAGGCAAAGTCCAGGGGATGTCAGGCTGTGTTCTTCGGGCACACCCATAAACCTGCAATTTTAAAAGGTGATGGAATTCTGGGAGTGAATCCTGGCAGCCTTTCCTTTCCCAGACAGGAAGGACGCAGACCCAGTTATGCTGTCGTATATACAAAAGAAGGAAAAGAACTTCAGGTTGAGATTAAATATCTTTAGAAAATATTTGAAAAAAATAAAAAAAACTGTTGACATTTGTTGCTCATTCACATATAATATGTTTTGCGTCAGGCAAGAAAGCAATTGAATAGAGAGTTAACAGCGGGGTGTGGCTCAGTTTGGCTAGAGCGCCTGGTTTGGGACCAGGAGGCCGCAGGTTCGAATCCTGTCACCCCGACTGCTGTAACAACATTACCGTTTCAGCGAAATGCGGGTGTAGTTCAATGGTAGAACACTAGCCTTCCAAGCTAGATACGTGGGTTCGATTCCCATCACCCGCTTCTCTGTTTCTTCAGAGTAATGTGTCTGTAGCTCAGCTGGATAGAGCAACGGCCTTCTAAGCCGTGGGTCGGGGGTTCGAATCCCTTCAGGCACGCTGTGGTGGATATAGCGCAGCTGGTTAGCGCGCCAGATTGTGGCTCTGGAGGCCCAGGGTTCGAATCCCTGTATCCACCTTTCGCCTCTTTGGGCTATCGCCAAGCGGTAAGGCACAGCACTTTGACTGCTGCATTCGCTGGTTCGAATCCAGCTAGCCCAGTCTTATTATGGAGCATTAGCTCAGGTGGTAGAGCACTTGACTTTTAATCAAGTTGTCCGGGGTTCG
>JAQYGS010000235.1 GCA_028722515.1 Clostridia bacterium | reverse complement strand
CATTTTCCAATCGCCGGATACTGATATACGTTTCTGTAAGGAAATTTCCACTTCCTGATGCCGGATCCAGCCACCGCAGCCCTGCCAGTTTTTTCTGAAATTCTTTCAGTTTTTTCTCTTTTGTGCGCTGGACGGGTATTTGCCTGATCTCTTCCAGTTCATTTTTCAGGTCATCCAGAAAGAGCGGATCAATCACTTTATGAATATTTTCAATACTTGTATAATGCATCCCGCCGGATCGTCTGGTTTCCGGATTCAATGTGCTTTCAAATACAGCTCCGAAAATAGTCGGACTGATTTCTGACCAATTAAAATCTGCGGATGCTTTTTCAAGCAGCAACTGACGGATTTCTTCTGTAAACTGAGGAATCTCAATATTTTCATTGGCAAATAAGCCGCCGTTTACATATGGAAACGCAGAAAGAGATTCTTCCAGATAGGGGTCTCTGTCTTTCGGTTTTGTGTCAAGCACCTGAAACAATTCGATAACGGCCTTTCTCATATGCTTTGCATCAAATTCTTCCAGATAATCATGAAACATACCATGTCTACCAAAAATACCTGCATCCTCCGCATACAGACAGAATACAAATCTGACACATAGGATATTCAGGCTTTTCATTGCCCGTTCTGTTGTCGGGTCTACATATTGTTTTGCCAGTGCATCATAGAGCAGCCCGACAATATCACCCGCAGCAATGGAAACTTCCATTTCTCTCTGAAGGTTAGTATTCCCTTCTTCCACCAGAAATTGAAGCCGATAATACTCCCTTTCCAGTTCTTCCAACAAAATAATTTCCGGATCACCGCCCGGTTTTTCCATATCATAAATGTAAAAAGACTTAAAATTGCTGGTCACAATCCATCTTGGACGTTTCGAATACGGTAATTCTGATGAATATCTCTTCGCCTGCTCAAATGGTGTCAGCATGGAGCCATCAGACTGCTTAATTGCAGCCGTCAGGCTCTTGTTGATACTTTTCTGTTCAATCATGACATGCGTTTTTTCTATGTATCCATCTATAAAACTGGTATGATCAAGATGAACCTGATCTTCAAAAGAAATAAACTGGGAAATATCCGTAACACCAAATACCGTTGTCAATAACTCTACCCAGAATATCTGGCTGTCTCCTTTTTCATATCCCCGGTCTTTCCAGTTTTTTGCAAATATTTTTGCAGCTGCCCTTTGCTGTGCATCTGTCATTGCTGCAACCTCCTATACTTCATCATCGGTAAATTCCATCATTTCATCAATGGAACATCCTAGCTTCTTACAAATTTTCTCGACTGTTTCCATGGAAACATACTGGTTTTTTCCCATCCGGGCAAGGATATTTCCGCTGATACCGGTCAGGTTCTGCATTTCTATCCGTTTCATATTTTTATCAATCAGCAATTTCCACAGTCTGTTATAGCTTACACCCATACATTACCTCCTGATCTCCTTCAAATATAGTTTCATTATATCACGATTTTGTTAGATTAAGTACCGATTTTGCATCAAATATTTCATCATCATCCGGCACATTCATAAATCCATTCGGATTGGTTTCGGTTTCTTTTATGGATATTCTGCCTTTGGCCTGCACACATCCGCTGATTTCTGAGGTAGATAGTCAGAAACCCCCTGACGGTGCCATAAAATAAAAGAGAGTCATTCTTCATCTTCCACCTCTGGTATCAGGGCGTCCAATTTTTTCCAGTCTACAGCAGCAGAGACGAGAAGAGTTTCCGGCATAAGATGTATATAATACGCTGTATTCGAAAAATTTGAGTGTCCCATATAGGCACTCAGGTATGTAAGCATTGCACTTGGCTCATTGCTACACGCAAAAAAGGACACTTCTCTAAAATTTCTTTTAGAAAAATGTCCTTTTAGTACAAAATATCAACTTGAACTGACTCGATTTTAATTCATAACAATAGAAAATTTGCAAGGCAGATTTTCTATTGTATAAAATCATTTATTTTAACCCTTTAAGAAGGATTATTTTGTCGTACCATACAATTTTAAAGTCCGCAAACCCGCATAAATACTGGATTTATTTATCCAATGACTTCATCGTCGGGATTACTTCTAAATCATGTCCACTGAAGGTCGCCGAACTGTGCCGAATGCTACTGAAATGAACTCATTTGCGGTGGAACTGTCCACCGAACTCCTTAGAGCAAGGAGAATCTGTTGTCTCGCGTGCGTCCATTGAGCCTACTACCTTCGCTCTACGGAAACTCTCACGAATCGAGCCGTATGTATCCTAATCAATCCAATCGAATGAATAAGACACATCGTTCACAAAAATACATCTCAAAAATCTTTACTTCTATATTATAATCTTTCCTTCCAAATTTGTCAGTACTTTTTTCTTCGTTTCTTCCGTTGCCTCAGCATAAATATCCATCGTAGTGCTGATATCGGCATGACCCATGATATCCTGAATTACTTTCAGGTTTGTCTCATTTTCACAGAAACGGGTACAAAAAGTATGACGCAGATTGTGAGCAGAGAAGTCCGGAAGGAGTAATGCTTCTCTGTCTTCCTTCATGGCACGAGCCGTCTCCTTCTTATTATAAGCAGAAACTGCTCGGTGGATTGCATTGTTAACTGCCGCTGCGCTGTACACGGTGTGGCGTGATGTAGAAAATACGAAGCCGGAATATCCGTCAATCTCTTCCTCACAGAATCCCAGGCAACTCTGGATCTCATACTCTGTCAGGAATGCCTGAAACACTTCTTCAATCATCGGGATTGTCCTATTACCTGCCGCAGTCTTCGTAGACTGAATGTGTTTCCCACACTTACCATTATCATCCGGTCTGTCTGTCAGATTGTGATTCACGCTAATCATGCGATTCTCAAAATCCAGATCCTCCCAGCGAAGCCCCAGACATTCTCCAGTTCTCATGCCGGTGCCAAGCAATACAGTCACCACCGGAAGCCATCCTTCATACTCTCTGTCCTCTTTCAGGAAATCCATAAATGCTTTCTGCTGCGGAACAGTAAGCGCATGCCTCTTGGGTTTCTCCCATAACTTGCTCTTCTTGATTTCTGCCATCACACCATCTGAGGGATTCATGCGCATCAGTCCGTCTCTTACCGCCATCTGGAATGCAGGATGAAGCTGTGTATGGATACTCTCCAGTGTATTCGCTTTCATCTTGTCCTCTTTCAAAATGCTGATGTAGATCTGCTTCACATCTGAAAATCTGACACTCTGCAGTTTCTGCTTTCCAAAGGTATCTCTTACAAAATGATTGTACATATACTTGTAATTTGAGCGGGTCGTTTCCTTCAAATCAAACTTCTGACTGATATACCGGTCATACATGTCATTAATTGTAAGCTTTGCGGCTTTTACCGGGTCAATTCCTTCATCATACGCTCTCTGCAGGGTCTTCTCCCTTGCACGCAGATCCACCAGCGTCTTAGCATATATGGAATGTCTCACACCGCCTCTGTCGGTATAAGAATAGGAGTATCTGCCATCCTTTCTCTGGCATTCTCCGGTCCTCAATGCATATCCTTTTTTATCTTTTCTAGCCTTTGCAGCCATCGTAATTCCTCCTTAATCAAAGAGGAACAGCCGATTCATATCTATTATAATCCGGGCTATTCCTCATTTGCAATCCGTTTTTATCCATTCCAAACATTTTTCTCGGCTATGGACTTATTTGTATTTCTATGGATTCTTCAGTTATGACACTCACAGAAATTTTCCAGATATTCATCCACTTTTTCCGTGTTTACCAACACACAGCGCTTCACTTTGTAGACCGCATTCGCTTCCTTTGCGATCTCCTGAAACGTGTGTAATCCTAATGAGTAGAGCGATGCTCCCTCTGCATATCTGACAAATTTCTTTTTTCCTGCTCCTACCATATTCTCTAACTGTGGTACTTCAATTCTTGCTCTCGACATTTCTATTTCCTCCTACGCTATTCCTTCCAAAAATCCAACCATCTGTAGCTTAATCTTAACTTTTGCACGTCTTACCCTCTGTGCCGCGGATTCATACTGAATTCCTTCCTCTTCTGCGATCTCTCCGATATCCTTCTCCCCGGAAAGATACCCTCTGAATATTCTTAACTCGTTTCTTCCCAGAATACACAGCTGTTGATTGAAGAGTTCATAATCTGCCCTCATTCTGCGAAGCGTGTATGCATCCTTCCGATATTTTTCGCCACGGTCAACACCTTCCAGTACATCTCCGGAAAAATCACAGGCAATAATCGCGTCTCGGGTGATGACATTACTGATTGCCGTATCCGCCGTAATATCACTATGAATGCCCGATGTCTGCACCCGTACTCCCAGATCTCCATGATTTTTCTTTCGGTTATAAGCTTTTTCACTCTCAATCATGTAGCGAAGCCCTTCCGTGTAGCCATCTACGATTCCAATGAAATTCGAATAATTCTTGCAGATAATATCCACCCTTCCGGCAGCATCTGCCCTTGCGTAAATCTCAATAATACTTGCCTTTGCCACCATCGAATCCTCCTTAACTGAATTTGACGTAAGCATCAGCGAAACCGGTTTTGCTCTTCCTTACATATAGTATTCTAAGGCTTTCTATGGATTAAGTCGTTCCCCAAAGAATGGACAAAAAGTACAGTGGGAATGGACTTTAATCTTCTTGCTCCATAAAAAAAAGACAACCATTTCTGATTGTCCTTCTACATAAATATTTATTATTGATCTGTTACTCACCCTCTGCTCATGCGGTATAGTTCCCTTACTGATTCCATCACCATTTCCCATGATATATCTGAGGCATAGGAAAACTTCTTCTGGTAGGATTTCCAAAGCTTCTGCATATTAAAATCATTCTGTATTTCATCGAATATTTCCTGTGCATCATTTAGATGATATTCAGTTTCTCTTTTCTTGGCAGTTGCAAGTAATGCCTCACCTAATACTTTTCCATTCAGCGTATTTCCATAGAGTTTGATCAGGATATGAATATCATAATAATCTCTCATACGAGTATTGGTAATACCCCTCGAAATCACCGTTTCTAACTTCTCCGCCAGAACTGTTTCCAAATTATATGCCCATACATTTATAGACCGTTCCTCAAGCATCAATTTAAAACTGTACTGTATTTCTTTTGGAGTAATAACATCTCCGGTAGAAATATCAACCTTTAATGGTGTTCTTACACCATCAAACTCTGTTTCCATGCTGACTCTTACCCCTGGATATTCTGCTTCATCCATAATCTCTGTAATCTGCTTAATTCGGAATGTCACCCCATCCTCCATTGGGAGAGAAATAATATCCATAATAATACTTTCTACTGCTTCCACATTTACATCCGCTCCCTTGATTGTTGCATCAATATCCATAGTAGCGCGAGCATCCAATCCAACCATCGCTGCCACCAGCATACCACCCTTCAAGATAAATTTATCCTGATATTGTGAAAGGGAAATCCGCTCCAGGAAACGTTCCATCATATAATTTCTCATCAAAATCTGTGCATCTGCGGATTTCTTTTTTGACAGGTTTCGAATTAAGTCTTTTAACTGTTTAGCCGTTTTTATCATAACAGTACCTCAAAGTATTGCCTCAAGATTTTATCTACATGGAATTCTGCCGCATACTGCATAAGCAATCGCAAATTTTTGTCTTTTCGCTTTGCATACTGCTTCAATGCAGTTTGGAATGTCTGTATCTCCGTATTATTCCGATTTCTGATGATATCACAGATAGTTCTCTCCATATTATAGACAGGTACCAAATGTCCAAAAGATGTCTGCATTGTAATAATCCCTTCCCCATGCAGTTCCTTTTTAATTGTATATACCTTAATACCATCGTCTTTTAGCTTTGACGGATTGTACCCGGTCTTTACGGTAATCTCATACTCCAGTGGTTCTCTATCTGTCAAATCATGTAAAAAGAGTGCTGTTTCATGAGAAAATACTGCCTGCTTGCATCGAAGATGCACCAAATACATCACATCCGTCCACGTGTTCTTTGTGGCATAAACGCCATGTGAAATTTGCTCCATATCATTTGCTTTTACATATTGGTAAAGTGCCGTTTTTGAAATCCCCACATCTGTAATCTGTGATGTCTGAATCATTCCACCATTGGCTGTAATCAGTTTTTCAATTTGTTCACTCTGTGTCATGCCATTACTTCCTTTCGTACTAATATTGTATTACATATTAGCACGAAAGTAAATACGTCCTAATTATTTTCTTTAACGAAAAAGAGAAACCTTTGCATCAAAGATTTCTCCATAATGTCAGAAAACTGGTTTCGTTATGGTGCTTTGCCACCA
>JAQYGS010000234.1 GCA_028722515.1 Clostridia bacterium | reverse complement strand
GCAGACAAATGGTCTCCTATGGGATCTTCCGCAAATATGGAAGGAAGAACTCTTGCACAGATCCTTAATGGAAAAGATAAAAAATATCCCGGTGTACTGGGTACCGGTGTTGTAAAACTCCCAGGACTCAGCTGCGGCCGTACCGGTCTTACCGAAGCTCAGGCTAAAGCTGCCGGCTATGATGTGATCACAGCTCTTTCCGTTACAGATGATAAAGCACATTATTATCCGGATGCTGCTTTCTTTATCACCAAACTTGTTGCCGATAAAAATACACATAAACTTCTTGGCGCTCAGATTCTTGGACCAGGCGCAGTAGATAAAATGACTGATATTGCAGTAATGGGAATTTCCATGAATGCAAAACTGGAAGACTTTGAAAATGTGGATTTTGCTTATGCGCCACCTTTCTCCACAGCTATTCATCCTTTTGTCCAGGCAGTCTATGTACTTCTCAATAAGATTGAAGGGACTCTGGTAAGCATGACTCCTGCAGAATTTCTTCAGGGCAAGGCAGAAGGATACAGAATTATTGATGCCGGCTTAAAGCCTTCCATCCATGGTGCAGATTATGTAAATCTTACAGATGTAAAAGGTGAAATTCCGGGAATTGGAAAAGATGAAAAGCTTCTCCTTGTATGTGCCAAAGGTAAGAGAGCTTACTTCCTTCAGAACAGACTGAGACATTTCGGATATACAAACACTGTTGTACTGGAAGGTGCCACCTTCTTTAATGATGTCCGTGTAAAGAATCCTACTGCCAAGGTTTCACAGGCAGAAATCACAAAAGTAAAAGCATGGGGATTCCTCTGGGACAAGACCACAGGTGATCGTTTCAACTGCCGTATTATTACCAGAAACGGAAAGATCACTGCAGAAGAAAGCCGTATCATTTCAGAAGCAGCTGAGCTCTATGGAAGTGGAGAGATTACCATGACCTCCCGTATGACTCTGGAAATTCAGGGAGTTCCTTATGAAAATATCGAACCAATCCGTGAATTTCTGGCAGAACGCGGTTTGATGACAGGCGGAACCGGCTCCAAAGTTCGTCCTGTAGTTTCCTGTAAAGGTACTACCTGCCAGTACGGTCTGATCGATACATTTGGTCTTTCCAGCGAAATTCATGACCGCTTCTTCATGGGATACAATGACGTGAAGCTTCCTCACAAATTTAAGATCGCAGTAGGCGGATGTCCAAACAACTGCGTAAAACCAGATCTGAACGACCTTGGAATCATTGGTCAGAAAGTACCTCAGATCGACTTTGAGAAATGCCGCGGATGTAAGAAATGTCAGATTGAAATGGCCTGCCCGATCCACGCTGCAAAGATGGTTGACGGTAAGATCACTGTTGATACAGAGAAATGTAACCATTGCGGAAGATGTATCGGCAAGTGTCCATTTAAAGCATTTGAGGGATATACAAGTGGATACCGCATCTACATTGGCGGAAGATGGGGCAAGAAAGTTGCTCAGGGCCGTTATCTTGATAAAGTCTTTACAGACAAAGAAGAAGTGCTCAATGTAGTAGAAAAAGCAATTCTTCTTTTCAGAGAGCAGGGTATCACGGGAGAAAGATTTGCAGACACTGTAGCAAGAATCGGTTTTGAAAATGTACAGGAGCAGCTTCTCTCCAACGATCTTCTTGACAGGAAACAGGAAAACCTGACAGCACAGAAGCACCTTAAGGGTGGTGCAACCTGCTGATAGTTAAGTAAATATTTTTAAAAGGGAAGCTTTACGGACATCTGACTTTGAGAAGATGTAACGTAAGGCTCCCCTTTATTTACTATAAAATTCCCGGACAGCAGCCATGTCCGTTTAGAAATTCACTGTATTTGTTTTTTAACTCTGGTGGTTTATGACTGAATTCCATCCTTCTTCTTCAACAGGTGGGCAGCTATTAATTACATGTAACTCTCTATTGTTAATGCCACATTCTTTTGCTATTTCCAGGTATTTTTCTCTGACTTGTCTATCCAGATTCATTGCTTCATATATTACAGAAGCACCACTTATGAACGCTGTTTTTATACGAGCATCAACAATCAAAGATACCAGATCTTCGCTGTATTTTTCCGGGAGTTCTATCCTTATTTCTTCACGTATTTTATCCGAAGATATATATACTAATGCATTGCGATAACCATCAATTGAGTGAATGCTGTTTAATATTTTTGCTTTATCAAATATAAGTCCAGTATTTTCCAAAGCCTTGCCAATAGGATACAGACCTCTGTCATCAGCAGTGATAAATTTATTTTTAGTTATCTCTGCTTCATATATCTTTTTTGCTTCCTGTATTCTTAAAGGACCTGAAATACCACTTAACATAATAAATTTTTGTTTATTTGTTGTTTCGCATGTATTTTTCCTGCTTTCTTTTTCCCTCTGTTTCTCTCTGTAAAAGGAAATCACTTTTCCTTTCTGAAATTCCTTCAGCATCTGTGCTTTGGTTTCATAGTTTTTGCTGATTAAATCAGCTTTCCATTCGGGAATACCAGCATCTATATATAACGTCTTAACTTCATCCGGTGCAGGAATCAAATCAATACGAACTAAATTGCGATTTTTTACTTTTTCAAGCATTTTTTCTTCTGTTTTACAGAAACCTGTAATTGTACGTCCCAGCAAATCAGCACGGCTATATGGTGTTTTTCTTTCATCTGAGTAAAACATACTGTTTCCGGAGTCAAAAATTGGAGCCGGTCCTATCAGTTTCATTGTATTTGCATCACGCAGCACTCCAAAATTCATCAGATGTTCATCGGTATTGCTTATCAGAAAATCAGTCATAGTCTGATAATCCATAAAGTTCTGTATCTGCTCATAGTCAATTCCATTATTTACACAAATTTGAATATATGCATCATAAAAAGCCATTTCATTTCTGATCTTTTGACTTTCTATGATTTCATATGCGGATATAAGCTCTGCATCTTCTGACGTAAATGCCTTGCATCTGCACAAAACACCTCTGTCTTCAGTGGTAGAGGCCGAGTACCTTACAAAAGGAATGTCTGTGTTCTGTCTTTCGTGTATTCTTGTGGCAAATACTTCATTAATTGACTGCTGGCCAAAGTATCGATAACTTTCTTTCACAAGAATCGGACAGGATTGTTCTAAATCCCAATACTTGTTCATTTGACCGCCAAGCGAAGCATTTGGGTCATAAGATGATGCATTGTGATATGGAACCTTACCATGCCCATAAACTGCAAGGTTTGAAAACTTTACGTCATCATATGAGAGATTTGCATTGTCAGGACATATCCAGTAAGTATCGGTCATGCTCAATGCCAGATTTTTAGCAAGATAAACTTCTGTATTGAGACATCCTGCGTTACGAATTATTTCCTGCATTGCTGTTCTTGATGCAGGAACAGCTCTCATCTCCCACCATTTTCGCATTTTCCGTACATCAAAATTCCCAAGATATGGAGAAAGTCCTTTTCCATTATCATGGTACTCCATTATTTTGCCAGTTTCTTCATCGAAAACAAATGTTCCGCACTTTTCATTTTTATGCATTAATACATAATTTTTCATGTCTTCACCTCCTGGCTGATTTCAGTATAAAATCATTTCCTGAAAAATTCAATATTTTTGAATATTTGTGGGTTTTAGACGTCCATGTAAACTTCATATAATATTTTTCTGTAAACAAAAACAGGAACACTGATATTCAGCATTCCTGTCTCTAAAATAATACGTGTGTTAGAGGATTCGAACCCCCGGCCTTTTGGTCCGTAGCACCGTTTCAAAATTTTCCTGCTAAATAATTCTTTTATCAGTGTTTGATACATTTGTTATTTTTATATTTTTTTTATTTTTCAACATTTATGTCTGGTTTTTGACACTTTTGTATTGTATAATCTCTTTATAGGAAGGAGGGTTTATTATGGGTTTAATGGATCGTGAATATATGAATCGTACACCTGAGGAACGTGAATTAGAATATGCTGCTAAAAAAAGGAAAGCTCAGGCGCATCAGAAACCTCAATCTACAGCTGAACGGAAGCATCAGGAACGTTTACAGGAAATGAATCGCTTAATGGCCAAAGGAGAATCTATGACAAAAGCTGATAAGAAACGTCTTGATCGTATCTTTGCTGAGAATCGTGCTTATATGGAGCATACTTCTGATTCTCATTCTAAATCTGGTATTATTTTAATTATTATCGTTACTATTGTTGTTCTTCCTCTTCTGATTTATAATTTTTATCCGGAAGTTTTCATTTCTCTTATTCAA
>JAQYGS010000233.1 GCA_028722515.1 Clostridia bacterium | reverse complement strand
GCTACCAGCAGAGTAGTAATAATAATCACAAAACCTGAAGAAACTTTTGAAAGAAAAGGTACTACTTTAAACAATGTACTGATCACCATTGAGGCAATGACCACACCCAGTACTGCCCTGTTTTTCTTGGCAGGAGGAATGATTACGGCCAGAAACATACCATAAATTGCTACACCCAAGGCACTTATGATAAAATCCGGAAGAATATTTCCGGATACGGCACCTGCCAGTGTTCCCAGAACCCATCCCGGAATAGCTACACACATAGCGCCATAACTATAAAACGCGCTGACCTTTCCCTCCTGGCCTGCAGTGACACCAAAAATTTCATCCGTAACGCCAAAAGCCACAATGTAACGATGAAATCTGGGTTCATCCCTTCGAAGCTTCTGCGACAGTGAAAAGGACATCAGACAATATCTAAGATTTATTACCAGCTGGGTTAAGGCCATCTCCCAGTATGAACCACACATAGCAATAATGTCAAGCCCGGCAAACTGACCTGCAGATGTAAGATTAGTCAGCGAAATAAGAACAGCCTGCCATATGCTTAATCCATTGGCAACTGACATCATGCCAAATGTAAAGGAAACGGCCAGATATCCCAGACCTATGGGAATCCCATCTTTTATTCCTTTTGCGAAACTTTCCCGTTTCATGAAATTTTCCTCCTGTGTATATTATACGTATATTTTTCTGGGAACAAGGCCCGAAGCCTCCGTAAGATAATAGACAGCATCTGCTCCTACACCCACAACATTCTCCTCGTGAAAAAAATCAGTGATAAATGAATCAAACAGCAGGTTTGCCTGAGCATCAAACTCATCATCTTTATCCCAGAAAAGAACTGCAATATTTAAAAAAGGAAATACCGGCAGAACATACCCTGCATCTCCCTGAGGCATACGGATTCCATTTAGACGGCGGCAGGCCAGATTCAACTCTTCAACATGACCTGCAAACGTGTCCTGAAGCTCTTTGAGAATCGTATTTCTATATGCTTTTTCAAAAGGATAAACCCTTTTCACCTCCCTGAAAGGCACCAGATTTCCAGAAGCCTTGGGATTCTCAATAGCATAATAAAACAGATTATAAATTGTGATCCTTGTATTAAATGTAAGCTCCAGTGCCGGTTCATCACATCTTATGATTTCACCCGTATGCCTGTCAATGGAAAATCTGTGAGAAAAATACGTAATATAAAGTGCCTGGGAATCAAAATCAAGTTTGAATTTTCTTATCAGCTTTTCCTGATCCATTTCAAGAAATTTCAATCTCCAGTTTTCTATAACTCTGTCATAATTGGATAGTGTCTGATCCTTCATTTTCTTTCTCCCTGCACTCCTTACATATACCATAAAGAATGGAATTCCTGCACTGAAGAGTAAAGCCGTGGCTTTCTTCTATATGCTTTGAAATCTCTTCCATAAAATTACAATCCAGGTGTATGATTTTCCCGCATTTTACACATTTAAGGTGAAGATGCTTTTCACATCCCCGCCCAGGTTCCACATACTGATAAGCTGCCTGGCTTCCCTTCTCAGCCACATACTTTATGACCGTCCCCTCTCTGGCCAGCTTATCCAGATACCGGTAAACAGTTGTAATATTAACTTCGCTGTCATGGGATTTCAGATAAACATCCACATCTGCAGCTGTAACCGTTCTGTCTCTGGTGCTTTTTAGATACTCCAGTATTTTTCTGCGGCTTACTGTCGCATAACTGCTTCCTGACATACGTACCTCCCATTTCCTTTAAAATGTAATTCCTGACAGCTCAATTATAATTCCCCAGAAAACACCAATTCCATAAAGAACTCCCATAATCCTGAAATTCTGTTTTCTGTCTCTGTTCAGACGGAACAGGATTAAAAGTCCCACACCGGCATTAACCAGAAGTCCTGACATAAGGGCTCCTGCACCAATAATCTGATCAAGATAAAGCTGAGTGATCACTACAGAAGATGCACAGTTGGGAATCAGTCCTACAAGTGCTGAAATCAGCTGTCCCACAACAGGAATACCTGTAAAAATACCTGCCAGTGTATCCTCCCCCACAAAACCGATCACTATATTTAAAACAAGGGAAATCAAAAATATATATACAAAAATACGGATGGTATGAACGAAAGCAGACCTTACAATTCCGTGCTCGCAGCGGCAATGCTCCTCTTCACAGATTACATGTACATTCATATCTTTTTCCTGCTTTTTCATCACATAGATATATACGTACTCTGCAAATAATCCGGACAGTATGGCTATCACAGCCTTGCAGGCCAGAATTTTAATAATGGTAACCAGCGGTACGGCACTGGATATCATAACAGGAAGCATTTCATCGGAAGTGGAAAGATATACAGCAAAAAGGGTTCCAACCGTGATCACCCGTCCTGCATAAAGACTGGAAGCAGCAGCTGAAAAGCCACACTGGGGAATCACTCCCAGAAGTCCTCCCCATACTGGTCCGAATTTGCCTGCTGTACGGATTTTCTCCCTGGCTGAACTTCCTGTTTTATGTTCCAGGAATTCCATAAAAAGATAAGTAAGAAATAAAAAAGGCAGAAGTTTCACACTGTCTGCCAAAGAATCAGTCAAAGCATCTAACATATAATCCTCCTGGCTGTTTTTGCATCTCATTAGCATTTGCAACTTATTTGCATTTTTGTATTATATCTCTTTTCTCTTATTTGTCAAGAGATTTTGGCTCTCAGTTGTAAACATACTGAGCATAATCAAAATAAGGACCGTTCTTACCGACTGCTCTGAGCCTGTAAAAACGGTCTTCTTATTTTTTGAAACAGCTTAAAGGAAAGATATATATGAGAATGGTTCTTCTTATTCTACAGCTTTAAAAGCTTCATCAAGATCCTGAATAATATCATCAATATTCTCTGTTCCGATAGAAAGACGGATCGTATTTGGCTTGATTCCCTGATCCAGAAGTTCTTCTTCACTCAGCTGGGCATGAGTTGTGGAGGCTGGATGAATAACCAGAGATTTCACATCTGCCACGTTTGCAAGCAGTGAAAACAGTTCCAGATTATCAATAAAGTCTTTTGCTTTCTGTGCATCTCCCTTAATTTCAAAGGTGAATATGGAACCTCCTCCATTGGGGAAGTATTTTGCATACAATTCTTTCTGAACCGGATCATCAGATACAGAAGGATGATGGACTTTCTCAACCTGCGGATGCTGATTCAGATACTGAACAACCTTCAATGCATTTTCCACGTGGCGCTCTACACGAAGAGATAAAGTTTCCAGACCCTGAAGGAAAATAAAGGAACTTACAGGAGAAATCGTAGCGCCTGTATCTCTCAGAAGGATTGCACGAATCTTTGTCACGAAAGCTGCAGGACCTGCTGCCTTGGTAAAGCTGATTCCATGATAGCTTGGATTTGGTTCTGTCAGAGCAGGGAATTTGCCAGATGCTTCCCAGTCAAATTTACCACCGTCCACGATCACACCACCAATGGTAGTTCCATGACCTCCAATAAATTTGGTTGCAGAATGTACCACAATATCAGCCCCATATTCGATAGGACGCACCAGATAAGGTGTTGCAAAGGTATTATCTACTACAAGGGGAATCTTATGGGCATGGGCAATTTGGGCAATAGCCTCAATATCTACCACATCAGAATTAGGATTGCCAAGGGTTTCAATATACACAGCCTTTGTATTGTCCATAATAGCATCTTCAATAGATTTAAGATCAAGAGGATCTACAAAGGTTGTGGTAATTCCATAATCAGGCAGTGTATGTTCCAGGAGATTGAAAGTTCCACCGTAAATATTCTTGGCTGCTACGATATGATCTCCCTGCTGTGCAAGGTTCTCAATGGTATAAGCAATCGCTGCTGCCCCCGAAGCAACCGCCAGTGCTGCCACTCCACCTTCCAGTGCTGCGATTCTCTGCTCAAAAACATCCTCTGTAGGATTGGTAAGCCTGCCATATATATTTCCTGCATCAGTCAGTCCGAAACGTGCTGCTGCGTGTTCACAGTTCTTGAACACATAAGATGATGTCTGATAAATTGGCACTGCTCTTGCATCTGTGACAGGATCTGCATGTTCCTGGCCTACATGAAGCTGTAATGTTTCAAATTTAAAATGTCTGTCTTTTCTTTCAATTTTTTTACTCATATGTCAGCCTCTTTTCCTCTTGTAAATTGTATTTTTTTAATGGTTGTATATTACCATCTTTTTCCTAGTATGTCAATAGGAAATATTACTATTTTTTTCAGGAATCATAATCCTCTATAACACCGCCGCCAACCACAATATCTCCATCGTACAGAACTACTGACTGTCCTTTTGTAATGGCTCTCTGAGGCTGGTCAAAACGTACATGAAGTTTACCATCTTCCGTCTGCCATGCAACAGCGTCCTGCTCCGGATGCCTGTAACGTATCTTTGCTTTTATTTTTATTGGTTCTTTCAGATTATCACAGGTAATAAGATTTACCTGTCCTGCCGTCAGCTGAGAATGAAAAAGATCTTCATGATGTCCCAGGATTACCTGATTTGTCTCAGGGGAAATATCACACACATAAAGCCTCTCTGTATCAGGAATACCAAGGCCTCTTCTCTGGCCGGGAGTATAATGAATAATTCCTTTATGCCTCCCCAGTATTTTTCCATTTTTATCCACGAAATTTCCTTCAACTGATGGATGTCCGGTGTACTTTTCTATAAATCCGGCATAATCTCCATCCGGCACAAAGCAAATGTCCTGACTGTCATGTTTTTCCGAATTGATCAGGCCATGTTGTCTGGCAATTTCTCTAACCTGTGACTTTCTCAGATTTCCAAGGGGCAGGGAAAGATGAGCAAGCTGCTCCTGGGTCAGCATATAAAGCACGTAACTTTGATCTTTCGTATCATCCACAGCTTTTTTCAGAACATATCTTCCCGAATCCTTGTCATATTCCACTCTTGCATAGTGTCCCGTTACAATATAATCGTATTCCAGTTCTCTCATTCTCTGAAACATTTTGTCAAATTTCAGATACCGGTTACAGTCAATACATGGATTAGGGGTACAGCCATTTTCATATGCCTGTACAAATCGGTCCATGACATCTTCTTTGAAACGTTCTGAAAAATTAAACACATAATATCGAATTCCCATTTTATAGCACACGCTTCTGGCATCTTCCACATCATCCAGAGAACAGCATGTTTTTTCTTTTTTTACGCCAATATCTTCATTGTGAAACAATTTCATAGTGGCGCCAATGCACTCATCTCCTGATTCTTTTGTAAGTACGGCGGCAACAGAGCTGTCCACACCGCCGCTCATTGCTATAATTGCTTTTCTTTTCACCCTATCTCTCCTGTCATAGCATACAAAAAGCCCTTACCGGGCTTTTTGAATTGTTTTATCAGATATTATACAAACAGAGGTGTTGAATAATAACGGTCTCCGGAATCCGGCAGAAGTGCAACAATGGTCTTGCCTTTGTTCTCTGGTCTTCTGGCCAGTTCAATGGCGGCATGAAGAGCTGCACCCGAAGAAATGCCAACAAGGACTCCTTCTTTTCTTGCAATATATTTTCCTGCTGTAAAAGCGTCTTCATTCTCTACAGGTATGATCTCATCATATATTTTCGTATTCAACGCCTTGGGAACAAATCCGGCACCGATTCCCTGGATCTTATGGGGACCACTCTTGCCCTGAGACAGAACAGGAGAAGTTGCAGGTTCTACTGCCACAACCTTCACATCAGGATTCTGGGATTTAAGAAATTCGCCTACACCGGTAATGGTACCGCCTGTACCAACACCTGCCACAAAAATATCTACTTTCCCGTCTGTATCATTCCAGATCTCCGGTCCTGTGGTTTTCCTGTGGATTTCAGGATTGGCGGGATTCTCAAACTGTCCCGGAATAAAGCTGTTCTCATACTGTTCTGCAAGCTCCTTTGCCTTGGCAATAGCTCCATTCATACCTTTAGTTCCATCTGTAAGGACGATCTGGGCTCCATATGCTTTCAGAATATTTCTTCGCTCAACGCTCATGGTCTCAGGCATTGTCAGGATAATTTTATATCCCTTAATGGCAGCCAGTGAAGCAAGTCCAATTCCTGTATTTCCGGAAGTAGGTTCTATAATAACAGCTCCTGGTTTAAGGACGCCTCTTTTCTCTGCATCTTCGATCATATTTAAAGCAATGCGGTCTTTGGCACTTCCTGCCGGATTAAAGTATTCAAGTTTCACAAGGATCTTTGCCTCCAGATTAAGATCTTTCTCAATATTACTAACTTCCAGAAGGGGAGTATTACCAACCAGTTCTGCAGCATTCTTATAAATTTTACCCATGAGTTCGTCCTCCTTTATTTCATACTTTATTGATATGAATTATATGTTATTGATATAATAATACTCTTCCTTCTTATTGTCAAGATATATTTTTCAAAAGTTTCAGATCACGTAATCGTTTCCCAACTGTTCGTACCAGTCTTTCAAGTCCTGAAGGGTAACCTTATCGAGCACACCTTCTATAGCCTCATCAAGCATTTTCCACAGGCGCAGTGTAACACATTCTCCTGCGCGGCTGCATTGATTGGGCTCATCTTCCAGACAGGCCACCGGTTTCATACTTCCCTCTGTCAGACGTAAGATCATTCCCACCGTATAGTCCCTGGGGTCCTTAGAAAGCATATAGCCGCCCTGAGCTCCTCTCAGACTCTTTACATATCCGGCTTTTTTTAACGAAGAAATAATCTGTTCCAGGTATTTCTCAGAAATATCCTGTCTGGCAGAAATATCTTTAATCTTGACAAGCTCTCCGGTATTATGAACAGCAAGATCCAGCATCAACCTTAAAGCATAACGTCCTTTTGTGGATATCTGCATTTGTAAAACCCCCTTTCATTCCTTTTTAAGAATATTATATAGTATTCCTACTTTGTTGGTCAAGTATAACGTGAAAACGGAGCATGATCTTTATCATGCTCCGCTATATTGTATTTCTCTGTTTCATTCATAACCTGGGATATATTTCCCTGGGAACTCTTGCCTTTACAGCAACCCCATCCTGTGTATATTCTTCCGAAAGAACCTGTCCGTACTCTCTGATCAGCCCTATTTTTCCTGCCTCCTGGTAGGAAAATAACCGTTCAAAATAAATCTGCTCTTCTGTCAGGATCTTCCCCAGAAGAGCATCCAGCTCATCAAGTCCTTCTCCAGTTTTCGCAGATATCTTAAGAGAGTAATCAGCTTTCATATCACGGATCTGATGAGCTTCAGGCATATCCTGTTTATTAAATAATGTTATGGTCTTTTTCCCAAGGGCACCCAGTTCTTTAAGTGTTTCATATACAACCTGCATCTGCATTTCTGCTTTTGGGCTCGATGCATCCACTACATGGATAATATAATCTGCATACACAGCTTCCTCCAGTGTACTCTTAAAAGCTTCCACCAGATGATGAGGAAGCTTATTGATAAATCCTACCGTATCTGTCAGAAGAATCTGCTGACCGTCTTTCAGATTCATAAGTCTGGTAGTGGGATCCAGAGTAGCAAAAAGTTTGTTCTCCGAAAGTACATCCGCACCTGTCAGTTTATTTAAAAGAGTTGATTTTCCTGCGTTAGTATATCCCACAATGGCTGCAGTTTTAATATTATTTCTGCTTCTTCCTTCACGAATAAGCTGCCTGTGTTTCTCTACCTGAACAAGTTCTTTTTTCAAAGCGGAAATCCTTGCACGTATCAGACGTCTGTCCGTTTCCAGTTTTTTCTCTCCCGGCCCTCTGGTACCAATACCGCCGCCAAGACGGGAAAGAGAGCTGCCAAGCCCCGAAAGCCGTGCCGCCCGGTATCTTAGCTGGGCAAGCTCTACCTGAATTTTTCCTTCACTTGTAACTGCATGTGCTGCAAAAATATCAAGAATCAGAAGAGTTCTGTCCATAATCTTGCATTCCAGCTCACGCTCCAGATTATTAAACTGTGCAGGAGACAACTCATCATCGCAGATAATCCCTGTGGCATCCATAGCATAAATAAGAGAACGGACCTCCTCTATCTTTCCCTTCCCAATATAGGTGCCAGGATGCACTTCCTCACGGTTCTGAATGATCTTTCCCACAGTTACCGCACCGGCAGTACGGGCAAGCTCTTCCAGCTCGTCAAGGGAATCCTCTGCATCCGTACTTATCCCTGCCTGAACTGCCACCAGAATCACACGTTCTTCTGTCTGTCCTGTTTCTTCCATGTA
>JAQYGS010000232.1 GCA_028722515.1 Clostridia bacterium | reverse complement strand
CTGCAGGCTTGCAAGGTATTATAGCAGTTCTGCCATGTACAGTGGCAGATGGATGATCCCGTCTTTGATCATAACGTCCTTGGTATAGAGAATATAGGAGTTGCCAATGACGGATGAGAAGTGCTTTCGGAATTTATCCAAAGAAGAATGGGAGTGGTAGTTGCCGGATTTGACTTCTACAGGGGCAATCTTCTTTCCTTCCGTGATCAGAAAATCAATCTCCATGTGATTCTCACGATTCTGACTATCGGAACGGGAATAGAAATACAGGCATGAACGACTATGGCGGAGCATCTGCGCAACAATGTTTTCCATCAGCATTCCCTCGTTGATATTCAGCCTATCAAAGAGGATTGCACGATACAGTTCGTTGTCAGTGTACTTCTTATCCTGGAAGGTGTGGGTCACAAGCAGTCCTGTGTCCGCCATATAGCACTTTTGCGTGGCATTGTCAGCACTCAGAGCAAGCCCGACATGAGGATCTGTTGCATTGAAACAGGTATTGACGATCATGGCTTCATTCAACCAAACAAAGGAATCCTCAAAGGTTCGAAAGCGAGCCTGCTTACCGAGAGAAGAAAGTTTATATTTCTTTTCCTTCTTGGAAAGCTGTCCCGGAATTCCATCGAAAACAGCAAACACCTTGTCTTCATAGCCATGTGCAAATTTTGCGACATCTTCCCGGTAAAGTTTCAGAATCCTACGCTTGGCAATATCGGATGCCTCGAAATCTTTGCCGTTAATGTAGGCAAGAACGGACTGAGGCATACCACCTACGAGGATGTACTGACGGAAATCGTTCATGATCTTTCGGTGCAGAGTGGCACCAAGAGGTTTCTTTGTTTCAAAGCAATGCCGGATCAGCGGATAAGTCACCTCGTCGCCCATTGCCCAAAGGAACTCTTCAAAGTCCAATGGAAACATTTCCATGTGATCTTCTTCTGAAGGGATAATAATATCCTGTACATTTTTTTTCAGTCGGATCAGCGAGCCCGTTTCAAGGTAATCAAACCGACCGTCAGCTACAAGGTATTTAATAAGCTGGCGTGCTCTGGGATATTGCTGGACTTCATCAAAGATAATCAGCGATTCACGTTTGTACAGAGTCGTGGAGTAAAAGGCCGCAAGCTTCGCAAAGAAAAGATCAAGATCGGAACTGTCGTTGACAAACAGATCCAGCACATCCGTTGGAGCCTGTCCAAAGTCGATCAGAATATAGCTTTTGTATTCCGCCTTGGCAAATACCTCCGCAATATAACTCTTACCAACACGACGAGCTCCGTCGATCATCATGGCGGTTGTGCCATTGCTGCTGTCTTTCCAGGCAACGAGTTCATCGTAGATTTTTCTTTTCAGCATTTCATCACTTCCTTTGAGGATAGTATATCCACAATATAATTTGATTATAACTCTGAAATCACGAAAAGGCAAATTTATTAGCTATGATTCTGCACGAAAAAGCAAGTTTACAAACTATAATTTTGCACGAAAAAGCAAGTTTATAAAATCAAATTCTGCACGAAAAAGCAGGTTCATGACATTTTGCTATGCTTTTCAAAAGCAGGAAGTTTGAAGCCGTGTGGTAATCATCGGTTAATTTATTTTCTCTTGTTGATTGTTTACTCATTAAATTTTTCCCTCATTTCTCTATACTTGGATAAATACGTAAGTCTAAGTCCCCTTATCAATTGTGTATTTCTGTACATAAGATAATTATACTGAGAGCATAGAAAAACAGCAAGGAGAAGTCAAAAGAAATGAGGTGTCAGAATCATTCACAGATATACAATACTTTCCCCGCTTGTGGTATAATGGTTGTAGTTGACACAGTTATGCGCTGACTGGAGGATGGGTGTTATGCCAAAGGGAACAATTATTGCTTTTTCAATTGCGGAAAATGGAGCGATGGGAAATCCAGGGAATATTACATTATTAACAGATCAAAATGAACTTTATGAATTTAATTATATTTATGATCAAAAAGAAAGCATCTTTAAAGAATTTCAGGTACTGAAAAAGTGCATAGATTACATAAATAAGGTTTGCATGGAAGTTCCGGATGGTTGGAAGCATATTGATATGGAGGCTGGTAACCATTTGTTTTTATTGGAATGGCTTGACATATTGTTTTGTAAGACTAAAGGCAGCGATATTCTCCCAAGTGATATTTATGCGGTGTGGATAGATACTGTTAATAGTATTATGAAACATCTATCCAGCAGAAAAGAATACACAAAAGAAAAATCAGATTACAGGTCAGATCTGAACATTATTCCATATGATGCTGAGAGAAAAAATATGGGAAATAGTGGTTGTATCAGAGAAAATTTATCAGTAAAATGGAATAGCATTTCAAATAGAACGGAAAAGATTGTTGCAATAGGAATTAATCCCAGTACAGCTGAAAATGGTAAATCGGATACTACAGTCACAAAGTTATGCAGATTTCTGGATCAATACGGTTTTAATAATGTGACTATGATTAATTTATTTGAAAGCGTTTCTTCGGATCAGAATAGAATTGATCAAAAGACCCAAACAGATTTTTCTAAAAAGAGAGGCTTACTTGATGATGCAGATATTATTTTGATTGTATGGGGAATTGATGGACATAAAGAGAAAAAAAGAGAAGCAGCATCTATTCTGGCAGAATATGCTGAAAAATTATATTGTATTCGTAACCAGAATGGAAAATATCCGGCTCATCCAAGCAGAATGTCTTATGCGTCTACTATAGTAAAGATTAATTCTGCAGCAGACTTTGCAGCTTGTGGATTGTGTCCTTTCCCAAAAATCAACCATTAAGAAAGCATTTATTGAAAAATAAGCATTTTTGCAGCGATCACCTAAGGAGGAAAGAAAATGCAGGCAGTTTTTGAAACACTATTTGACATCGTCTATCTGGTGTCTGTAATTACTCTTGGAGTCATAATGATACATAAGAGTGAAGGAAGAAGACAATATTTTTTATATGGTCTGATGGCAGTTATCCTTGGTTGTGGAGATGCATTTCATCTTGTTCCGAGAGCAATTGCACTTTGTACAACCGGACTGGATAATTTTACAGTATCACTTGGCATTGGAAAAATGATTACATCCATTACAATGACGCTATTTTATGTATTGCTCTACTATGTATGGCACGTCCGTTATCAGGTAGAGAACAAAAAAGAACTTACAGTTTCAGTATGGGTATTGGCAGTTTTACGTATCGTTCTGTGTCTGATGCCCCAGAATGCGTGGACCAGCTCAGAAGCACCGCTGTCATGGGGAATTTATCGAAACATTCCGTTTACAATCCTTGGTGCTGTAATCGTGATTCTTTTTTATCGCAGTGCGAAGACAGAGCAGGATAAACCTTTCCGTTTTCTGTGGCTTGCAGTGGTCATAAGTTTTGCATGTTATATTCCTGTAGTACTTTTTGCAGATATGGTGCCTTCGGTCGGGATGTTAATGATTCCCAAAACCTGTGCTTATGTATGGATTGTCTTAATTGGATATAAAGCAATGATTTAAAAGTTAACTATTTTATTTTTATAATAAAAAATATGCTTTCAGAAAGCATATTTTTTTTGCGGAGTATGTTGTGGTGGCAGCACAAACCAAGATGAAAACAGTAAAATACCATGTGGGGAGGAAAAAAGATGTTAGAAAAACTGGCAGGACCCGTAATAGGGGCCTTAATTGGATACTGTACAAATTATATTGCTGTAAAAATGCTGTTCTATCCCAAAATAGAAATCAGAATTTTTGGACATAAACTTCCGTTTACTCCGGGGGCAATTCCCAAAGGTAAACCCAGGCTTGCCAAAGCAATCGGTAATATTGTAGCGGAGGATCTTCTGACAGAAGAAGACATAAAACAGAAAATGATTTCTGCGGAAACGGAAAAATGGTAAAAGCCAAAACAAAAGGCACTATGCTGGAAATGTTTCTGAATGATGAAATGCTGGATTCTCTGATACAGCCACCTCCGTCAGGGAAACAGTAGCGGCTTTTTATCACAAAGCTATTGATTCGGTTGTCGGTAAATTGCTCGAAAATCTTAACATTGCGGAAATTATTGAAGATAAAATCAATGAAATGAATATAGACAGTCTGGAAAAACTGGTTCTGACTGTAATGAAAAAAGAACTGGATATGATTGTAAATCTTGGGGCTTTGGTAGGTGCAGTTTTGGGGATTTTAAATATTTTTATTTAATATGGACATATATCCTAAACAAAGGTAATATGAAATTATCCGTCTGATTGACAAGGAAGGCTTCAGTCAGGAGCAGTGTGCTGTTTTTATGCAGATCGCAAGAACTACTGTGCAGAGAATTTATGAAAGTGCAAGGAAGAAACTGGCAGATGCTATTGTAGATGGATGCCCACTTCGAATCGAGGGCGGTGATTTCTGGCCTTGTAACGGACATGGTGTGAATTGCGGATATGATGAATGTTTCAAGCAGAAATATAGTCAGCAATATAAAAAAGAAAAAGGAGATTATATTATGAAAATAGCGGTTACATATGAAAATGGACAGATTTTTCAACACTTTGGACATACCGAACAGTTTAAGATCTACGATGTGCAGGACGGAAAAATCATTCAATCCCAGATCGTAGGTACAAATGGAAGCGGTCACGGTGCATTGGCAGGTGTATTAAATGCGCTGAATGCGGATGTTCTGATTTGTGGTGGTATCGGTGGTGGTGCACAGGCAGCTCTGGCTGCTGCAGGTATTAAGCTTTACGGCGGGGTATCCGGTAATGCAGATGACGCAGTGGCAGCACTGATTGCAGGTGAACTTGATTATAATCCGGATGTTAAATGCAGCCATCATGACCATAATCATGGTGAAGAGCATACATGTGGAGATCACGGCTGCGGCGGTGAACATCATTGCGGACAATAAGTCAATAGGGACAGATATATGAGGATACTTTTTGCAGAGGACGAAATAGCATTATCAAAGGCTTTGACGGTGATTCTGGAACGGAACAATTATTCAGTGGATGCGGTATTTGACGGACAGGCTGCACTGGAATATCTGGAGGCAGATAATTATGACTGTGCTATCCTTGATATTATGATGCCAAAGATGGATGGAATTACCGTTTTAAAAGAAATCAGAAAAAAGGCAATCTCATTCCTGTATTGATGCTGACTGCAAAATCAGAAGTGGATGATAAAGTTCTGGGACTGGATGCGGGGGCAAATGATTATCTGATGAAACCTTTTCATTCCAGGGAATTGCTGGCAAGAATACGGGCTATTACACGGACGCAGACAGTACAGGCAAATTCACAGCTTCAATTTGGCAATGTGACTTTGGACAGGGCAACTTTTGAATTATCGACACCAAAGGGAAGCTTCCAACTGGCAAATAAAGAATTTCAGATGCTGGAGCTTTTAATGAGCAATCCTCATAACCTTATTCCGTCCGAGCGTTTTCTGGAAAAGATATGGGGATACGACAGTGATGCCGAGCTTAATGTTGTGTGGGTTTATATTTCTTACTTAAGAAAAAAACTGGCAGCGCTTCATGCTGACATTCAGATTAAAGCGACAAGAAATGCGGGATATTCGCTGGAAGAGAAATAGTATATCCAGGAAAAAGTTGAATTTAGCAATTAAATAGGGTAAGATAACATGTAAGAAAACAGGTAAGATGGGGGTATGTAGCTGTGAAAAATTATAAACCACCCTATGAAATTACAGATAAAATTCTAGGTCTGGTAGCTTCTATTTCAGAAAAAACAGGTCGGATCACAGAGAGAAGTTCACTGGAACCCAAACCACATCTTAGAAGAAATAATAAAATAAGATCTATATATTCTTCTTTGAGTATAGAAGCAAATTCTTTATCATTGAATGAAGTTAAAGATGTTATCGATGGGAAAACTGTATTGGGGTCAGCAAAGGAAATTCAGGAAGTAAAAAACGCGTATGCTGCATACGAAGAAATTCCCTTTATTGATCCCTATAGTATTTCAGAATTGAAACGTATTCACGGAATTATGACAAAGTATCTTGTGAATGAATCAGGTACTTTCAGAAAGGGAGAGGAAGGTGTGTTTAACGGAGACAAATGTATTTTTATGGCTCCGCCGGCCAGATTCGTTCCTGAACAAATGGAAGAGTTGTTTTTCTGGATGAAAGAAAATAAAGATACAGTACATCCTCTGATCCTATCTGCGGTATTTCATTATGAATTTGTTTTTGTCCATCCTTTTGCAGATGGTAATGGCAGAATGGCAAGATTATGGCATACAGTAATTCTGGCGAAATGGAAGCCTGTTTTTGAGTACATTCCTTTGGAAAGTCAGATTGAGAAATTTCAGGAGGAGTATTATGACGCTATTGCAAAGTGTCATATTGAAGGAAGCAGTACTTTATTTATTGAGTTTATATTAGAACAGTTAAACCTTATATTAGATGAAATACAAATTCAGTCCAGAAGGACAAATGAGAATATATCAAAATATGTAAAGAAGCTTCTGGAAGTGATGGATTATGATACACCGTACACATCGAATGAAATATTGAAACTTTTGGGATTAAAGTCAAAAGATACATTGAGAAATAATTATTTGAACCCTGCACTGAAAAGTGGTTTGATTCAAATGACAATTCCCAATGTACCAAAAAGTAAAAACCAAAGGTATATAAAAAGGTAATAGCGGAGAACAAAATGATTAAGAAATTACGCAGAAAGCTTGTGATTACATCCATGGTGTCACTTCTTCTGGTGCTTACTGTAATTGAAGGTATTGTGGGAATCTTAAGTTACCGTAAAATCGTAACAGATGCGGACAGAATCCTGAATATTCTGGAACAGAACGATGGGAGATTTCCGAGAGCAGCACATCCGGATGACAGAGATAATATGGGCAGGATGTCTGGAAAACAGGAAAGAAGCATGGATTTGTGGAGGATTACCGTTACCTTGTATGCGAAGATGAAAAAGGACCGGGAATCCGGATCATTTTCCTTGACAGAGGAAGGGAATTGTCCAACTTTAATAATCTGGTCGAAACAGGACTGGGGGTGACAGCACTGGGCCTGGGTGCAGTATTTGTACTTATGGTACTTCTGTCAGCCCGGATCACGAAACCCTTTGTGGAAAATTATGAAAAACAGAAGCGGTTTATTACAGATGCAGGTCATGAGCTGAAGACTCCATTAACCATAATTGATGCGGATACGGAAGTTCTGGAGATGGATCTGGGAGAAAATGAGTGGATTAAAGACATTCAGAGTCAGAGCAAACGTCTGGCAGATCTCACCAATGATCTGATTGCTCTTTCCCGGATGGAGGAGGACAGGAGAGAAAGGGTAATCCATAACAGAAAGGAGCAGAGAGAATGTCATATCAGATGACCTTTAAGCGTTATGAACAGAAATACATAATGAACCGGCAGCAGAAAGAAAACGTTCTTCGCAGCATGACAGATTATATGAAGCTTGATCGGTATGGAAGAACAATAATAAGAAATATTTATTTTGATACAGATAAATATCGGCTGATCCGCCGTTCGCTGGAAAACCCGGCATATAAGGAGAAGCTTCGGGTACGAAGCTACTGTACGGCAGAGGGAGACGCCCCTGTGTTTGTAGAATTAAAAAAAGAAATATCAGCATGTGGTATATAAACGCAGGCTGGTCAGTACGGAAGCTTTAGTCAGAAAATATTTCTATAACGGATATCCTCTTCCGGATGATTCACAGATTGGAAAAGAGATTCAATATTTCTGGGAATTTTACAGAACCCTTCATCCGGCAGTATTTTTATCATATGAAAGGGAAGCTTACTATGCTCTTGACGGAAGTGATTTCCGGGTGACTTTTGATGAAAATATTTTATATCGGAAGGATGATCTTTTTCCAAGTACGGGACAGCTTATATTCAGATGATGGAAGCAGAAAAAGGGAAAGAACAGGGAGGATACATTATTCCGGAGAATTTTTGACACAGATATGACAAGTGTAATCGCACTGTCTGATTTTCTCATATGTGTAGGGAGTGCACTGCTTATTGGAATTATTCTGGCAGGAAGCTATATGTGGAAAACACGCTATACAAAAAGCTTTGTGATAACACTGGCAATGCTTCCGGCAATTGTCTGTGTAGTGATTATGATGGT
>JAQYGS010000231.1 GCA_028722515.1 Clostridia bacterium | reverse complement strand
GATAATCACTGATCTGCTTTGTATTTCCTGAACCGTGGGGAATTTTACAGATCTCCTCAAAATAATAAAATACTCTTTTTGGTTCACAGTTTTCCAGTACTGACATAGTACACCTCCAAATTATTCATATCGATATCATATATCCTCATAAAACACCATATACTTTACAAAAAAGGTCAGGCGTATATGAAACGTAAATTTCTGACTGCAGGAGTCATCCTGCTTCTTCTTTTTCTCCTGTTCTTTCCCGGAGAAGCTCTGGCAGCGACCAAAAGCGGTATGAAACTCTGGCTGAACACTCTCATGCCCACACTTCTACCCTTTATTATTCTTACAGGAGTCCTTGTTCATACAGATGGAATAAAAAAAATCATGTCTCCTGCAGAACCCCTCTTTAAGCATATACTGGGCTTAAGTTCTTACGGAGGATATGTATTCCTTCTTGGGCTGCTCTGCGGATATCCTATGGGGGCAAAGCTTGCCTCTGACCTGTACACAGAAAGAAAAATCAGCAGAAGGGAGGCACATTATCTGACCACCTTCAGTAATAATGCCAGTCCGGCTTTTATCATATCTTACCTGGGCCACGCCTGTCTGAAGGACAGGATTCTGCCCCATACTCTCTTTCTGTGTTTCCTGATATCAGACCTGATGTGTATGCTGTTCTTTCGATTTATTGTTTATAAAAATCGTACCATAGGAATAATATCCGATGAAAAAAAAGAGACATCACAGGTCCTGTCCTCAGGTACCATTCTGGATGTCTCAATTATGAACGGATTTGAAGCAATTGCCCGTCTTGGGGGCTATATCCTGCTTTTTTCCATTCTGGCGGCATGTGTAAGCCATTTCTGGCCATTTTCGCCACACTTAAAATATATACCCTTAAGTTACCTGGAAGTGACAACCGGGCTGTCCCTCATATCCGTCTGCGACCTTCCATTCACTGTAAAATGCATTCTCTCTGTGACAGCCACAGCTTTCGGAGGAATATGCATCCTAGCCCAGACAAGAAGTATTCTTAATAAAGATCTGCATATTCTGCCTTATTTTTTATCAAAATGTATGAACGGAATCCTGACAGGAATCCTGTTCTGTCTTTTAATTCTCACCAAGGTCATCTAACAGGGTGTCGTCCTCTTTCTTCTCTTCCTCATGATAGGAACCTGTAATAGCAGCTGCCTGAGCAGTCTGAGGTGCCAGCTCCTGGCGGTTGTGATTCACAACTTCCAGACAGCTCTGAAGGGAGTCAATAAACGTCTTATACTTCACACCCGCATCTTCCAGTGTGGAATTCAGAATGCTTGCGATTGTTGCCATCATATCATCTGTATAAGTGATAGCACTGAGCCGTATACTGTTGGCATCCTGTGTGGCTGAATCAAGAATCTCCTGTGCCTGCTTATTAGCCGCATTGATAGTATCATTAGCCTGAGCATATGCCTTCTGCATAATCTCATGCTGGGTAACAAGTTCCTGAGCCTTGGCCTGAGCATCTGCAATGATGGCATCTGCCTTAGTCTGTGCATCCTCAAGAATAGCATCCTTGTTATTAATGATCTTCTGATAACGCTTGATCTCATCAGGAGTCTTAAGACGAAGTTCTCTTAACAGTTCCTCAATTTCCTCTTTATTTACAACAATCTTGGTCGTAGACAGCGGCTGGAACTTACAGCTGTCCACATATTCTTCGATTTCTCCGATAATCTGTTCAATTCTGCTGCTCATAGTACACTCTCCTTATTTTCTCTATTGATCCGCATGAACCTTCTTCATGACTGCATCCGTAATTTCTTTCGGTGCGAATTTGCTCAGATCTCCTCCAAAATGTGCAACTTCTTTCAAAATTGTAGAACTTAAATATGCATATTCCAGACTGGTAGTCAGAAAAACTGTATCAACATCCGGAGCAAGTACACGATTGGTCTGAGCCATCTGAAGCTCATATTCAAAATCAGTTACAGCCCGAAGTCCCCGGATGATCACCTGAGCATGATTCTCTCTGGCAAAATTCACAGAAAGCCCTTCAAATGGTTTAACTTCCACATTAGGAATATCTTCTGTAGCCTTTTCTAATATATTAACACGTTCTTCAACAGAAAACAACGGACTTTTTGAAGAATTATGCAAAACTCCCACTATGACTTTATCAAAGGAAACTGCTGCCCGTCTGATCACATCCAGATGTCCATAGGTTGCAGGATCAAAACTTCCCGGATAAACTGCTATTTTCATGAATTTATCTCTCTTTTCCCACGCCAGCACTGCAAAAAATTATGCACGCTGAAGAAATACGTGTTTGTTTGTTTTGTATTCTTTTGAACGAAGCTGCCTGTATCCAAGAGATTTTACATAATCAAAATCCGTATGGATATCGGCTTCCACAATGATAAGCGTATTCTCATCCGCTGTTGAACTGTTCTTAAGATATTCCAGAACCTGACGTTCCAGTCCCATATGATAGGGCGGATCCATAAAAATAATATCAAACGCACCTTTATCTTCCAGTGAAGCCAGTGCCTGCAGCGCATCCATGTTCAGCAGTTTACCACCTTCTGCAAGTTTTGTAAATGCAAGATTTTCTTTTATACAGTTGCATGCCTGGGGATTTTTCTCAACAAAGACAGCATAAGCTGCACCGCGGCTTAAAGCCTCAATACCGATTCCTCCGCTTCCGCTGAAAAGATCCAGGAAACGGCAGTCCGGGATTTCCGGCTGAAGAATATTAAATAAGGTTTCTTTAATCCGGTCTGTGGTAGGTCTTGTGTCAAGACCGGGAAGTGTTTTAAGATTCAGTCTTCTTGCTTTTCCTGCTATTACTCTCATTTCAGATTAAGTCTCCAATCCAGGTCTCCTCTTGCCAGTCCCAAAATAAGAAGTTCAGCTGTAGCAATATTGGTGGCAACCGGAATATTGTACTGATCACAGCGCTTCACAATACTCATAATATCCGGTTCCTTGGGATCAATCATAACCGGATTATAAAACAGGATTACCATATCCAGATCCTGCCGCTCCACCATTTCCATAAACTGCTTATCGCCGCCAATGCTTCCTGCGAGAAACTTATGAACATGAAGACTTGTAGCTTCTTCAATTCTTCTCCCTGTAGTACCTGTAGCATAGACTTCATGTTTCGCAAGTATATTCTTATAAGCAATACAGAAATCTTCAATCAGCACTTTCTTACTGTTATGTGCAATTATACCAAGATTCATATTTTCTCCTCTCCTATTTACCTCTATATCATACATTTATATGGTATCATTTATTTCATTTTTGCCAATCCTTCATTACATTATAACAAATTGCCAAATAGAACGCAATTAAATCTTTAAAAATATACAATATTCATAATTTATTAATATTTGTAAAGCTCTTCCAATTCATACGGAAACTTCCAGTGTATTATTTTTTTCTTTTCACATACTACCATTGTAACACGAAAACAATATATATAACCAAGGAGGAAATTTATATGTCAAACAGTAAATCTTCTAACCAGGCAGCAGTACCCGAAGCAAAAGGCGCATTAGACCGCTTCAAATATGAAGTAGCAAACGAACTGGGTGTACCGCTTACAGATGGATATAACGGAAACCTTACTTCCAAACAAAATGGCAGTGTAGGCGGATATATGGTCAAAAAAATGATCGAAGCACAGGAAAGACAGATGTCTCAGGGCCAGGGCGGCATGGGACAGCAGATGTAATCTGACCAGTATTCAGATATAAATCGTCTTAAATAGAAAGCGCCTCTTTATAGCTGGTTTCAGTTATAAGGAGGTGCTTTCCTTTTATTTTACCCGATTCATAAATCAATTATTTGTGCATTCAGGGAAGAAAGTATTCGATTGAAAATATTGCATTTACAAGACCCAGTATAAACCACAGAGCAGCCATCTTTTTATTGGTTCTGAGATAAATAAATCCACCCAGAACAAATATCACACCAATTAAAATCTGGGATACTCCCGGAATCTGGAATTTGTAAAAAATACTTACCCCAAGATCTACTGCTACAAGCGCTATCTGAATAATCAGCAAAGCCTTTTCATATGCCACCATATCTTTCCATTTTGGCATTTTATTTTGTTCATTATTCATTTGTTTTCCTCCTTGTTCTTCAGTTATTATGTTTGAATTATATTGTACCAGATAAAGTGTGACAGTAGTGTTCCAGTATCTATTTTTCTTTTTCCATAAAAAGAGAACCATTCGTTATTTCCGCCCATCCATACTGAGCCATATATTCACCATGATAGGCATTCAGAGCATAGATCTTACCATTTTTCCAGTCATAATAATCACAATCCACTTTTTCCACAAGAATACCGATTTTTCCTCTTCCCTGAACCACAATATCCTCACATTCCAGTTTCTTTAAAGTGTCCATAAAGTCCTTTTTAAGGTGGCGCAGATAGCTGGAATGCCTATCGTCCTGCCATAATTCTGTCATAATTTCATTATTGGTACACAATGTACCATGACGGTTTACAAGATATGCCACCATTTCCTTTGTTTTGTCATAATAGAAGCTGACCGGCTTCTCATCCACAAACATTTCAAAATATCCGAATGTCTGAAACCGTACACGTTTGCCAGTGTCAGGCACCAGGGGATGGCGCAGGTCTTCAAGTTCATTTCTGATCTTTTCCGGTGTAACTGGTTTAAGCAGATAACCACTTGCATGGAGTCCGAAAGCATCCTCATAATACTCATCATACCCTGTAGTAAATATGATATTGATCTTTGGATAAATAAGCTTCATCTCCTGTGCCAGCCGGATTCCGTGGATTTTCTTCATTCTGATATCTAAAAAAGCAATATCACAGGATTCTTTTTTCATATATGTAAGCGCTTCTTCCGGATCACGAAATCCCCAGACAGCTGCTTTTGGTTCTGCCTTCTCAATAGATTCCATCAACCGTTCCAGTGCTATCCTTTCGTCATCTACTGCAATGATCCGCATGATTACTCTCCTCCTTTGGTATCCTGATGACAGCTGTTGTACCCCGCCCCGGGGTACTGTCAATCAAAAGAGTTGCATGACACATGGCCTGCAGCCTTCGGCGGACATTTTCTATGCCAATATGGCTCTTCCCATCATCCTCTGGGTGCTTTGTATCAAACCCCACTCCATCATCAATAACAGTGACGGTATAGTATTGTTCTGTTTCGCCAGACCGGATCACAACGGTTCCGCCTCCCTCTTTTGGGCATATTCCATGTTTTACCGCATTTTCTACCAGCGGCTGTACCGATAGGGCAGGCAGTGCAAAATCGGCTGTCTGTATTTCATACCGTACATTCAGTTCGTCATCGAAGCGAAGTTTTTCCAGGTTCAGATAGTTTTTTACATGCTTTAGCTCTTTTAAGAATGGAACCGGACATTTTTGGTCCAGGGATTTCAGATTCATCTGAAGATAGTCTGAAAAATCACTGATTGCCTGCTGTGCCACAGCTGCATCTTTCTCACAGAGATGATAGATTGTGTTTAAGGCATTATATAAAAAATGAGGCTGTATCTGACTTAGCATAATGGATATCCGGCTTTCTTCCAGTTCTTTTTCCAAAGTCAGGATCCTGATGGATGCCTGATGATCAGTAATGATACTTTTTACTGCCCACAGAATCCCCCACACCGTAAGGACCACAAAAACTGCTTTTGTACATGTTCCCTGAGAGTACATTGTTTTACCCACACCTGCCAGATCAAGAATCATAGAAACGCATAATAACATACCGGAAATCAGAAGAATTCTTCTGCAGCGGGAAGTATGACGAAAAGCGCATATACACGTTACTAAGTATAATATACAGAGAAAAGCCTGAAGCACTGTCCAGTAAAACAGAGTATCATAAAGTACTGTCACCTTGCAGAAGGAAAGTACAAGAAATATCACATCAAAAGCAGCAGATACAAGAACTCCGATTCCAGCAGCCTTTTTTTCTTTTCCATCCAGAATTTCCAGCAGGCAGAATCCAAACCAAAGAGCAAAGAACATCATACACATCTGATGTCCATAAGTTTGAAGCACCACAAGACCATTTGTATAGAAACAGTCCAGTGTATCCAGCAGAAAGTACCCACCTGCAAAGAATGTAAGCAGCCCGGCCTTTTCAAGCTTTGTGCCGATGGGGACCTTCAGCACAAGGGATGCGGCAGACGCACCAAGAAGCAGTAATGACAGAACCAGAAGCGCACACCCTGAAATTTTAAAAGGCAGACAATATGGTTTTAAATATTTTTTCACTATTTCCGTGGACACAGAAGTATTGCACAGAGTTTTCAAGAAGTACTGAAAAGCATTTTTATTGCCAAAAGTGTGTGGGTTTTTCAGATGTATTTCGATTTCATCAGAAGGAGTAATGCCGGGTGATTCCAGAAAACACCAGTTTCTTCCACACACTGCAGAATTTAGTTCCTGTTCCATCACTGCATTTAAAGTAAAAAGCTCACCATTTATATAGAAACTGTATCCAATATGATCTGCATAGAAAACGAGCCCTCCTTCTTGCGGAACTTCAAATTTTAAATGGCCCCGGAGAATAACATCCCCCTCAAAGGCTGATATCTTTGTTTTGTCCTTCAGAGGTTTCCACTTTCCGCCATTCTGGCTGTACTCTCCAACAAACTTCTGAGGCATAGGTAAAGATAAGGTGGCCTGGTTATTATTTCTTGTCACTATAAAAAGGCAGATTATTGCTGCAATTAAAACAGATATCTGCAGAAAGCCATTTACTCTTTTGCTTTTTTTCACATTCTGTTCCCCCGGATTTTAGTTTTGTAAAGTTCCTTAATATTCAGATTATTATACGCTTTCCATTAAATTCCCAGATTCTCCAGGTCTTCATTCATATAAGTATCCAGCATCTCTTTCAAAGCCTTGTTCTGCTCAAGGCTTAAGTTCTCATCCAGTGCAAGTATTTCCCCTGCTGTTTCACTGGCAGCTTTAAGAATATCCGCATCCTGATAAATATCTCCAAGCCTGAAGTTAAGGTCACCGCTCTGGCGGATTCCAAAAAGATCCCCCGGACCCCGAAGTTTCAGGTCTTCTCCTGCAATATAGAAACCATCATTGGATTTGTTTAGAATTTCAAGCCGTCTGGAAGTTTCTTTTTCATCATTTCCCTGTATAAAAATACAATAGGATTGAAATTCTCCTCTTCCTACACGTCCCCGAAGCTGGTGAAGCTGTGCAAGTCCGAATCGTTCTGCATTTTCAACCATCATAACTGTAGCATTGGGAACATTTACACCTACCTCAACAACAGTTGTGGAAACCAGGATCTGAATTTTTCCCTCTGCAAATTCTTCCATAATCTTATTTTTTTCTTTAGGATTCATTTTACCATGGAGAGATGCAATGTTTATTTCCTGGGGAAAAATCTGACGAAGTTTCTTTGTATAATCCGTTACATTTTCTCCATCCATGCCTTCGCTTTCTTCCACCATGGGGCAGATCACATATACCTGGCGTCCCTGCCGGACCTGTTTTTCTATGAACGAATATGCTTTTGGCCGGTAAGAGGTGTCAACTACGCAGTTTTTCACAGGCAGCCTTCTGGCAGGAAGCTCGTCGATAACAGAAATATCAAGGTCTCCATAGAGAATAATGGCAAGGGTTCTTGGAATAGGTGTGGCACTCATAACAAGTACGTTGGGGGGATTTCCCCTGGTAGTCAGGGCTTCTCTTTGTTTTACCCCGAATCTGTGCTGCTCGTCTGTGATCACCAGTCCAAGATTGTTGTACTTCACCTTCTCCTGAATCAGTGCGTGAGTTCCAATTATAATATCAGCTTCTTTACTTTCGATCTTTCCATAGATTTCCTTTTTCTCTCTGGCTGAAATGGAACCTGTAAGAAGAACAGGATGGCAGAATTCAATATTCTGTTCTCTGAGAAGCTTTTCCATTGCAAGAAAATGCTGTCTGGCAAGAACCTCCGTAGGCGCCATGAGAACAGCCTGGTAACCGTTTTCCACAGTCAGGATCATGGCAAGAAAGGCCAGAATCGTTTTTCCGCTTCCCACATCTCCCTGGATCAGCCTTGACATAAGAGAATGTCCGCAAAGATCCCTTTCCACTTCATGCCACACATTCAACTGAGCTCTGGTCAGCTGATACGGAAGATTCTCAATAATTTTTTCTGTTGTCCAGACAGGATGCATGGGAAACGTATCAGGTGCTTTTTCTGTTTTTTCTTTCAGCATCTGCACAGACAGGATGAAAAAGAGAAATTCATCAAACACCAGTCTCTTTCTGGCAAGTACAAGTTCCTGCCTGTTTTTTGGAAAATGAATCGCTGCAACTGCAAAATTAATATCCGCCAGCTGATATTTTTCCCTGTATTCATATGGAAGGTATTCCGGCTGAAGTTTCCTGCACTTTAGAACCTCTCTGACCAGCTTTACCACAGTTTTATTTGACAGGCCTTTTGTCAGACCATAAACAGGATAAAGACTGTTCATCACTTCCCCATATGCTGCAGGAGTAAAAATTTCCGGCTGTTCCAGAGAAAGCCTGTTTCCTTTGCGCACAACTCTTCCACGCAGAATCAGTACACATCCCTTTTTCACTGTATTTCTAAGAAAAGGCATATTAAACCAGACCACTGAAATATTTCCTGTCTCATCTGCACCTGCAGCAGAGACGATCTGGTAGTTTTTTCCCTGACTGACAGACGCTCCGGAAGTAATGGTCACTGAAACTGCCGAGGTATCTCCTTCTTTAAGATTTTCTACGGGGACAGGTTCCTCATAAAACTCATAATTTCTGGGATAATAGTGAAGAAGGTCCTCTACATTCATAATTCCGATTTTGGACAGCAGTTTTTCTGTTTTTTCGCCTACACCTTTCAGTGTGCGAAGTGATTCCGACATAAAACAAAACTCCTTATAGTATGATTTTAGAGACAAAAGATGCCATACGGATTATTAAAAAACGGATATATCCTTAAAATTCAGATATACCCGCTTTTCCCTCACACATTATTCTACAGAAATTACATAATAGTAAATTGGCTGTCCGCCACAGTTCACTTCCACATCACAGTCCGGATATTCTTCTTCAATCTCTGATGCAAGTTCATCTGCCTCTGATTCATCAATATCTGCTCCGAAATAAATGCTGATCACCTCTGACTCCTCATCTACCATCTGTGCTATGGTGTCCTTAGCCACATCCAGACGGTCTCTGCCTGCTGCCAGAAGGCCGTGATCGCCAATTCCCATGATGTCTCCTTCATGGATTTCCTTATCATCAATTCTTGTATCCCGCACCGCATAAGTAATCTGGCCGGTCTTTACTCTGGAAATTGCCTGAAGCATAGATTCCGTATTCTCATCACTGCTCTTCTCCGGAACGAAGCTTATCATTGCTGTAATACCCTGTGGAACAGTCCTGGTAGGAATCACAACTACTTCTTTATCTTCTGTAAGATCCCTGGCCTGATTGGCTGCCAGTATGATATTCTTATTATTTGGGAAAATATAAACTGTTTTCGCATTTACCCTGGCAATTGCATTCAGCATATCCTCGGTACTTGGATTCATAGTCTGTCCCCCTTCAATGAGGTAATCAACTCCAAGTTCTTTAAAGATATCTGTCATTCCTTTTCCTGCAGAAACGCTAATGAATCCTACTTCTTTCTCCGGTTCTGAATTCCTTTCCTGTTCTTCCTGCTCCCTGGCAAGCTTCTCTGCGTCCTTAATAAGCTTCTCATGATGTTCTTCTCTCATATTGTCAATTTTCATCCTTGAAAGTGCGCCAAAGGTAAGTGCTTTCTCAATTGCCTGTCCAGGATGATTGGTATGAACATGAACCTTGACAATATCATCATCTGCAACAAGAACAATGGAATCGCCGATAGACATAAGAAACTTCTTGAACTCATGCTCACTATCCTCTGACATAGGATTATTAAGCAAAATAATAAATTCTGTACAATAACCAAATTTGATTTCTGTTTCTGCCTGTTTATCAATTTTTGTCACAGCTGCTGTGTGACCATGTTCAAACTGGGAATAGTCAATTTCCTTACCCAGAAATCCATCATAGGCGCCTTTAAACACTTCCAGAAGGCCCTGTCCGCCTGAATCTACCACTCCTGCTTCTTTTAATACAGGAAGCATATCAGGAGTTCTGGACAAAACATCCTCTGCAGTTGCAATAATATCCTGAAAAAAAGTATCAAGATCTTCTGTCTCATCTGCGATCAGTGAGGCTCTGCATGCTGCTTCTCTGGCAACTGTAAGTATGGTTCCTTCCTTTGGCTTCATTACAGCCTTATAGGCTGTTTCCACACCTTTCTCCATAGCAGCTGCAATAGCAGCTGCATCCAGTTCTCTCTTATCTTTCACACTTTTGGTAAAACCACGGAGAAGCTGTGAAAGAATGACACCCGAATTGCCTCTTGCGCCACGCAGAGATCCGGAAGAAATAGCCCTGGCCAGTGTTTCCATATCCGGATTTCCAAGAGAACCCACCTCTGCTGCTGCAGACATAATCGTCATTGTCATATTAGTTCCTGTATCTCCATCCGGTACCGGAAATACGTTAAGTTCATTGATCCATTCTTTCTTCGCTTCCAGATTCTTTGCTCCTGCAAGAAACATTCTGGAAAGTACTCTGGCATCTATGGTTTTGATATTCACCACATGTTCCTCCTCTATCCTAATCAATTGCGCGTACGCCTTCTACATAAATGTCGATCTTCTCAATCTCCATTCCGGTAAAAGCTTCCACTTTATATTTCACATTGCTGACAAGATTGTCTGCAATCGTACTTATATTCACGCCATACGCCACTATTACATGGAAATTCAGGCGGATCTTATTATCTTCAGTAATTCGTACACTGATTCCATGCTTGAGGCTGTTTCTTCCCAGGAGCTTCACGAGGCCATCCTTCATACTGACTGCCGCCATTCCAACGATACCGAAGCACTCCACTGCAACGCTTCCTGCATAGGTTTTGATTACATCTGTATCAATAATGATCTGACCTAATCCAGAATCTATACGTCCATTCATATGGTTACCTCCATTGCTAAAAAAATGTATGTACGAGTATTATACCCTGTTTTGTGAGAAAAAGAAATATAATTTTTCACATTTTTCCTTTTTTTGCTTGCAAAAGAACAATTCATCTGATACAATGTTACTTGTTGAGAAAAAGCGTCAAGGAGGTGCAATCATGGCTAAATGTGCAATCTGTGAAAAGGGTGTTCATTTCGGAAATAATGTAAGTCATTCACATAGAAGATCTAATAAAATGTGGAAATCTAACGTGAAATCCGTTAAAATTAGAACTGCTGAGGGCGGAGTAAAAAAGACATATGTATGTACTTCTTGCTTAAGATCCGGCAGAGTTGAAAGAGCATAATCCTATTTACCTTAGCCCCTGTTATTCAGGGGCTTATTTATTATGATTTCAGAGGCAAAAGGTCATAATAAGGCGGGCATAAAACCCGATTATACGGATTTTATGCCCATCACCTGCAGAAAAGATGATATCCGATCAGAAGAAAGATTGCAGCAGTGATCACCAGGATCACATTCTCTGCAACCAGCATCCCTATTACCATTCCCAGACCAATAAAAAATAAAATTAACCCAATAAGCTTTTCCACTTCACCCTAAACCTTTTCATTGGTTTACTATAGTTTATGCAGAAATAAGCATACTGAATACCTTATTTATCTGTTTTATCTGAAGAAGATGTATCCCCATCTTTCCTTCCGGATGTAAAACGATCTACAAAATCAGGAACCATATCAAGAATTTTGGTAAGGCCATCCTGATTCTTTACATTAACAAGCTTTGTAGTTCCATTCTGAATAACAAGTACAGCACATGGAGTCATTTTACCTGCCATTCCGCCCCCTCCGTTGTCTTTCTTATCACCGGAAAAGGCACCTGCTCCTACACCAAATGAAACATCAACCAGAGGAAGAATGATGGTTTCCCCTACCTGGATCGAATCACCCACCACCGTTTTGGCTGAAATAAAACTGTCCATGCCTTTAAATAATGAATTTACAGTTTCCTTAAAATTATTCTCGTTTGCCATAATGTTAGCCCTCCTTATGCTTCCATCGTTTCATCGCGTATTTTACATTTTTATCAAACCAGATCACAAACGCAGCCTTTACAAATATACATCCATAAACTCTTCCTCTGAGATCAACATCACCTTGTATACTGTTCTCGCCATTGAAAAGAGGATGTACCTGAATACAATTCTTATGAAAAGGTATGGTCATACCAAGAACAGCAAGGATCATTCCCGTCAGAGACGGATCCTCACAGGAAAAAGTAACATTTCCCTGAATCTTTGTTGGAAAAATATGCCTGATAAGAAATCTGGCGTTCTCCCATACAAGTGACAATGCAGCTTTCACCCGTGGATGAGTGAGAAAATCCTTCCACCATCCTGCTTCTCTTAAAGTATGTGCAAGATTTTTTTTCATATTGTGTAGTTTATCCCGTATCCTGCGGAAACTATTCTGTTTTTCAGGAACCGGCGGTAAAATCTTCGCAGATGGCGCAGGTTCTTTTGCAGACTGTTCCATTTGCGGATGAGTCTTCTCAGATACAGGCTGTTCTACTCTCTTCTCCTGCTTCTTCTGTTTCTTTTTCTTTTTTCCAAATAATTTATTTAAAGAAATTCCCAGTACATGAAATGAGAACCACCTGTCTTCATTTCTAATCCCGGCTTTCAGGCTGATCCCATGAAACAGCCAGCTGACACCGAAAGAAGCTTCTGTCTGGTTATAATTATCTTCACTTTTTTCAGCAGAAATCTTATATCGTACAGGACAAAAAAGAATCAATAAAATTACAAGAAGTACAAGGCCAAGAAGAATTCCCAGCAGGATCATTATAAATTTTATGATCATCCATAATATATGTAGCATGTACTCACCTGTTTTCCAAATATTCTGCAATGCAAAAAGAACCTGTTGTCCTGTAAATGTCATCAATCAGTTTCCTGACCATTTCCAACGCGCTCTTCTTGCCTTTTGCCATTCCAATCACCGGTGGACAGATATCATAAAAGCTCTGCTGTATCAACATAACTGCCGGAACAATGTCCATAATATTAGAGGGATTTTCAGATAATGTGATAAGATATATACCGTGGACAAACTCACCTGCATCCAGTTTTTCCTTAATTTCTTCAGGTTGTTTTATTTTATCATCGATCATATAATTCCTCTGCCATTTCAGCATCTGCCTCTCACCTGTTTCCTTTATTTAAGTATTGCCATTTTTCCCGAAATCTAAACAGGGCTGCGTAAAACACAGCCTTGTTTATTTCAGTAACACCTATGCTGTTTTCCCCAGAGTCCATTGCTTCTCATCTCCAGATATTCCTGATAACCTCTTTCAACAATCTGCTTCTCATTGGCAAATCGAAGAAGATGGTAGATCTCATGAAATTTATAATATCCGGAATCAACAAAAAATTCTTCTCTTTGAGGTTTACTATGATAATTGTCAGCAGTCATCAGATACCAATGTACCTCCTTGGTAACTATGTCCTCCGGCACCGTGAAATTATACTGGCTCTTACCGATATATTTTACAATAGTCGCCTTAACTCCTGCCTCCTCCATTACTTCTCTTAATGCAGTCTGCTCATATGTCTCTCCGGCTTCTACTGTTCCTTTCGGGAGAACCCAGCCTTCATAACGGTTCCTGTAAGATTTATACAATGTAAGAATCTTACCCCGATGAATTACCACACCGCCACAGCTCGTTGCTTCTATCATAATGCAAGCCCTCCTGTTTCGTGTGTGTCTAACAAGCTGAGTATAGTATAACCCTTTTTTACAAAACCCGCAACCAGAACTTTATTTAATCAAAATAATAAGCATCAAAAATATCAGCTGCAATAGGCACTGCCGCTTCGCTTCCTGTGCCGCCATTTTCAACGATTATGGCAACAACAAGATCCGGATCGTCAACATTGGAATATCCTATAAACCATGAATGGCTGGATCCATTTTCATCAAATTCGGCAGATCCTGTCTTTCCTGCTGCCGTATATCCCCGTCCGTTAAGGGAAGATGCAGTTCCGTTTTCTACTACTCCCTGCATAAGTTTACCGAGAAGATTGGCTTCGTTGACAGACATAAGTCTCTTATATACTTCCGGTTCAACAGATTTTACTTTATTTCCATCACTGCTGACTACAGAATCTATTTTATAAGGATGCATAAGAATTCCCCCATTTGCAACAGCTGCTGTGATCAATGCCATATGCATTGGAGAAACCAGGGTGTTTCCCTGTCCAATGGCAGTCTGCATAACCTCTGCCACAGGAGATTTATGATTCAGAGAAAATACACTCTTTTTGTAAGTATTCAATGGAAGCTCTTTATTGAAAAGAAGATCTTCCGCTGTTTTTCTTAAAGAATCTCCTCCAAGTTTCGTTCCAATATCTGCAAAAGCACAATTACAGGAATTAGCAAATGCAGTATAGAAATTTTCCTGTCCATGAACCGTTCCTCCATAACAGTTTATAGAGTGGTCTTCCATGGTGATCCTGCCCTGGCACATATATGAATATCCTTCCAGAGTGCCTGTAGAGCGGAAATAATCCAGGGCTGTCACAAGCTTAAACGTAGATCCGGGCGGATAAGCACCGTTTGTGGCACGGTTAAGAAGGCAGCTGTTGTCTGCATCGTTCACAAGGCTTTCCCAGTTCTCAGCAATTGTATTGGGATCAAAATCAGGTTTACTTAATTCCACAAGTATTTTTCCTGTCTTTGGCTCCAGTGCAACAACTGCTCCCCGTCTGTCTCCAAGGGAATTATAAGCGGTTGACTGGAGATCAGCATTCAATGTGGTAACAACCGTATCTCCTGCATTTTTCTTTCCCTGGAATTCATTTTTCAGCTGATTCAGAAAAAATTCATGGGAAGTCAGAAGCTGGAAATTAGCCTCTGATTCCAGACCACTTTTGCCATTTGTATCATACCCTACCACGTGGGCAAAAATATTCTCATATGGATAGGTACGCTCTTCCGTGCCGTCGTCATATACATTGGTCTGCGCCAGTACCTGTCCGTCTGCGGACATAATCTGTCCCCTTACCACACGATCGGAAAAAGTATCCTGTCTGGTATTATATGGACTGTTAATGAAATCCTCACTTCTGACCTGGTTAAAATAAATAAGATAACCGATCAGACAGATAAAGATCACAACAAAAAACCATGACACAAGGGTATATTCTCTGTTGCGTCTTCTTCTCTTTTCAGATATTTCCCGGGTTTTGCGCTTCTGCAGCTTTTTTAGCTCTTCTCGCTGTTTCCTTTCTTCTATATCTTTCAATTTCTTCGTCCTCATCTTCTCTCAAAATATACAGCCCCTGAATGATCGCCAGCATTAATATTGTACTCGCCACAGAACTTCCTCCGTAACTGACAAGAGGAAGTGTTACACCTGTCATAGGAATAAACTTGGTTGCGCCTCCTACAGTCAGAAATACCTGAAATGCATATTCTGTGCCAAGTCCAAGAGCTATCAGTTTATAAAATGGCTTCTTGATCTTAAGGGCAATATTAACGATCATCAGAAAGAAATTCATACACACAAGGATAAGGCAAATGGCAAAAATACCACCCAGCTCCTCACAGATGGCACTGAAAATAAAGTCATTCTTTACTACAGGAATCTTCTCAGGAGATCCCTGACAAAGCCCCATTCCAAACCATCCACCTGTACCAATGGCAAAAAGGGACTGTACGATCTGATATCCTTCGTTTTGATATACAGCCATGGGGTCTTTCCATGCAGTGACTCTCTGTCTCACATGTCCAAATAAATGATAAGCAAGTACTGAGCCTGCGGCTCCTGCTCCAATTCCAAGTCCCAGATATCCCACATTTCTGGATGCAACATAGATCATAACCAGATAAGCTACAAAGAAGATCACTGCACTTCCCAGGTCTCTGGAGAGAACAAGAATCCCCACATGAAGCCCTGCCACGACAGTAGCCTGTATAACTTTCTTCAGATCTGCCCCTCTGCTTAAAAGAGCTGCCATAAAAAACACAAAGGTGATCTTAATTGCTTCGGATGGCTGGATACCCATCAGAGACAGCTTGGCTCCATAACTGGTTCTGGCAAGAACCAGCACGGCAGCAAGGAGAACAATACCGATTCCGGCGTATACCCATGTAAGATTCTTCAGAAATTTCATTTTCCTGATCAGAACAGGTATGATCAGTGAAACGGCATTCATCCCGGCAACGATCAGAAGCTGTCTGGATGCTGTCTTTACGTCCAGGCGGCAAAGCATAATAAAACCAACACTTAAAAGCATACACATATTATTAAGAAGAAGTATGGATGCTTTTTTATACAGTAATCTGTATATGATCTGAATTGAAGCAAAGAAAGCCATCATTTCCATATAAAATATGATCACATCAAAGTTATCCGTCTTCAGATAAATGACCATAAAAGCTGTAAAATCCATAAAGAAAATGAGCATAAGCTGCTGCTTCAGTGATTCATTTCTCTCTTCCTCACTCTGCTGTTTCACCATATAAAAGCAATGAAAGGTATAAATCACCATCAAAGTAAGGATCACATATTTGGATAATTCTACAATTACATTAATCATACACCTTACTCGGCTCCTCTTTTAAAATGTCCCCTGGTATATTTCCCATCAGAAGGATTCTTACCCTCCCCATATACTCTTGTAAATTCATCAAATATTGCGGCTGCCTCATGGGGCTTTTCTATGGTGAAAGCAAGTCTTAAAGATCTGACTTTAAGCATCTTTACACGTTCCCTGTCTTTAAGAAGTCCAAAGGGAATACTGTTATAAATGATATTATAGCAGGGTGAACAAGACATTGTATTTTTCATTTTCCAGGGTTCACAATAACAAACGCATGGAAATTCTTTGCCATATCTGTCTTTCAGATATACCATATCCTCCCGGTGATTACATCCATAGAGATTTTTTCGGATACACTGGGCTGAAATCATTAAAGGCAGCCTTCCATAGACCAGCATCTCACTTTTTCTGTTATCTCTGTGACGGATCTCTCCTTCGTTAAGCTCAAGGGGAACCGTATTACCCAGAACACCCTGTCTGTCCCAGAAATGCACTGCCTCATCATTCCAGGTATACATACTGTGATCAAGGATACATTTATCTCCCAGGCCTTCTTCCTTCAATATGGCAAAAGCTTCCGTGTTTCTCACCAGAAAACCTTTCATACCCTGCTGAATCCACTCTTTTGCTTTTCTGATATAATCTGAAGGGATTCTGCCTCTGACCATATGAGGGAGGGCAAGGTACATATCAAGTCCCTTCTCCAGTCCTGGCACAAGACAGGTTTCCATAGCAGAAAAAGGAAGATACATTCCCCTAAGCCCATCTTTTTCCATTAAAATAAGAGCAGTGTCTGAATTCTCACATGAAACATAGAAAGGCAGGTTTTCTGTGTTTTCTATATTTTCCTTTTTTTTCTCAAAGCTGTAAAGCTTTGGTGTGTTTCTCTTATATCTGCTTTCTATCTTCTGTTCCAGTTCCTCCAGTGCCATTCTGCGGACTTCATTTAATGTCTTAACAGGAACAAAGATATTATTGTCCATCTGGATATCCAGTTTCTCCCATTCAAAAGGGGTATTGCCCAGTTTCTCCATCTGAGCAAGTATGCGTTCTTTCTCCATGGGCTGCTTTTGTGCAGGCTGTACTTGGCCTGCAGAAACAGTAACCTGAATATCTCTGCAGGTTATCTTCAGAGTGGCTGGCTTCCCCTGAAAAAGAAGGAGAGTTCCGGATACCTTTTCCCTTATCTTTTTAATTTCCGGTTTTACATCTCCCATCTTCTTCTCATTGGTGAAAGCCATCATAGACGGACCATTCTGCATCCTGTAATATCCTTCACAGGAACCTCCTCTGTTAAAAAGATCCAGAAGATATTTCCTGTCACTTTCCAGAACCTGATAATTCTCTTCCCCTTTTTCAAACAGGAGATCCAGATACTTCCTGTATATGGAAGTGACCCCTGCCGTATATCCCGGCTGTTTCATTCTTCCCTCAATTTTCAGAGAAGTAACTCCAGAGCGAAGAATCTGCGGAAGAATATCAATAGTAGAAATATCTTTCAGACTCAGAGGACAGGTCTCTTTTTTCCCTTTATATGCCTTCCCCGGCAGGGAAGCCTCATAAGGAAGACGGCAGGGCTGAGCACATCGACCTCTGTTTCCGCTTCTGCCCCCAAGAATACTGCTCATAAGACATTGGCCCGAATAGCTGTAACATAAGGCACCATGAATAAATGCCTCGATCTCAAGTGAACTCGCCTGATGCATTGCAAAAATT
>JAQYGS010000230.1 GCA_028722515.1 Clostridia bacterium | reverse complement strand
GGCAGGGCTTAAACGTCTTGGACTGGAAAAAAGAATAAACAGGTATTTTACCGTGGATGAGATGATCCCTGCTGCAGGCCAGGGAATTCTTGCTGTTCAGGGTAGAAAAGGCCGGGATTATTCATATCTTAAAGGATACTGCAACCAGAATGCCTGGATTGCAGGACATGCGGAAAGTTCTTTCATGAAATATCTGAATGGAGGATGTTCTTCTCCTGTAGCTGCATTTGCCCAGGTAAAGGGCAATGAGATTTTCATCCGGGGCCTGTATTACGATGAAAATACAGGAAATTATGTTACAGGTAATATCCAGGGAAATGCAGAAGACGGGGAGAATCTTGGAATCTCTCTTGCCAGACAGCTGAAAGAAATCTGCAGCAAAGGAGAACAGGAATGAATAAAGGTAAGGTATGGCTTGTTGGAGCCGGGCCCGGAGATGCAGGGCTTCTGACCATTAAGGGAAAAAAAGTCCTAAATCAGGCTGATGTGGTTGTATATGACAGTCTGATAGGACAGGGTATCCTGGCAGAGATTCCAGATGGTGTGAAGCTTATCAATGCCGGGAAAAGAGCAAATCACCATACAATGGCCCAGGAAGAAATAAATGAAGTACTTCTTAAAGAGGCACTGGAAGGGAACCGTGTTGTACGGCTTAAAGGAGGGGATCCGTTCCTCTTTGGCAGAGGAGGAGAAGAGCTGGAGCTTCTGGAAGAAAACCATATTCCTTACGAAATCGTACCCGGGGTTACATCAGCAGTGTCCGTGCCTGCCTACAATGGGATTCCTGTCACCCACAGAGATTTCTGTTCTTCTGTTCACATTATTACAGGACACAAAAGAACAGACAGTGCATATGATATTAATTTTAAGGCACTTACACAGACAGGAGGCACCCTGGTTTTCCTTATGGGAATTTCTTCCCTGGAGGCGATATGTAACGGCCTGATAAAAAACGGAATGAATCCGGATATGCCTGCAGCTGTACTTCAGAAAGGAACCACTGCAGGACAGAAAAGAATTGTGGCTACAGTTGGCACACTTAAAAGTGAAACGGACAGACAGGGAGTGGAAACACCTGCCATTATTGTTGTAGGCAGAGTCTGTTCTCTTGCAGACAAATTCGCATGGTATGAAAAGCTGCCTCTGGCAGGCTGGAAAGTTCTGGTTACAAGACCCAGACAGCATATTTCAAGAACGTCTGAGCTCTTAAGGCAGAAAGGAGCAGAGGTTCTGGAGCTGCCGTCAATTTCTACTGTGCCTTTTTCTGATCAGAGTGCTCTGTACAGGGCAGTGAATGAACTGGAAAAATATCAGTGGCTTGTTTTTACCAGTCCTACAGGAGTGGAAGTATTTTTCCATGAAATGGAAGAAAGGAATCTGGATGCAAGAAGGCTGTATAATACTAAAATAGCAGTGATCGGACAGGGCACCGGGAAGAAGCTTAAAGAATACCATCTTCTGGCTGATTTTATTCCTTCTGTGTATGATGGGGAAACTCTTGGCAGGGAACTGGCAGAAATTTTGCATGGAGGAGAAAAAATTCTCATTCCCAGAGCACAGTCGGGAAATCCGGAACTGGTCAGACATCTTGAAAAAGCAGGGGCGGTTGTGGACGATATTCCCATTTATAAAACCTGTTATGAGAAGAGCTTTTTGATCGATGAAAAGAAAGAACTGGAATCCGGCTCTGTGGATTGCGTGGTATTTACCAGTGCTTCCACAGTAAGAGGCTTCGTGGAAGCCACAAAGGGGCTTGATTATTCTCAAATAAAGGCGGCCTGTATCGGAAAACAGACAAAAGCCGCTGCAGATGCTTATGGGATGAGGACCTTTATGGCAGAAAAGGCTACTATAGAGAGTCTTGTGGATCTTGTGGAAAATATGAAAAAAATAAATGATTCAAAACTATGAAGGTTACAGCATACGAGGAGTGGATAAAAATGGATTTAATTCAAAGACCAAGAAGATTAAGAAGCAGCGAGACACTGCGAAAAATGGTGAGGGAAACCAGGATGGATAAATCTTCCCTGATTTATCCTCTGTTTGTAAAGGAAGGAACAGGAATCGAAGAAGAGATTCCGTCTATGGAAGGACAGTACAGATACAGCGTGGACCGTCTCCCATATGAACTGGAAAGACTTGAGAAGGCCGGAGTGACAAAGGTTATGCTTTTTGGAATTCCGGACCATAAGGATGAGGTGGGAAGTGGCGCTTATAGCCCTGACGGAATTGTACAGAGAGCTCTCAGAGAGGCAAAAAAGCGTTTTCCTGATATTTATTTTATTACAGATGTGTGTATGTGTGAATATACTTCCCATGGCCACTGCGGAGTCCTCTGCGGTCATGATGTAAATAATGATGAAACACTTAAGCTCCTGGCAAAAACTGCCCTGTCTCATGTTGAAGCAGGCGCAGATATGGTTGCTCCTTCTGACATGATGGACGGCCGCATCAGAGCAATCAGAGAAACTCTGGATGAAGCCGGACATTATATGACTCCTGTTATGTCTTATGCAGTAAAATATGCTTCTGCATTTTATGGTCCTTTCCGTGATGCCGCAGGCTCTGCACCATCTTTTGGTGACAGAAAAAGCTATCAGATGGATTATCATAACAGAAGAGAAGGTATGAAAGAGGCATTGACGGATATTGAGGAGGGTGCGGACATCATTATGGTCAAACCTGCAATGTCTTATCTTGATATGGTCTCGGAAATTTCAAAAGCTGTCAATGTGCCTGTGGCAGCCTACAGTGTAAGCGGAGAATATGCAATGGTAAAGGCTGCTGCAAAAATGGGATGGATCGATGAGGAAAAGATCATCTGCGAAATGGCTGTAAGTGCTTACCGTGCAGGAGCGCAGATATATATTACCTACTTTGCAAAAGAGCTGGCTCAATTTATGGATGAAGGGAGAATTGGCTGATGTCTGTATCAGAAGAGTTATTTGAAAGAGCGGTAAAAGTCATTCCTGGTGGAGTGAACAGCCCTGTCCGGGCTTATGGGGCCATAGGAATCGCTCCCAGATTTATTGACAGGGCAGATGGCTGTTATATCTACGATGCGGACGGGAATCAGTATATTGACTACATTGGTTCATGGGGGCCTATGATCCTGGGGCATAATTTTGCTCCTGTCAGAGAGAGCGTAATCAAGGCATGCGAAAAAGGTTTAAGCTTCGGCTGTGCCACAGCCATAGAAGTAGAGATGGCAGAATTTATCTGCAAACGAATTCCCCATGTGGAAATGATCCGTATGGTAAATTCCGGTACAGAGGCTGTTATGAGCGCAATCCGTGCTGCGAGAGGATTTACGGGGAAAAACAAGATCATCAAATTTGCAGGATGCTATCATGGCCACAGTGATGCCATGCTTGTCAGTGCAGGTTCCGGAGTAATGACCAGTGGAGTGCCGGACAGTGCAGGTGTACCAAAGGGCTGCACAGAAGATACAATGACTGCAGTTTATAATGATCTGGAAAGTGTGCGTATTCTTCTTGAGCAGGCAAAGGGACAGACTGCCGCAGTGATCGTAGAGCCTGTGGGTGCCAATATGGGAGTAGTTCCTCCCGTAGAAGGTTTTCTGCAGGGCTTAAGGAAGCTTTGTGATGAATTTGGCGTGCTTCTTATTTTTGACGAGGTTATTACAGGGTTCAGACTTGCTTTCGGAGGTGCTGCCCAGTATTATGGAGTAACGCCTGACCTTGTGACTTATGGCAAGATCATCGGAGCAGGTATGCCTGTAGGGGCATACGGCGGAAGAAAAGAAATCATGGAAATGGTTGCTCCTGCAGGAAAAGTTTATCAGGCAGGAACCTTAAGCGGAAATCCCATTGCAATGGCAGCAGGACTTACCCAGCTGAAATATCTGTACGATCATCAGAAAATCTACTCAGATCTTGAAGAAAAAGGAGAGAGGCTGTATGGCGGCATGGAAGCTCTGATAAAGGAAAAGGGACTTCCATATCGTGTGAATCACATTGCTTCTCTTGGAAGTCTGTTTTTCACAGATCAGGAAGTGGTTGATTATACATCTGCCAAAACAGCGGATACCAGTGCATTTTCAGATTATTTCAAGGGAATGCTCTCAAGAGGAGTTCATATGGCACCTTCACAGTTTGAGGCAATGTTCCTCTCTATGTCTCACACGGATCAGGTTATTGACCAGACTCTTTACGCAATGAGGGATTATTTTGATAACTGCATGAAATAAAAGCAACTGCCTTGTTCTTACAGGGGATTTATGTTATAATAATTCCAGCAAATGACACCGCTTGTCGAATAAAGGCGGAACCACATGACAGTAGGAGGCAATGGCTTTATGAGTGAGAAAAAATATGTAGCCTATGTGGGATCTTATACACATGGTTCCAGGAAGGGCATCCATGTTTATGACGTGGATGTGGAGAAGGGGATTCTTACAGAAAGAAGCAGCGTGGAGGTAAGCAATGCATCCCATACAGCTGTTTCCAAGAACGGAAGATATTTATATTCCATTGAAGATGAGGGCGTGGCAGTATTCAAACGGGATCACAACGGAGACCTCACCCGTATTAACAGTGTAGATATTGACGGTATGAGAGGATGCTATCTTGCAACGGATGTGGATGGCAAATACCTCTATGTTGCCGGATATCATGACGGTAAGGTGACTGTAGTACATACACACCAGGACGGCAGGCTTGGAAGCCTTATGGACGGCGTATTCCATAAAGGACTTGGAAGTGTGGCAGAACGTAATTTCCGCCCCCATGTAAACTGTGTCCGTCCTACGCCTGACAATAAATATCTCTGTGCTGTTGATAATGGAATTGATCAGGTAAAGATCTACTGTATCAATAAATTAAGAAACAAGCTTGAGCTTGTGGATATTTTAAGATGCCCCAGAGAGAGCGGCCCCCGTATTATCCGCTTCAGCAATGATGGGAAATTTGCCTATATTTTATTTGAGCTGACAAATGAGATCAGAGCATATAAGTATGATGGAAGCGGTAAGACACCTGAATTTGAACTGATTCAGACCATTGAAACCACAACTGACAGAGATGAGCATGAAACTCACAATGCTGCATCCGGCTTTGCCCTTGCTCCGGATGGCAAGCATCTGTTCTGTACTACAGCTGGAGAAGATACCGTTTCCCTTTTTGAAAGGGATGAAGAATCCGGCCTTCTCACAAGGAAATTTACCCTGCCCATCAGCGGTGAATACCCTAAAGATATTGTGATTTTCCCTGACAGCAGGCATCTGGCTGTTGCCAATCATGCAAGCAACACCATTACAGTTTTTACGATTGATTATGATAAGAATATTATTGTTATGAATGGAAGGCCTCTGAAAGTTGAGGAACCTAATTCTATTCATATCTGGGCTGTACCGGAAGATGAAGAATAATGAAATATGAATATCCCGGAGGGAACAGGATTGGAAAACCTGATTCTCTCCGGGATCTTTTTTTGATTGAAGATAGTTACTCTGGATCATTATAAAATTTGCATATTCTGTCCATACGTGCGCTCATGTTTGCAAAGAGTGAATCAACAAGAGTAATGGCAGCCATAGACTCCACAACTACAACGGCTCTTGGCACAATTACCGGATCATGGCG
>JAQYGS010000229.1 GCA_028722515.1 Clostridia bacterium | reverse complement strand
ATCTGTTCCCAAAAGGCAGAAGAAAGGATAAATAAATGAGGAATATTGCAATTCTGGGTTCTACAGGTTCTATTGGAACTCAGACGCTGGATGTGGTTCGTGCCAATAAGGATCTTAAAGTTACAGGACTTGGTGCAGGCCGAAATATTGTTAAGCTGGAGGAACAGATCAGGGAGTTTCATCCTATGCTGGCAGCAGTGTGGAAAGAGGAGGATGCCAGGGAGCTGAGAGTTAGGGTGCAGGATCTGGATGTAAAAGTAGTAAGCGGAATGGAAGGACTGATTGAGCTGGCTGTTATGAGGGAGTCAGACATTCTTGTCACTGCAATTGTAGGAATGATAGGAATCCGTCCCACTATGGAAGGCATTATGGCAGGGAAAGATATTGCACTTGCAAATAAAGAAACCCTGGTTACAGCAGGACATCTTATTATGCCTCTGGCAGAAAAACACGGTGTCCGTATTCTTCCAGTGGACAGCGAGCACAGTGCTATTTTTCAGGCACTTCATGGGGAGAAAAAAGAACAGGTACATAAACTTCTCATCACTGCTTCCGGAGGCCCATTCAGGGGAAAGAAAAGAGAAGATCTTGCCCACGTGACCGTGGAAGATACACTGAAGCATCCCAACTGGGTTATGGGGCAGAAGATTACTGTTGATTCTGCCACACTGGTCAATAAAGGCCTGGAAGTGATGGAAGCCAGATGGCTGTTTGATATGGATCTGGAGCATATTCAGGTGGTGGTACAGCCTCAGAGCATTATTCATTCCATGGTGGAATTTGAGGATGGAGCTGTTATGGCACAGCTTGGCACACCAGATATGAGACTTCCCATTCAGTATGCTCTTTATTATCCGGAGAGAAGATATCTGAAAGGTGACCGTCTTGATTTTACTGCACTCAGGCAGATTACTTTTGAGGAACCGGATATGGAAACTTTTCAGGGCCTTCCCATGGCCATTCAGGCATCTCAAACAGGAGGAAGTATGCCTACAGTCTTTAATGCAGCCAATGAACTGGCAGTGCGAAAGTTCCTTCAGAAAAAGATAGGTTTTCTGGATATTTACGATATTATCGGGCAGTCTATGAGCAGACATAAGGTTATTGCAGATCCTGGTCTGGATCAGATCCTGGAGACAGAAAAGGAAACATATCAGTGGATCGAAAGCAGGTGGTAGATTGAAAATAATTATTGCGATCATTATATTCAGCACGATCATTCTTTTTCACGAGTTCGGACATTTTCTGCTGGCAAAGAAAAATAAGATTGTGGTTACAGAATTTTCTCTGGGCATGGGCCCCAGACTTTTAAGTACCGTTAAGAACGGAACGAGATATTCCCTGAAACTCTTTCCCATAGGCGGCTCCTGCGCAATGCTTGGTGAAGATGAAGATACGGGAAATGATCCTGGTACATTTAATAATGCTTCGGTCTGGGGCAGGATCTGTGTTGTAGCAGCAGGGCCGGTCTTTAATTTTATCCTCGCTTTTGTTTTGTCAGTGATCATTGTGGGGGTGGCAGGATATGAGCCTCCCACAGTGGTTTCTGTTGAAAAAGGATCCGCTGCAGAGGCAGCGGGGCTTAAGGAAGGCGATCTGATCACCAGATATCAGGGATATTCCATAGATCTTGCAAATGATATTTATGTATATTCTTTCCTTAATGAGCTTAAAGCAGGAGATACGATCAATCTTACAGTAAAAAGAGATGGGAAAAAGATTGACATTTCCTATCCTTCCGATACGGATGTAAGATACCTTCTGGGATTTAACAGGAAAGACGTATCCACAATGGAGGTGGGTTCCCTGATTGAGGGAATGCCTCTGGAAGAAGCAGGCGTTAAACCGGGCGATGTGATCACAGCTGTTAATGGAGTGGAAACGCCTGATGCCCAGGCATATCAGGAATATATAGAAAAAAATCCCCTTTCTGATAAGCCGGTAACCATTACTTTTACCCGTGACGGACTGGAATATGAAAAAGAGATCACTCCCAGAGAATACAAGACACCAAAAGCAGGCTTTTCCTACAATATGTACTGTGAGAAGGCAAAAGGTCTTGATGTGATCAAATATGGTGCCTTAGAAGTGAAATATATGATCCGTACCACTCTGGTCAGCCTGAAGCATCTTTTTACCGGAGGACTGGGAGTCAAGGACTTAAGCGGCCCTGTGGGAGTGGTAGATGCAATAGGAACTACCTATGAGGAAAGCAAGAGTGAGGGGATCGTCATGCTCTGGATGAATATGCTTTATATGGCAGTGCTTCTTTCTGCAAATCTTGGTGTTATGAACCTGATTCCTTTCCCGGCTCTTGACGGAGGACGCCTTGTTTTCCTGATTGTGGAAGCTATAAGGAAGAAACCTGTTAACCGTCAGGTAGAAGGCATGATACATTTTGCAGGATTAATGCTGCTTATGGTGCTGATGGTAGTAGTAATGTACAATGATATTCTTAAGATTTTCTGATCGGAACATTATAAATAGAAGGAGAAAAATCATGCAGAGAATTCCAAGTTTCAGTATTGATCACACAAAATTAAAGAGAGGTGTTTATCTTTCCAGACAGGATGATGACATTATGACCTGGGATATCCGTATTAAAGAGCCAAACCACGGAGATTATCTTACCACAGGCGTCAGCCACACTATTGAGCATCTCTTTGCCACTTATGCACGTAACAGTAAATATAAAGACGGAGTTATTTATGTAGGACCTATGGGATGCCGCACAGGCTGCTATTTCCTTACAAGAGGACTGAGCAATGAAGAGGTTCTGGACTGCATCAGAGAGTCTTTCCGCTTCATCACAACTTTTGAGGGAGAGATTCCCGGAGCGAAAGAGGAAGAATGTGGAAATTACAGAGATCACGATCTGGAAGGATGCCGTGTTGAGGCAGCTAAATACCTGGAGGTTCTTGATAAGCTTACCCCAGAGGATATGCACTATACTTATTATCTTGACTAACAAAAAAGAAAGCATCGGGCAGCAGTCAGTCCGATGCTTTCTTCATCAGCATTCTGTGAACTTTTCTTCGTACGAAGAAGAAACAGATTACCTGAAGGAGTATGGTAATGATCCAGGAAACAGGATAGGAAACAAACAGGAAATCCAGAGCTCTGTGATGCGGGAAAAACAGAAAGATCCATACGATCCTTGTGCCAACGGTTCCCACAATGGACAGCAGCATGGGAACAAGGGAATATCCCATACCTCTAAGTGCTCCTGGGAAAAGATCCATCAGACCGCAGAGAAAATAAGTAGTGGTGCTCATAGACAGAATCTCCATACCGCTTTCGATCACCTTGGAATCTTCTGTAAAGATACCAAGAATCTGATTTCCCAAAAACCAGGAAAGGCATCCTGCCACCAGAGATACACTTACAGAGAGAATGATGCAGTCTACAAGAATTTTGTCCATTCGTTTTCTCTTTCCTGCTCCCAGATTCTGGCTGGTGAAACTCATACATGCCTGTGTTACTGAGTTTACAGTAATATAAAGAAAGTTCAGAACATTGTTGGCAGCAGAATAGCCAGCCATAGCAATGGAACCGAAGGAATTTACAGAAGACTGAAGCAGAACATTGGAAAAATTTATCACTGTGCTCTGAATGCCTGCAGGAATACCAACCTGAAAGATTTGCTTCAGACAGTATTTTTTTAAAGTCAGCCTGGAAAAATGCAGCTGATAGCTCCCCTGTGTATGGCAGAGACACTGAAGCACCAGAATACAGGAGAGCATCTGGGAGATAACAGTGGCAATGGCAACTCCTGCCACAGACATGTGAAAAACGATTACAAGAACCAGGTTCAGCAATGCGTTTACTGCTCCGGAAATAATAAGAAACAGCAGAGGACGTCTTGTATCACCTACTGCCCTCAGAATGGCCGCTCCATAATTGTAGAGCATGAAAAAAGGCATTCCCAGGAAATAAATTCTCATATAAAGAGTGGAAAGATCAATAACGTCATCGGGTGTTCCCATAAGTGTCAGGGCCAGTCTGCTGAAACCAATTCCCACAAATACCATAACAATGCCACTGATCAGGGCAAAGGTAATAGAAGTGTGAACGGTTTCCGATACTTTATTATAATCTCCTGAAGCAAAGAAGCGTGCCGAAAGTACATTAGCTCCCATGGAGATTCCTATAAACAGATTGGTAAAGAGACTTATCAGGGCTGTGGTAGAGCCTACCGCTGCCAGAGCCTGATTCCCGCTGAATCTTCCCACTACAATAACATCCACAGCATTAAACATCAGCTGAAGAATACCCGAAAGCATCAAAGGCAGGGAGAAAGAAATCAGTTTATTCATAATCGATCCAT
>JAQYGS010000228.1 GCA_028722515.1 Clostridia bacterium | reverse complement strand
GTTTCCCGGCGTAACAGCAGAGACTTTTGGCGGCTATGAAAATGCGGAGCGTCAGATGGTAGCATTTCATCCTGATGCTCTTGCTTTTACCTGGAATTATCCCATTGACTGTCTGAAGATCGAACCAAAGGCTGCAAAATTTTCTGAACAGCTCAGCCACAGAGATTATCTTGGGGCTATTTTAAACCTTGGTATTGACCGGTGCATGATCGGAGATATTCTGATCCGCCAGAATACTGCCTGGTGCTTCTGTAATAGTAAAATGACAGATTTTCTTATTGATAATCTCTGTAATGTACGTCATACAACCATTCTGGCATCCAGAGTGGAAGATCAGAAAGAACTTCCCAGGCCTTCTTTTGAACCTGTCACCGGTACGTGTTCGTCCGTCCGGCTGGATTCTCTGATTGCGCTTGCTTTTCAGTCATCACGAAGCAGTATGGTGCCTTTTATAGAAGAGGGAAGAGTATTTGTAAATGGAAAGCTGATCACCTCCAACGGATATGAACCCAAAGAAGGAGATATTATATCTGTAAGAGGAAAAGGCCGTTTTATTTATCAGGGTGTTTCCCATCAGACGAAAAAGGGAAGAACCAGTGTACGTATTATGAAATATGTGTAAATAACTATGAACCTGTCAGGAGAGAATATAATGTCAGAAAAAATATTACTTGTAAAAAGAGATGGTGACTTTCATTATCCCATATATTTTGAAAATGATTTTTCCGGTCTTTCACAGGCAGTAAAGGATGCAGGATTTGCCGGAAGAAAAATCTGTGTCGTAACGGACAGCCATGTTAGACCTCTTTATCTGGAAGCAGTCATAGATGAGCTGGAAAAGATTTCATCCTGTGTCTTTTGTTTTTGCTTTGAAGCAGGAGAAAAGAATAAAAATCTGGATACAGTTCAGGAACTATACAGGACACTGATTCAGAATGAAATGGACAGAAAAGGACTCCTTGTAGCGCTTGGAGGCGGTGTTGTGGGTGATCTTACAGGTTTTGGAGCCGCAACTTATCTGCGTGGAATAGATTTCATTCAGGTTCCCACAACCCTTCTGGCACAGGTAGACAGCAGCGTAGGCGGCAAGACAGGAGTAGATTTCCAGCAATATAAGAATATGGTAGGTGCTTTTCACCAGCCGGTACTTGTATATATGAATATGAGTACTCTTCACAGTCTTCCTGATACAGAATTTGCCTGTGGTATGGGCGAGATCCTGAAAACAGGACTGATATGTGATGGTGATTTTTTCCGGTTTGTAAATAGCAATCAGCCGTTTATAAAAGAGAGAAAGCTTGATATTTTATCCGTGATGATCAGACGCTGCTGTGAAATTAAGGCAGGTGTTGTGGAAAGAGACCCGAAGGAGAAAGGAGAGCGTGCTCTTCTCAATCTGGGACACACGGTTGGACACGCTGTAGAGAAGCTTAAAGACTTCAGGCTTCTTCATGGTCAGTGTGTTGGACTGGGTCTTATTGCAGCTGCGTATCTTTCCATGAAAAGAAATCTTCTTACACAGGAGGAATACGAAGAAATACGTATTAGCTGTAAGAATTTTGATCTGCCATTAACAGTAGATGGCCTGAAAGCTGAAGATGTGCTTTTGGCAACAAAGAAGGATAAAAAGATGGAACAGGGGCATATTAAATTCATTTTAATGAATGGTATCGGCAAAAGTTTTATCGACACAACAGTTACAGACTCAGAATTAATTTCGGCTATTGGGGAGATCCTTAAATGACAATAAGAAAGAATAAAGTACAGAAAGCATGTGTTTCCTGGCTTTGGGCACTTTCTGCTATTTTTATACTTACATGTATAGATCAGGCATTCAAACTGCTGGCTTTGAAATATCTTAAAGATCAGCCGGATATTGTGCTTATTCCCGGTGTACTGAAATTCAGATACCTGGAGAACACAGGAATGGCTTTTGGGATGCTGCAGGACAGGATACCTGTGCTGATCTTTATCTGTCTTATTTTCTTTGTTTTTTTTATTTATTTCTTTTCAAAAGTGCCCAAAAACAGATATTATATGCCGCTGATACTGATTTCTCTTTTTATGTTTGCCGGTGCTCTTGGAAATTTTACCGACAGAGTTCTTCGGGGATATGTGATCGATTATATTTATTTTTCTCTGATCGATTTTCCTGTATTTAATCTTGCAGATGTTTATGTGGTCTGCAGCTGTATTGCACTGATATTTTTTATTTTCTTCAAATACAAAGACGATCAGGACTTTGCTTTTCTGAAAGTCCACAGGAAGGATTAGATATATGGAGTTTCTTAAATTTGATGTAACAGATGATCAGTCGGGAGTTCGCATCGATCGTTTTCTTTCCGAAAATACAGAAGAGCTTTCCCGTTCCTACCTGCAAAAACTGATCAAAGAACAGAAAGTTCTGGTAAATTCAATTCCTGCAAAATCCAGCTATAAAGTACAGGCAAACGATCTGGTCACAGTGGAAATGCCTCAGGTGACAGAGCCAGATATTCTTCCTGAGGATATTCCCCTTGACATTCTGTATGAAGACGAAGATATTCTTGTTGTGAATAAGCCCAAAGGTATGGTTGTTCACCCAAGTGCAGGTCATTATACAGGGACTCTTGTAAACGCGGTTATGTATCACTGCAGAGATCATCTTTCAGGGATAAACGGAATATTAAGGCCCGGAATTGTTCATCGTATAGATAAAGACACTACAGGTGCACTGTTAGTGTGTAAAACTGATCATGCTCATAAGATTCTTGCAGAGCAGCTGAAGGAACACAGTATAAAGAGAAGATACAGGGCAATTGTTTCCGGTGTCCTGAAAGAAGACCAGGGCACAATCGATGCGCCTGTAGGCCGTCATCCTGTGGACAGAAAAAAGATGGCCGTCAATTATAAAAATGGAAAAGAAGCGGTTACACATTATCAGGTTCTGGAACGATTTTCGAATGCCACGTATATTGAATGCAGGCTGGAAACAGGAAGGACTCATCAGATCCGGGTCCATATGACAAGCATAGGACATCCTCTCCTTGGAGATGAAGTTTACGGATCAGGCAAAAATCCTTATCACCTTCAGGGACAGGCACTTCATGCCATGGTTCTTGGATTTGTCCATCCTACTTCCGGAGAATATATGGAATTTACTGCACCCTTACCGGAATATTTTCTTAAATTATTAGATAAATTGCGAAAATAGTTGGCTTTTTACCAAATATATTGTATAATTGTCCTATAAATACCGTAATTAATAACATAACGGAAGGGAGTGGCAGATATGAACAGTACAAGTTCAATTATTACTATAGGTCGTGAATATGGAAGTGCAGGCAGACAGATCGGTCAGGAGGTTGCAAGCTATTTTGGAATTAAATGTTATGACAAAGAGCTTCTGGAACATGCATCAAAGGAAAGCGGGATCTGTAAAGAACTTTTTGAAAATCATGATGAAAAGCCTACAAACAGCTTTCTGTACTCTCTTGTAATGGATACCTGTTCCTTTGGGTATTCTTCAGCGGGATTTACAGATATGCCTCTGAATCATAAAGTATTTCTCGCACAGTTTGAGGCAATCAAGAAGCTGGCTTCTGAAGGGCCCTGTATTATGGTAGGCAGATGCGCTGATTATGCTCTGGCTGATAATAAAAATTGTTTCAGCGTTTTTGTACATGCAGATCCTGAATGGAGAATCAGCAGAATTTCCAAAAAATATAATAAAACTGCCAAAGAGGCCCGTGATATAATCAATAAAACTGATAAGAGCCGTTCCAGCTATTACAATTATTATACTAACAAAAAATGGGGTGCTGCCGCAAGTTACAATCTTTGCGTTGACAGCAGCAAGCTGGGAATAGAGGGAGCTGCTCAGACTATCATACAGTCAATAAAGATTTTTGATTCTCTTAAGAAGAAATAATGAAAAGGCTCCTCTGTTTTTCAGGGGAGTCTCTATTTTTAAGATTGGAGGAAAAAATGAAATTTCACTGGGATAACCGTTACCTTCGCTGGGGTGTAACTGCCTTTTTCGTTATTGCTGCCAGTATGCTCTTTTATTATGGTATTTTCCATATGTCAACTCTGATTGCAGGGATCAAGTCATTTCTGCATATTATGGCACCCATAATTTATGGAATTATACTTGCATATATTTTAAGTCCTCTGATCAATTTTTTTGAAAAGAAGATCATATTTCCCATACTTGAAAAAAGAAATATACAGCTTCAGAAAAAAGGTAAACGTGTTATCCGCTGGATCTGTGTAATTTTATCCATGGTAATTTTCTGGGTGATTATATACACACTTATTATGCTGATACTTCCTCAGCTGATTCGAAGTATTATGAGCGTGATCTACAGTTTTCCATACTATGTGAAAGTGGTAGAGAAGTGGCTGAATTCTTTTGTGGAACACGGTTTTAACCTGAACTCCCAGACCATCAGTCTTTTGAATCAGTTTTCATCCAAAATCCAGGAATATCTTACAAATAATATCCTTCCTCAAATGCAGGATATGCTGAGAAATATTTCAAACGGTATTTTTGATATTCTGATTTTCATGAAGAACTTTCTGATCGGTGCTATCGTTTCTCTGTATGTACTTGCAGATAAGGAGAAATTTGTTGCAAAAAGCAAGATGATCGTTTATGCAGTCCTTCCTTCCAAATGGGCAAAGACTCTGATTCATGCAATGAGATTTACAGATAAAACCTTTGGCGGCTTCATCTATGGAAAACTCCTGGATTCTGCCATTATGGGTGTTCTCTGTTACGTGGGAATGCTGATTTTGAAGATGCCTTACGCAGTTCTGGTCAGTGTAATCATCGGAGTGACCAATATTATTCCTTTTTTCGGACCATACGTGGGTGCAATCCCAAGCATTATCCTGATTTTGCTTGTGAATCCGATTAAAGGGCTTTATTTCCTTATTTTTATCATACTTCTTCAGCAATTTGATGGTAATATCCTTGGGCCTAAGATACTGGGAGATTCCACCGGACTTTCAAGTTTTATGGTTATTGTTGCCATCATGGTTGGAGGAGGGCTTTTCGGAGTGCCTGGTATGATCATAGGTGTGCCGGCTTTTGCAGTGCTTTATGCAATGGTATGGAGACTTATCAATCACTCCCTGAAAAATAAAAAAATGCCCGAAAAAGAAGAGCAGTATATAAATATAGACTGTCTTGATGAGAAAACAAAAGAAACCATCCCCATGCCTGAACCAAAGCCAGATCCAGAGAAGGCCCAGCAGAAAATCAAAAGAAATACCTTTTTTATGAAAGTATGGAATACACTGTATGGATTAGTTATGGTTATCTGGAAATATGTGAAAATTGTTCTTATGTATATCTGGAAATATTTAAAAACAGGTCTGAAATATATTTATATCTATATAAAGGCAATATGCATAAAGATAAATGAAAAGATTAAAGAGGGAAAAAATAAATGAAATATATTCGAAAAGCACAGTATTATGAAACGGATCAGATGGGAATTATCCATCATTCCAACTATATAAAATGGATGGAAGAAGCAAGGATCAGATATATGGATCAGATTGGCTTCAGTTACATTGATGTGGAAAAAAACGGAGTGATTTCCCCGGTAGTAGATATTTCCATATCATATAAGAAGCCAGTCCATTTTGATGATGAAATAGAAATCAATGTTGATGTCCTCAAATATAATGGAATCACTCTTGAATTTAAATATGAATTTTTTAACATTACAAGAAATGAAATATGTACAACCGCACAATCCAGACATTGTTTCATGAAAGAAGGGGAACTGATTTCTTTAAAAAGATCATTACCTGGATTACACGCAGCCATTTGCCAGAATATAAATATACAGGAATAAAGTGATTTATAATACCATGTGATCTATACGACAAACGCGAGTTTTTCAAATAGATGAAGGAGCTTTTTATATGAACAATTTAAATGAATATAAAGACAATAAAAAGGTCACCTACCATGAACAGACAGATATCCAGAATATCCTCAAGCTCAGGGAAGTTTTAAAAACACTTCCTGATTTCTGCAGGGATTATTTTCGTGCCATGGAACCTTTGACAACAACGAAGACGCGGATTTCCTATGCATATGATATCAGAATTTTCTTTCAGTTTCTTCTGGATGAAAATCCTGCTTTTCAGAACTGCTCTATGAAGGATTTCACTGTTGATGTTCTGGATCAGATCAAGCCTGTTGATATTGAGGAATATCAGGAATATTTAAAGGTATACAAAAACGGGGAAAAAACAGAAACCAACGGGGAACGTGGACTGAAACGCAAAATTTCCGCTTTAAGAAGTTTCTATGCATATTACTATAAGCATGAAATGATCAGTACAAATCCTACCGTGCTTGTGGATGTTCCCAAAACTCACGAAAAAACCATCATCCGTCTGGATGCAGATGAGGTTGCCACACTCCTTGATTATATTGAGCACTGCGGGGATACCCTTACAGGCCAGAAAAAGGTCTACTATGAAAAAACAAAGGAACGTGATCTTGCTATTGTTACTCTCCTTCTTGGAACCGGTATCCGTGTATCTGAATGCGTAGGTCTGGACGTGGAGGATGTGGATTTTAAGAATAACGGCATAAAAGTCGTTCGTAAGGGCGGAAATGAAATGGTTGTATATTTTGGCCCTGAGGTTGAAAAAGCTCTGAAAAACTATATGGAAGTACGCAAAAACATTGTTCCTGTATCAGGACATGAACATGCTCTCTTCTATTCCTCACAAAGGCGAAGGATCGGTGTGCAGGCTGTGGAGAATCTTGTGAAAAAATATGCACGAGAAGTCACAACAACCAAAAAAATTACTCCCCACAAGCTGAGAAGTACATATGGCACTTCTCTATACCAGGAGACCGGTGATATATACCTTGTAGCCGACGTATTGGGCCATAGAGACGTTAATACAACGAAGAAGCATTATGCAGCCATGGATGATGCAAGACGCCGTAAAGCGGCTTCTGCGGTCCATCTGCGGGAAGACTGAAATATACCTTCTGACAAAAAAAGATATCTGCACGATGTAATTGTGCGGATATCTTTTTTACATTCATATGTAGAATAAAAAGTAAATATTATAAGGCTACGCTGATCTTATCATGGAAAACTTCGGGAATTTCTTCTTTATCCAAAGACATACTGATAACAAAGGTAACGTTAAACTGTTTACCAATATCATCCAGCTGCTGTAAGGTACCTGTAATATCCTTGTCTTCAAGGCGTGCAACCTTAAGGAAGCTGTCCAGATAAACCTGCTCCAGATCGTGATCCTGTGACAGAATACCGCAGATAAATCCAACAAATTCATCAGCATTCTTAATCGGGAAAGCTGATACATCGATCAGACGTACCTTATTGTTCAGCTCATACATATGTTTCGTGCTCTTGTCTAAGTAAACAATGCTTCCATTTGCTTCTTTTACTGCTCCATTTACTTTGTCTAACAGTACTTTTGTTTTGCCTTTGCCTTTCTTTCCTACAATCAGTTCAACCATCCTGTTTTTCCTCCTTAGACATGTATAATATTAATTTTGAACAAAAACTTCAATTAATATGATTCAATTATAGTGCATTTCGCAGAAGAATTCAATGCCAAATTTGTGAAAATTCATAGAAACTTTTATGCTGTAAAATAAAAGTTTTTCTAATTTCTATTAATTAAAAAAGTTTTCCAGACGGTTATGTGAATCAAACATATGATTGTACTGTAATACGCTATATTGATAGATCAAATCATAATAGGGAGATGTTTCATCGTCCAGTTTGTAAAATTTTCCATTGTTGTCCCAGTATCCATTTAATGTAACTATGGGTAGTTCATTTTGCAGGCGAAGAAGGAACTGATTATAACCGGTAAGTTTCATTCCTGTTGCCTGTTTCATCAGAGGAACAAGGAAATTTGAGCTTATATCCATTTCCTTTTCTTCAATATCAAAATTAGCCCAGATTACATAGGGAGTGTAATATTTTTGCATAAGCTCTTCATCTGACATCTTATCTATTGGTTTTCCAAGGAGCTTCGTATAGAATTCTTCATTCAAACCAGGCTGATGATCTCCAAAAAACAAAATTACTGTAGGATCATCCAGATTTTCAAAATATGTAACAAGTTCTTCCAGAGCCTGATCTGATTTGTGAATCAAAGTCAGGTATACTTCAACATCATTATAGTCGTATCCCTTTTCCGGCTTGATCACATCCCCCAGTTTAGCGGGATCATTTTTATATGGGCTGTGATTCTGCATGGTAACATTATGTATAAAGAAAGGTGCATCACTCTTTTCTTTCGCAGTTTCATATTCCTGTATTATACGTTTAACGTCAGCATGATCTGAAACAAAACCTCTTATCGTATCGGCTCCATTAAAATCGTCTATATATAATCTGGTATCAAAGCCAAATAATTCATATACCATTTTTCTGTTATAACTGGTAGATTTAAATGGATGCATTCCAATAGTATTTCTGTATCCCTGCTTTTTCAGATCAGTTGTCAGATTAGGAAGTTCATGCTTGACAAAAATCTGATAAGGTGTTGCAGACGGCGGAAAGAAACCAATACTGTCTCCCGTTAATACTTCAAATTCCGTATTTGCTGTTTTTCCACCAAATGAAGAAACATACATATTTCCCTTTATACAGTTGTCCTTCATACTGTGATAAAATGGAATAACATCTTTATTTGTTTTAAAATCACCTACACTCTGTAAATCAGAAAAGGCCTCATCCATCATAATTATAACATTAGGTGTAGCGCTGTTTTCTGTATCTTCCGGATATTCTTCGGCAATTTTTTCAGCAAGACCGTAACTGTAGGAATCGGGTTTTTCCACTTGCATTAGCTGGATACTTTTTATAAATGTAAGAACAGAGCCGCTTTGTTTATAACTTTTATGTGGATTACAGGTATTTAACGAAACTCCAAAATCATTTGAAAAAATTAAAGCTTTAATACTGATACAGCAGATAAGGCACGAAACCAAAGCAGTACCTATTCTGACTCTACTTTTCATAGCTTTGATTTTTCCTGTTTTCATTAAAACAATGCCCCAGAATATTGTAATAAAAATCAATATAAAAACAGGATAATTTATATGATACTCATATTGTCCGGCCACATTTAGAGCTGTACCTGCAATGGACAAGTCAGATGCCAGAATAGGAATGCCACGCAGTGTATATACAAAATAATTAGCAGTACCAAAAATACAGACTATAAGACTCACAAGAAATGCAGACCATCTGTAGCTGTTTGTTATAACGAGAAAAACAAGTAGAATTTCAAACAGAATTATAACTGAAAGAAGACATTTTTTCTTACCCAGATCCAATACAACATGCCAGAGAAAACGGCTTTTTATTATATTAGCATATTCCAGGGCAAAAAAGCTCACAAACGGAGTCGATATAAACAATAGTATTGCAGCTGTTTTTTTGTTTTTTTCATTCAGTATCTTTTTTGTCCATATTAAAAAAAGTGATGAGAACGTCATCAGAATTACAAGTGCAATTCTTTTCTTATAATAGTCGTTGTGTTCAGCAACATAAAAAGATCGATGCGTTAAAAAGAATATAAACATTCCCAATACCACAATCGTTTTTATTATTTTACTGATTATGCTGCCATTAATTTGTGTTGTTTTTTCCATTTGTGATTTAATTTCTTCGTCTTTCATTTTAAAAACATTTCCTGCTTTCAATTAATATTCTTTAACAATGAATTCATCTGTTTATATAAAAGTTCCTTACTGGAAGCCCCCATAACAATAGAAACAAAAGTCTTACCATAAGCATTCTGGGAAAGAAGAGCCAGGCAGTTTCCCGCAAGATCAGTTGTACCTGTCTTTCCCCCGAGAATCGTTACATCTTTTGGTGCTGTGGCCTCTCCTGTCAGGTAATGATCTGTCGCTGTCAGTGCAGTACTTACCGTTTCCCCGTAGGCGTTCTGATAGGTCACCGTATAGGAAGGCAGCTGACTGATCTCTGTAAACTCCGGATATTTAAGAGCTGCATTTAACATCAGATAAATATCATATGGTGTGGTATAGTGATCTTCATCCTGAAGGCCATGAGGATTTGTAAAATGAGTTCCTGTACAGCCAAGCTTTGCAGCATAACTGTTCATCATATCCACAAAGTTCTCCTGAGTTCCTCCTATATAACGGGCAATTGCTGAGGCAGCATCATTTCCCGAATATACAAGCAGGCAATGGACAAGCTGATCAAGTGTAACCTTATCCCCTGCCATAAAACCGCAGACCTGTGCTCCATCTTCCAGGGTAACATCCTCCTGGGCAATCGTTACCGTTTCGTCCAGATTACCATTTTTAAAGGCAAGAAGAGCCGTCATGATCTTGGTAATACTGGCAGGATAAACCCTGTCATACATTCCATTTGCATAGAGAACCTTATGATTGCTCAGATTAAAAAGCAGCCCTTTCTGCCCCTGTTCAAGAGAAACATTCTTTACCCGGTCCACATCTCCCTCTGATGAGACACAGAGCTTGCTGGCAAAGGATTTACTACGTAAATTCTCTTTGTCGTAAAGAACGTCATGGAATACTTTAGAAGTATCATATGCTTCCACAGGCTTTCCATAATAATTACCCTGCAGAATATTAATCCCCAGGTAAGCGCCTCCGGCAATCAGAATAAATACAGCAAGAAGAAGCACGGTACGTATGATTCTTTTTCTTTTTCTCTTCCGTGCTTTTTTTTGAAAATTTCTGGATGGTCTCTGTGATTTAGGCAATTCAGATATCATAAATAATCCTCTTTTCTATCTTTTTCTTTACTCAGAAGTTCTTTATTATATGTACTGCTCTGTAAACCCACATTAAGTACAAGCCCCATACCGATGTAAAGGCTGACCAGAGATGTAAGACCATAGCTGACAAAAGGAAGCGGTGTTCCCGTATTGGGCCCAATCCCTGTTGCAACAGCAATATTAATAAAGCTCTGAAGAGAAATAAGACCTGCCATACCACAGCAAAGGATTTTTCCAGACAGGTCCTTGGCTCTGAGTCCCATTCGGACACATTCAAAAGAAATGGCCAGCAAAAGCAAAATCACTCCTGTGCATCCCAGAAAACCATATTCTTCTCCTGCAACTGCAAAAATAAAATCTGTCTGGTTCTCAGATACAAAGTTTCCTCTGTTCACAGAAGCCGTATCTTCATCTCCACTGATTTTCTTTCCAACCAGCTCTCCGGATGCGATAGCCGTCTTGGAGTTATTCTGCTGCTGTACATCATCTGAATATTCCTCATTCTCAGGATATAGAAAAGACATAATCCTTCCTCTCTGATAATCCTTGAGAAGTTTCTGATCCGGCTGTACCACGATGGAAAGGAAAATGATCAGAAGAGGGATAGTAATAAGAATCGCTCCTCCGATTATTTTATAGCTTAATCCTGCAATATAAATCATAATACAAAATACAACTGCCACGGTAATTGTATTTTTCAGATCCGGCTGCTCCAGGATCAGAAAAAGCGGAACAGCCAGAAGCACACCTGAAAGCAAAATTGTTTTCAGACTGTTAAGATCATCCTCATGATCCATAAAAAACCTGGCAAAAAATATAATCAGTATAATTTTGGAAAGCTCGGTAGGCTGAAACCTGAAAGAGCCAATTCCTATCCATCTTGCCGCGCCATTTGCACTGTCACCGGCAAGACGGACCACAACAAGCATGGCAATATTAAATCCGTACATGATCCACTGGAAATTCATGATCCAGGAATAATCCATTAAAGACAGGATCAGCATAACAACAAATCCCAGAATTACACCTGCAAACTGCTTGGATTTCAGATCAGGAGCTGCGGATCCTACCAGATTAACACCAATCATGCTGATTGCCAGCAGGAATATCACAAGTCTGAAATTGTAAAATCGTAATTTATATTGCTTTAACATGAATTTATCTGTCCTTTTTATTTATAACAGGAATATAGGCATGAAGTACTGCCGGTTCCTGAGTAATCTGTATCTTTACATTCTCCTCATCGATGGTCAGGTATTTTCTGACTGTATGTATCATATCATTTCGTAACATTTTAATCATTTGCGGAGAGCAGTCAATCCGTTCGGAAATCAGAAGAAGCTTCATTCTGTCCCGTGCATATCCGGCAGAATGATTTCTTTCTTTAAAAAAGGATCTCACACAGATTCCCTCCTTTTATTATACACATTTTATTTCTTAAACATACTGCCGATTCTCTTAAACAGACCTTTTTTACGGTTAATATCCATAAAAGGAACATCTTCGCCTGTAAGCCGCCTGCAAATATTACGGTACTCCTCTTCTGCCTGGGAGTTCTTACCGGAAAGGGGTTCTCCCTGATTGGCTGCAATCACGATCTGTTCATCATCCAGAATAGTTCCGATAAGGTCTACCGCAAGAATTTCGATTACATCATCCACAGACATCATGTCCCCTCTGGCTATCATATCCGGACGGAGTCGATTAATGATAAGACGGATATCCCTTATGTCATTTGCTTCCAGAAGACCGATGATCCTGTCTGCATCCCTGATGGCAGAAACCTCAGGCGTTGTCACCACAAGGGCCTTGTCCGCCCCGGCGATCGCATTCTTAAATCCCTGCTCAATACCTGCAGGGCAGTCAAGAAGCACAAAGTCAAATTCTTCTCTCAGGTCATCTGTCAGCTTGATCATCTGTTCAGGTGAAACTGCCGATTTATCCTTGGTCTGTGCAGAAGGAAGAAGGCAGAGATCAGGATGCCTTTTATCCCGGATCAAAGCCTGACGCAGACGGCAGCTCCCGTTTATCACATCTACAAGATTATAAACGATCCTGTTTTCCAGGCCAAGAACCACATCAAGATTCCTAAGGCCTATATCCGTGTCTACAACAACTACTTTTTTGCCAAGCATGGCTAATCCAGTTCCAATATTTGCGACTGTGGTTGTTTTGCCCACACCGCCCTTTCCGGAAGTAATCACAATGACTTCGCTCATATTTCTCCGTATCCTCCTAAATTAGATAACTTCCATAATCCTGGTATTATCTGGCTGTAGCTTAGTCATTTGACGTATTGCTTGTATCTGTAGATGCAATACCTGTAAGAATTGACTTCTCATCTTCTAGGTCAAAAATGTATTTAAAAATATCATTAGCTGCAAGACAGGCATTTCCAGAGGAATATCCATTTTCAATACGGACTGCTATTGCATATCTGGGCTCTGAAGCAGGTGCATAGCCGATAAAGAGACCATGGTTCGGGTGATACATATTATCAACCTCAGCCGTACCTGTTTTACCGGCGGCTTCTATTCCAAGACCGTCAAACTGGGAATGAGTCTGTACTACTCTGGCCATGCCGTCATGAATATCATCCCACACATTCTGTGCAACATCAAGTCTGTTTTCAATCTTTGGTTCGTATTCTTTCAATATATCTCCCCTGGAATTTGTCATTCTGTCGAGAAGGGTAAGGTCATATACAATTCCGTCAGATGCAATTGCAGTAGCATAACGGGCAAGCTGGCTTGTGGTATAGGCATGATTACCCTGTCCAATATAGGATGGCACCGCATTCTGATTAGATACCTGCGGAGAAGATTCTGTGATCTCAATTCCCGTCTTCCTGTCAAGACCGATAAGAGAAGCGTATTTATGCAGAATGGACAAGCTCTGATTTTCGGAAAAATCACCGTCGCCATTCTTGCCAAGCTGAAATCCTACCATATTGAAGAAATAGTTACAGGATTCCTGAATGGCTTCCCTTATTTCAATCTCACCGTGGCCATAGGTATTCCAACAATTTATCGGAGGCTGTACAAGATCAAAAGAGCCGGTACAGTTAATATAAGTTCCATCATCGATCACACCCTCCGACATACCTGCTATAGTTGAAAGAATCTTAAAAGTTGAGCCGGGTGCAGTAGTCTGCTGAGTTGCCTTGTTAAAGAACGGACTTGATTTATCCATAGCAAGCTTTGAATAATACTTGGTATCCATATTATTGGCAAGCCGGTTATTGTCATATCCCGGATAGGAAACACAGGCCAGCACATCTCCCGTATTTACATCTGTGATCACAGCGGAAGCAGAACATGGTTCCAAAGCCAGCTGGGCAGGTTCGATCTCAAGGGTATAGATCTTATTGATCATAAAATCGTATGCAGTCATTGCACCGGAAGCAAGTGATTCATACATTCCGTCATCCTTTGAAAGAACACCCTGATCATAAAGAACCATACATAATTCCTGCCCTGAGATGGTATCTTCCTGAAGCATATATTTATAGAGAAGCTTGGAAAAATTAAGGTCTGTCTTCAGATAATCCACCACATAATCTGTAATTGCCCGGTAAACTTCACCTGAATCCAGATACTCTCCCTTAGCTGACAGTCTGGAAATATCAATCCAGTTCTGTCCTGCCGCATATGTGAGGTAATCCTTCAAGCTGATACTCTGATCCTTGATCCAGGACTGGTACGTACTGTCAGATGTATCAATGGAATTTTTGGATATGATCCCCAGCGTATCTGTAAGAAGATCGTCGCAGATATAGTTCAGATATTCTTTGATCTGAGGATCCTCATCTTTCATAGCAGGTGGATTATCTCCTGTCATCCTATCAGATATTGTATCAAAAACACTCTGCTGCTTTTGTAGAAATTTGGCATATAAATTTTTTTCCGTATCAGATGCATCCTCATCGCTGAACTTTCTGATATCGATCACACTGTTCTCAACCAGTGCGTTATATACGTCATAAATGGGAATCATGATCTGTGCAGCATTATTTGTGCCCTCATAATCGAAGGTTTTGGTGGCTTCAATCTTCGCAAGAAGAATACCTGCCACTCTCTGTTTCAGTATCTGATAGACAGCTGACTGCCAGTTACTGTCCAGAGTCAGGTAAATATCATTTCCGGCAGAAGGTTCTATTCTTGTCTTGTCATCTATATTCAGAACTTTTCCAAGATTATCCACAGTTACGGTTTCCTCACCGTCTGTACCCTGAAGAACGATCTCCATATATTTCTCTATGCCTGCTTTTCCTACCACAGCGTCATTAGAGTAACCCGGATTCTGTGATCTGAGCTCTTCCAGCTCCTCAGAGGAAGCCTTACCTGTGTATCCAAGTACAGGCCCCATGCTTTCATCCTTAATATACTTACGCACTGAATCTTCCACGATCTCAATTCCCTGGAACTGTGACTGGTTTTCCTCAATAGCTGCAACGGACTCCTCGCTTACATTGGTGGCAATGGTAACTGCCATATATTTCTTAAAACTGTTTGTATTTAATTCATATCGGATTATGGACAGATTCAGTATGTCCTGCCTGGTCAGTTCCTCAGGAAGATGGTGTTTTTCAAGCTCTTCAGGAGTATAGGCATTATCTCCGTAAAGCACTATGGAAAACCCCTTATTTCCGCTGAGATATTCAATGATGTCTTCCGCCGTGGCATTTCGCTCTTCTTCTGTAAGGTCATCTATAAGAGGATGTCCGTAAATATCTGCACGGAAACGATCAAGAGTAAAGCCTTCGTCCACATCAAACACATAATTTCCATTTTCATCCAGAACAATATGGAAATTATGAGATAAAGTATCTCCGTTTGATTCCAGTATCTTCATCACCTGATAGGCGGTCCCGTTTAAGGTCAGATTCTTTTCCCTTGTGGAATCGTATGTACCATTATCTTCAAAAGTGACAGAATAAGCCAGTTCATTAGAAGCCAGCTCCACCCCGTTACGATCGTATATATTTCCACGGGTGCTCTTGATCACCCTTGTCTTGGTAATACGTGACTGAAATTTATCAATATAATCCTGTCCCTGAATGATCTGCAGCTCAAAAAGCTGCCTGATCAGAACAAGTGCCATAAAAAGGAAGATCAGAATCAGCACCGTAGTTCGTTTCAGGCGGATTTTTTTTCGTAACTGTTTTATTTTAGTACCCAAATAGACTCACTTTCTTTCTTAGACGGACTCATAAACCGGTTATTGATCCTGTAGAAGATCCTGTAAACAAAAATTGTAAGAAATACTGTATAAAATGCCTCAGGAAGAATGATCCGGCACAGATACGTGCCAAGTCCAAGTCTGCCTCTGAGCAGAAACTGGAGAGCATAAACCGAAAAACCATAAAGCATATCTCCCACTCCGGCAAGAAGAACAGGAACCTTCACATCATCATCATAACAGATCCTGTGGGCATAGCCGCTTAAAAATCCGATATACATATAGATCAGAGCATAAAAACCAAATACGGAACCGTAAAACATATCCGTAAGAAGACCGCTGAAAAAGCCTGTCCACATACCACTCTTTCGTCCGCGCAGAAGCCCCATGGACACACACAGAATCAGCGGAAGGTTTGGCGTAATGGATCCGATGGAGATCACATGAATGACTGTACACTGCAGTAAAAAGCAGATAAGAATAGTAAAAAAAAGCGTGATCTTACTCTTCATCTGATTCTCCCTCCACAACAGCAGTCCCGTCCAGATAATCCTGCTTATTTACGGTAATCACAAGAACATCCTTTAAATGCTGGAAATCCACAGGCGTAACTATGGTTCCCGCCTTGGTCAGATTATTACTTTCTTCTTTAATCTCACTGACATATCCGATAAAAAGGCCCTCCACATATTTCTCACTGATATTGGATGTGACAATACGCTCCCCTGCTGTGACTTTATTCTCTTTATCATATAACTGCCGAAAGCTGAGTTTACCCTCATCGATCAGCTCTTTGTTTCCCTCCACCACGCAGTTGTCAGAGGTGCTTACAGCCATGGCACTTACATTACTGCTGTCATCTATAATAGAACGTACAGTCGCCCAGTCAGAGCCCACTTCTGTCACAATACCTACCAGACCTTTGCCTGCGATCACATTATTATCCACCCGGATGCCGTCTGAAGAACCTTTATTGATCATAAAGGTATCATACCAGTTTCCCGGATCCTTGGAAATGATCCTTGCTGCAACCTTGGGATAGTCTGAATACTGCTGGTCAAGATTATACAGCTCCTGAAGCCTGACAAGTTCTGTCTGATCCTGAATCAGCTTGTTGTTCTGCTGAGTCAGACTGTCAATCTGAGCTTTAAGATCTTCATTCTCACTTAGTATCTCTTCTTTCTCACGCATACGGTTCTGCATATCTGTCAGAACAGAACTGATCTTGCCAATACTCTTCTCAAAGGGAACCAGAATAAACCCAGCCGCTTCCTGAAGCGGTGCAGTAGAAATCCCTGACGCAAATGTGGCAATGATACAGCAAATGCAGAAAATCGTCATAATAGCCAGAAGATGTTTACTTTTTAAATTAATCCGAAACCGTACTTTCTTTTTCAGATTTTTCATAATATACCCCTAAAAAATCATAATTTTTTCTGTGTAACAGGCAAAGCCCATTTCCGCAGCTCCCTGTCCCTGATTATTTTCTCAAGGCCTTTCACGGACGCATTCTCATACAGATCCGAAAGATTAAAGGTAAATCCTGTATAACTCGCAAGATACTTGTCTATGTAGGGAAGTCTGGTGCTGCCTCCCGTAAGGTAGATTCCCTTCCTGGCAATATGATAGGAAATCTGGGGAGGAATACGCTCCAGAAATGTCTTCATTTCCGATGCTATCCTGTTTACACAGTTCATGATGCCATCATTGACCACATAGGAAGAAATGATCTCCTCCCTTGGAAGACCTGATATGCTGTCAATTCCCACCACTTTACGTGCTTCTTTCTTCTGGTCACTGAGACGGCCCATGACCATCTTAAGCCGCTTGGCAGTGCGGGTACCGATCTGAAGATTATAATGCCTGCGTACCTCACTGCATATCTCTTCATTCATCTGTCTCCCACCTGCAGGAATCTTCCTGCTGATGATGATCTTCCCGGATGAAATAATGGAAAACTCTGTGCTCTGCGCGCCAATGTTTACCACCATATTCCCCTCACTGTCATCCAGATCCACTCCCATGGCAATGGCATCCGCCACAGGTGATTCCACCATAAACACACGGTTCTTACGAAGCCAGTGACCGTTAGCCGCATAATAATAGGCTCTTTTCTCAATGGCAGTCATATCAAGAGGTACTGTGAAAAACATTACAGAGCCGATTCCAAGAATATGGTCGATTCTGCGGATCATGCTGTACAGCACGATCTCCTGAAGCTCAAGATTAGCTATCATCCCATTGCACATAGGGGAGATCACAGAAATATCTTCCGGCTCCTTCTCGAACATTTCATAGGCATCATTACCTATGGCAATGATCTTGTGCCCTTTGGCAGCAACCATATTCTTCTCCATATAAGTTTTGTTTTTAAAAAAAGAATAGACTTTCACAGAACTGCTTCCCAAATCTATTC
>JAQYGS010000227.1 GCA_028722515.1 Clostridia bacterium | reverse complement strand
ACCTGAATATTGCGTACAATATCTCCTTCCTGAAGATGGAGATCGCATTCATCAGAGACAGGAGGAAGATCCATTTCATCTTCCATAAGTTCTGAGTAGATCCAGTTGTAGGCTGCTTCATTTGCATGATCTATGGCATCGTCCAGGGTGTCCCCCTCTGCCTCGCAGCAGTCAAGATCCGGGAAAAAGGCATGATATTTTCCGAAAGCATTTTTGTGAAATATTGCAGGGTATATAAATTTCATTATAAAATCTCCTTTTTGGTTTACGTTTGTATAAAAAATAGTATATAATACTTTTATAAATTCATCAAGGATAAAAGGAGATCATACATGCTCACCATAGAAATGGACAATTTTGACCTGGGACAGATCTGCAGATCCGGTCAGTGCTTCCGGATGGAGCAGACAGGGGAAAACAGTTACTGTGTCATTGCAGGGGACAGATATCTTAAGTTGACGCAGGAGAGGGGAATTGTCAATTTCTTTTGTTCGCAGGAGGATTTTATCAGCTATTGGATATCATACTTTGATCTGGATAATGATTATGGAGAGTATATTAACAGCATCAACCCCAGAGATACATATCTTAAGGAGGCTGCACAGGCAGGGAAGGGAATCCGGATACTGAGACAGGATCTGTGGGAAATGATCATTTCTTTTCTGATTTCCCAGCAGAACAATATTGTCAGGATCAGGCGGTGCATCCAGAATATCTGCAGAGAATTCGGGGAAAAGAAAAGAGACGATCAGGGAGTGGAATATAATGCATTTCCAACTCCCGGGTCACTTGCGAGGGCATCTGAGGAACAGCTTAAAGAATGTAATCTTGGGTATCGAGCCAGATATGTTCTCAAGGCTGCAGAGAGTGTGGCATCGGGACAGGTTTCCCTTAATAAAATAAGCACAATGAAGTACAAAGACGCAAGAAATGAACTGCTGAAGCTCTGTGGAGTGGGAGAGAAAGTTGCGGACTGTATCTGTCTTTTTGCTCTTCATCATCTGGAAGCCTTTCCGGTGGATACTCATATCAGGCAGGCTTTGGATGCACATTATAAAAGAGGATTCCCCAGACGGAGATACAGAGGCTTCCAGGGAGTGATGCAGCAGTATATTTTTTATTATGAACTGACAAAGACAACAGGAAAATAGACAAAAGGAGGATCGGGATTATGGAAATTGCGGAAATGCTGGATGAATTAAAGGAAAAAGCACTGAAGGATGATAAGTTATGGCAGGAACTGATGGATACAAGAAAGGATAAGAATCCTCTGGCTGCCTTCTGCGCTAAATGCCGGGAACTGGGATATGAAGTTTATGAAATGGATCTCATTTCCGCAGGGGAAGATTTCTATGCAACTATGCGCAGAAGTACCAATGGAGGCGGTGAGAATTCTCCTTTGCTGGAAGGAGAGGACGATTTTTACGAATTATTTTTTGCCAGTCTTGTTGAAAGAAAAAAATATTAAAGCTGTGAATTATTTTACCCCGTTTTTCTCACAGATATCGTTAAGGCAGCATTTGTCACAGTAAGGATGGGTGCGGGCTGTACATACTTCTCTTCCGTGGATGACCAGGCGGTGGCAGAAGTCACTGCCTTCTTCTGGAGGGATGATCTTCCAGAGTGCCATTTCCACTTTCTTAGGTTCTTTGATGTTGTCCACCAGACCGATCCGGTTTGTGAGACGGATGCAGTGGGTATCTGTTACAATGGCAGGTTTGCCAAAAACATCCCCCATGATAAGATTGGCACTTTTCCTGCCTACTCCGGGGAGTTTCAGAAGAGCATTGAAATCATCGGGAACTTTATCATTATACTGTTCATGAAGAATTTTCATACAGGCACTGATATCTCTTGCCTTGCTTTTTCCAAGACCACATGGTCTTACAATGGCTTCTATATCTGAAGGTTCTGCATTGGCAAGCGCCTCCACAGTGGGATATCTGTCATACAGATCTTTTACAACAACGTTTACCCGGGCGTCTGTGCACTGTGCGGCCAGACGTACACTTACAAGAAGTTTCCATGCGTTGTCATAATCCAGAGTACAGTCAGCATGGGGATATTCTTCTTTTAACCGGTCAATGACTGTAAGGGCAAGCTGTTCTTTTGTCATAGGTATCTCTCTCTTTCTGTTATTGCTTACTGTCATTTATTCTAATATTTTGCCGGTGACTTGGCAAGACATTTTACAAATAGAAGTCCATTTTTATATCAGAATGGACAAAAGGAGAAACAAATGAAAATACGGATGTACAATGTGGGTTTTGGAGATGCTTTTTGTATCCGGGATCGTAAAAACAGTCTTCTGGTTGACTTCGGTACGAATAACAGCAGAATAGAATACCGTCCAAGGCGTGAGGTTTTTGACGTAATCATTTCAGATCTGTCAACTATAAACAGTAAGAATCTTCTGCTTTCCAATTTCTGCCCGGATCACATTTCAGGATTTTTGTATATGTCGGAAAAGAGAAACAGTTCAGAAGGATTCGATAAAATTTATATTCCGGATGTTTTTTCCAAAGAGGAAATGAGCCGCACTCTGGCGCTGCTTCTTCTGGGGGATCAGATAAAGGATGCCTGTCTGCCCGGCCGCCAGGTAAGCCTTTATGCGTTTATTATGGCACTGATGGGCAGGGACCAGAAGGTGGAGCTTGTGTCCAGGGGAAAAGGTTTCGAGAAGAAATATCAGGCATTATGGCCGGACACAGATATGATCCGACAGGAAACGGACAGAATCTTTGACATGATCGGGAAAGAATATCATGAAGTTATGGGTATTCTGGTTAAATTTGCAGAAAAGCTTCGCAGGATCATCTGGTCTTTGACAGAGCAGGGAAAAGAGGAGTGTACTGACCACAGAATCTTACCTTCTTATGTGTATGAAAGAGAGTTCAGAACAATAAAAAATATGCCGGAATTTAAGAAACTTCTGGAATATTTACATATTAATAAGATAGACCTTAAAAAGTTCAGGAGACAGATCAGTATTGTATTTCATAATGAAAGGGATGGAGAATTGAATCTGTTATTTACAGGGGATATCTGTCCGGAAAATATGAGTTTGATCGGGGAAAATTACGATAACAAATTTCCCTTGCACGATCATTACTGGTGCATTAAGGTTCCTCATCATGGAACTCAGGATTACTTCTTTGATTTCAGTAAATATGAGCCTGAGAATCTGTTGATTTCCAACGGAATACATTATTCCAACAGCAAACAGCAGTCCAGGGAACTCCGTACCTCGCCTCTTTATGGGGGATTATTCTATATCGAAGAGACTCATATGTACTGTTCTAACTGTGACTGCTGTGACAGTTATGAGAATGGATGTTCTTGTAAAGAACGGGACATCATTTCTCCATCATATTATAAAGATATATAAGATGCATTATTTATCCGGTGTAAGGTGCCAGATGTCCTCATTGTACTGACGGATAGTTCTGTCTGAGGAGAAGAAACCTGCTTTTGCAATATTGACCAGCATTTTTTCTGCCCAGGTGCTTCTGTTTTCATAGTCGGCAAAGATAAGGTCTTTTTTCTCTACATAATCGTTAAAGTCCAGAAGAGTCATAAACCAGTCTTTGCTCACCAGCTCATGATGAAGTCTTTCAAGGTTTTCTTTATGGCCAAGCTCTAACATCTGTTCTCCGATAATGAAATCTACACATTCTTTAATATGTTCGTCATTTTCATAGATTTCTCTGGAGCTGTAATCTTCATTTTCATAATGCTCAATGACTTTTTCACTGGACTCGCCGAAAATATAAATATTATCTTTCCCAACCAGCTCACTGATCTCAACATTTGCACCGTCCATAGTACCCAGTGTGACCGCACCGTTGAGCATGAACTTCATGTTGCCGGTACCGCTTGCTTCTTTGGATGCCAGGGAAATCTGTTCAGAAATATCGCATGCGGGAATCAGCTTTTCGGCAGCAGTTACATTATAATTCTCTATCATTACCACTTTCATATAAGGTGAAACTTCCGGGTCATTTTTTATAAGATCCTGAAGGGTGAGGAGCAGATGAATAATATCTTTTGCTGTCACGTAAGCAGGAGCCGCCTTGGCACCGAAAATGAAAGTGATGGGA
>JAQYGS010000226.1 GCA_028722515.1 Clostridia bacterium | reverse complement strand
CTCTGACAGCCACCAAGAAGCTGGCTGGAGGAACCCTGGAAGACGGACAGTTTACTTTCCACATTAAGGAAGTAAACGAACAGGGCACTGAAGTTTCAGATGGATATCATGCAGAAGCAGGAAATGATGCCGGCGGTGCAGTTGTATTCCCAACCATTAAGTATGATAAATCCGGTACCTATTATTATCAGATCACCGAAGTCAATGATAAACAGCCCGGATATATATATGACAGCAGCGTATATACGGTACAGGTAAATGTGAAGGACAATGGAGATGGGAAACTGGAAGCAGCCATCGGAGCAGTCAGAAAAGACGGCAAAACATTGGAAGGGAATCCACGGGTAGAGTTTGAGAATACTTATTCTGCGGAAGGAAGCATTTCTCTGACAGCCACCAAGAAGCTGGCTGGAGGAACCCTGGAGGACAGACAGTTTACTTTCCACATTATGGAAGTGAATGAACAGGGCACTGAAGTTTCAGATGGATATTATGCAGAAGCAGGAAATGATGCCGGCGGTGCAGTTGTATTCCCAACCATTAAGTATGATAAATCCGGTACCTATTATTATCAGATCACCGAAGTCAATGATAAAAAGCCCGGATATATATATGACAGCAGCGTATATACGGTACAGGTAAATGTGAAGGACAATGGAGATGGGAAACTGGAAGCAGCCATCGGAGCGGTCAGCAAAGACGGCAAACCATATTCTGACGAAAATATACAATTTGACAATGTTGTGACCCGGGTTGAGATTTCCAAAGTGGATGCAGCGACGGAACAGGATCTTGCAGGAGCAGTTCTCCAGGTAGTTGATCAGGATGGAACCGTGGTTGAAAAATGGACCTCAGATGGCAGCAAGCATGTGATCCTTGCAAAGCTGGATGCAGGTAAGAGTTACCAGTTGGTGGAAGTAAGTGCACCGAAGGGCTATGAGATTGCAGATCCGATTACCTTTACAGTGAAGGAAGATGGAACAGCAGATCCTGTAGTTATGAAGGACGCTATGATACCAAGTGAGAACGCATCTGTCTCTGTTACCAAACAGCTGATTTATAATGGAGAACAGGTGAGTGCTATTGATCAGACCTTCTATGTAGCATTGTTTGGAGATGCTGAATGTACCAAGCGAATTTCAGAAGTAAAAGCAATTGAATTTAAAAATGCATCTGCATCAACAGTTACGTTCAATGACCTGGATCTTGGAAGAACCTATTATGTGGCAGAAGTAGATGGAAACGGAGACTTTATGCCGATTGGAGTGCTGGCTGATGATACAGTTTATGAGGCATCATTTAATGAAGGTTATTATGATGTAGTAGTTGCTGAGGATGGAACAGAAACAGTTATTTTCCAGAATACGTTTGACAAACTGCCAGAAGGCTTTTACAGAAATGGAGAATTGACCATTACGAAAAAGCTGATCGGACCGGATAATAACCTGGTAGATAGTGACGAAGTATTTTATGCAGGAATTTTCGCGGATGCTGGTTATACTGTTCTGTCTGATCAGGTATCACAGAATATCGTGGAATTGAATCTTGCAGGTGGATCACAGGTAAGTGCAGTGGTAAATGTGGCAATTACTGAACAGACTTCAACAGTGCTTTATGTAACGGAAGTAGATGCCAATGGCGTGCCAGTGAAAGATGCGGCAGGATTTAAGTATGAGGTATCGATAGACAATACATTGGTGACACTGGATGAAACTAATATGACAGCTTCGGTAACGATCACAAATAAGGAAAACCGGGAAGAAGAGACCGAAACTGAAACAGAAGAACAGAAGAAAACTGAGAAAGAAAATAAATCAGTAAAGACCGGTGACGATACATCGCTTATGCAGAATGTACTTCTAATGCTGGCTGCAGCTGCTGTAGTGATAGAAGAAGTATTCAGACGCAGGAGAAAAGCAAAAAAACAGTGAGAAACAATCATAAAAATGTAGATTCCTTTGCGGATAAATGTTAAAATAAAGTCATTCTAACGAAAAGAAGGGAGTTATTATAACATGGATTACGCAGAAGAGTCATTAAAAATGCACTATGACCTGAAGGGCAAAATTGAAGTGGTATCCAGAGCAAAAGTAGATTCCAAGGATGCGCTTAGTCTGGCTTATACCCCCGGAGTTGCAAGACCCTGCCTGGAGATCCAGAAGGATATTAATAAAAGCTATGAACTGACAAGAAGATGGAATACAGTGGCTGTTGTGACAGATGGTACAGCTGTCCTGGGACTTGGTGATATCGGACCGGAAGCAGGAATGCCTGTTATGGAGGGAAAATGTGTCCTCTTCAAGGAATTTGGCGGAGTGGATGCCATTCCCCTCTGTATAAGAAGCAAAGACGTGGATGAGATCGTCAAAACAGTCAGCCTTCTTGCAGGAAGCTTTGGCGGAATTAATCTTGAGGATATTTCAGCTCCAAGATGTTTCGAGATTGAGAAGAAATTAAAGGAATGCTGTGATATTCCTGTTTTCCATGATGACCAGCACGGAACTGCTGTTATCACTTTGGCAGGAGTGATCAATGCATTGAAAATCGTAGGAAAGAAGCTTGATGAAGTGAAGATCGTTACTTCTGGTGCCGGAGCTGCCGGAATTGCCATTATCAGGCTGCTGATCTCCATGGGCCTTAAGAATGTGATCATGACAGACAGAAAAGGTGCCATCTATGAAGGCAGAGAAGGTTTAAATCCTATTAAAGAGGAGATGGCAAAGATCACCAACCTTAATAAAGAGAAGGGCACCCTGGCAGATGTGATCAAAGGAGCTGATATCTTCATCGGTGTTTCAGCTCCCGGAACCCTTACTCAGGAAATGGTCCGCTCTATGGCAAAAGACCCGATCATTTTTGCCTGTGCTAATCCTACACCGGAGATTTTCCCGGATGAAGCGAAAGCTGCAGGGGCAGCGGTAGTTTCCACAGGACGTTCCGACTATCCCAACCAGGTAAATAATGTACTTTGTTTCCCTGGATTGTTCCGTGGTGTACTGGATGTGCGTGCTTCTGATATCAACGATGAGATGAAGGTTGCTGCTGCCTATGCCATTGCAGGGCTTGTAAGTGACCAAGAGTTAAATCCTGATTATATTCTGCCTGCAGCATTTGATCCACGTGTTAAGGATGCTGTGGCATTTGCCGTGGCTGAAGCTGCAAGAAAGTCTGGTGTGGCCAGAATCTGAGATAAGATAAAACTGTACCCTTAAAAATAATGAAAACTGGACATTGAAAAATGTCCAGTTTTTGCGTATGATAACACCAGAATTAAGAGAGAGGGGTACAGAGATTATGAATACTCAGAACAGTACAGTAACCAAACTTGCAGAGACAGCACTGATGGCTGCATTATGCTATGTCTCATTTACTTTTTTACAGATCAAGATTCCGGTGCCTGGCGGTGATGCTACCTCCATTCATATTGGAAATGCATTCTGCGTGCTGGCAGCACTTCTTCTCGGAGGTGTCTATGGCGGTATTTCCGGAGCTATCGGTATGGGAATTGCAGATATTATGGATCCTGTTTATATTACAGGAGCACCCAAGACTTTCGTTCTGAAGTTCTGCATCGGCCTGATCACAGGACTGGTTGCCCATAAGATTGCCAGGATCAATGAGAGTACAGATAAGAAATATGTTTTTAAATGGAGCGTGATCGCTTCCATTGCAGGCCTTGGATTTAACGTAATCGCAGATCCGATCGTGGGTTATTTCTACAAGCAGTACATTCTGGGACAGCCTCAGAAGCTGGCAGAAGCACTGGCTAAGATCAGTGCAATGACCACCCTGTTCAATGCGGTTATATCTGTAATTCTTGTAGCTGTTGTATATAATGCAGTGAGACCGGTTCTGATTAAGAGTCATATTCTGAAGATCACTTCAAAGACACAGGAGAAACAGCAGACAGCCTGAGACGGGCGAAATATTTTCTTGAAATTCCTTTCCATTTATAGTAATGTATGAAGAGTGACTTTACGTCGCACTATTATGGATGAGGAGAATAATATGGAAAGGACAAGAAAAAAATCGTCTCTGCGGACTAAGTACATCGGCGACAGGAAGTTCTACATGATGGTGCTTGCCATTGCAGTGCCGATAATGATCCAGAATGGGATTACGAACTTTGTTAGCCTTCTGGACAATATAATGATCGGTCGTGTGGGAACAGAGCAGATGTCAGGGGCTTCCATCGTTAATCAACTGATTTTTGTTTACAATCTGTGTATTTTCGGAGGGGTGTCCGGAGCGGGAATTTTTACTGCTCAGTATTTCGGGCAGAAAGATCATGAAGGAGTACGTCAGACATTTCGGTATAAGCTGTGGATGGCACTGATTCTCACTGTGGGAACGATTATTTTATTTCTCACTGCAGGGGAGAGTCTTATTGGATTTTATCTTCACGGAGAGGGCTCTGCACAGGAGGTTGCAGATACCCTCTTTTATGGCAGGCAGTATCTGATGATCATGCTCATCGGACTTCCTCCTTTTATGCTGGTTCAGGTCTATGCAAGTACTCTGAGAGAATGTGGGGAGACTGTGCTTCCTATGAAAGCGGGAATCGCGGCCATCTGTGTAAACCTGATATTCAATTACCTTCTGATCTATGGAAAATTTGGTTTTCCAAGGATGGGAGTAAAGGGGGCGGCAGCTG
>JAQYGS010000225.1 GCA_028722515.1 Clostridia bacterium | reverse complement strand
GAGAAAGAATCCTGCTTTGCAGGATTCTCCGCCTGCGGCGGGTTGCTTTTGCAACATAATTCCTCTCCGCCGCAGTGCGATCCTGCGCGGAGCGTTTTTTATGTCATAGGAATTCGAAATCTTCACAGAACAATATGGAGTACTTTCCTATGACATAAAAAAGGAGCTGCTGCTCCACAGATGAATGATCATCTGTGGAGTAACAGCTCCAATTCAGACAAACTGATTGGTTTTTTCATCATATTCATAATCAATAGAATGCATCTTGGCAAGCAGTTCATCTTTTTTCAGTCCTCTGCAGGTGCAGAGAGCTTCCAGGGAATCATAATAATCCCTGAGCTGAGTATTGACATAGCTCAGCAGTATCATTGGATCCTTGGGTATCATTCCTTATTTTCCGTCCTTTACTTTTACGATGAATTCCCCGTTCTGAACATCAAGTACAAGAGTGTCTCCTGCATGAACGTCACCGGAAAGGATCTTCCTTGCTGCCAGTGTCTCCACATATTTCTGAAGATAACGCTTCAGCGGACGTGCACCATATACCGGATCATATCCATTCTCGATTACCTGATCCTTAGCTGCATCTGTCAGTTCAAGGGAAAGCTCCTGGTCTGTCAGCCGTTTGCTCAACTGGTCGACCATCAGGTCTACTATCTTACCAATGTTGTCTTTTGTCAAGGGCTTAAACATAATTATTTCATCCAGACGATTGAGAAATTCCGGACGGAAATGGCTTCTCAGATCATCCATAACCTGTTTCTCTGCTTCCGGCTTTATTTCGCCCTGCTCATCTATGCCATCAAGAAGATAAGGAGAACCGATGTTGGAAGTCATGATTAGGATCGTATTCTTAAAATCTACAGTCCTGCCCTGAGAATCTGTAATACGTCCGTCATCCAGAACCTGAAGAAGGACATTAAATACGTCAGGGTGAGCCTTCTCGATCTCATCAAAAAGAACCACACTGTATGGTTTGCGGCGTACTGCCTCTGTCAGCTGTCCCCCTTCTTCATATCCTACATATCCGGGAGGAGCTCCGATCAGTCTGGACACAGAATATTTCTCCATGTACTCACTCATATCTATTCTTACCATATTCTGCTCATCATCAAACAGATTCTCGGCAAGCGTTTTGGCAAGTTCTGTCTTACCTACACCTGTAGGACCAAGGAAAAGGAATGAGCCAATGGGTTTGGTAGGATCTTTGATTCCTGCTTTTGAACGAAGGATGGCATCGGTTACTCTCTTCACACCTTCCTCCTGTCCGATTACTCTCTTGTGCAGCTGATCTTCCAGACCGAGGAGTTTCGTCCTCTCTCCTTCCGTCAGTTTGGTTACAGGAATTCCGGTCCATCTGGAAATAATTCTTGCAATCTCATCTTCAGTGACAGCTTCATGTACCAGACTTCTGTCACCTTCTTTTACATTGCGTTCCTCAATCTCCAGCTGCTGCTGAAGTTTTGGCAGTTCTCCATACTGAAGTTCCGCAGCCTTTTCCAGATCGTAGTTCTGCTGTGCTTTCTGTATTTTTTTATTAACATCCTCTATCTGTTCACGAAGTTTCTGCAGTTTCTCTACAGAATGCTTCTCGTTATCCCACTGGGCTTTCCGGGTATTAAAGGTATCCCGCATCTCTGCCAGTTCTTTTTGAAGATCTTCCAGACGTTCTTTGCTAAGATTATCTGTTTCTTTCTTCAATGCAGATTCCTCAATCTCCAGCTGCATGATCTTACGGCGCTGCTCGTCCAGCTCCGCAGGCATAGAGTCCAGCTCAGTCTTAATCAGGGCACAGGCCTCATCTACAAGATCAATAGCCTTATCAGGAAGAAAACGATCTGTTATATAACGATGAGAAAGAGTTGCTGCTGCCACCAGTGCACTGTCTGTAATTTTCACACCGTGAAACACCTCATATCTTTCCTTCAGTCCACGAAGGATAGAGATTGTATCCTCAACTGTAGGTTCATCTACCATAACCGGCTGGAAACGACGCTCCAAGGCAGCATCCTTCTCAATATACTGTCGGTATTCATCCAGAGTCGTTGCACCAATGCAGTGGAGTTCTCCTCGCGCAAGCATAGGTTTAAGCATATTTCCTGCATCCATAGCGCCATCTGTCTTACCTGCACCCACAATCAGATGAAGTTCATCAATAAACAGAATAATATTGCCTTCACTCTTCTTAACTTCTTCCAGAACTGCCTTCAGACGTTCCTCAAACTCGCCTCTGTATTTGGCGCCTGCTACAAGAGCTCCCATATCCAGGGCAAAAATTTTCTTGTTTTTCAGTCCTTCCGGAACATCTCCATTTACAATTCTCTGTGCAAGCCCTTCAATCGCTGCTGTTTTACCAACTCCGGGTTCTCCGATAAGAACAGGATTATTCTTGGTCTTACGGGAAAGGATCCGGATAATATTTCTGATTTCAGTATCTCTTCCGATTACAGGATCCAGTTTCTGGTTACGGGCTTTCTCCACCAGGTCTTCCCCATATTTATTCAGAGTATCATATGTTGCCTCCGGATTGTCACTGACAACGCGCTGATTACCTCTCACTGTGGAAAGTGCCTGAAGGAAACGCTCCCTGGTAATTCCAAACTCATTAAATATTTTCTTCATACTGGGACTTGGATATCTCAGCAGGGAGAGAAATAAATGCTCAACTGAAACGTATTCATCTCCCATAGCCTTAGCCTCATCCTCTGCACTGACAAGCGCTTTATTCAGATACTGGCCAAAGCGAAGCTCGCCGCCGGATACCTTGACCCTTGCATCCAGAGCTTTCTTAACTGTATCAATAAAATAATCCTTATTGATCTCCATCTTCTCAATTAATTTGAGAATCAGGCTGTCTTCCTGCTCCAGGAGAGAATAAAGCAGATGTTCCTGCTCAATTTCCTGATTGCCGTAATCATAAGCAATCTTCTCCAGATCCTGAACAGCCTGGATGGATTTCTGTGTGAACTTACTGATATTCATAAGCTTCCCTCCTTATATTTCAAAAAGTGCTTCTTTTAATTATGCATGCTGTTTTTTGTTCTATCAGGAATATAACATATATTGTTAGCACTGTCAATAGATGAGTGCTAATTTTTTAATTTTTTTAAAAAATCAGAATTTTTTCCACGTATCCCTGACGAACAGAAGAAGAAGAGGGAAAATTTCCAGTCTTCCAGCCAGCATGTCAAAAATAAGCACACACTTGGACAAATGGGAAAAGAACCCAAAATTGTGGGTTGGACCTACCAGCTCCAGTCCGGGGCCAATATTATTGAATGTGGCAGCAACCGCTGTGAAATTTGTTGTAAGGTCAAAATTGTCAAAGCCAATCAGAAGTACTGATATGGCAAAGATCAACACGTAAACCACCAGAAAAATATTGGTAGAACGTACTGTTTCGTGAGGAATCGTTTTTCCATCCATTTTAATTTTTTTGACAGCATTAGGATGAAGATACAAATGAAGTTCTTTTCGCACCGTCTTACAAAGAATTACAAGTCTGGAAACCTTGATTCCACCGCCGGTACTTCCTGCACAGGCACCAATGAACATGAGCATAAACAGAATTGTTCTGGAAACCACAGGCCATTGATTAAAATCAGTGGTGGAAAAACCGGTAGTGGTAATAATAGAACCCACCTGAAATGCTGCCTGCTGAAAAGCTTTCCCCATACTTCCACATATATTTCGGATATTGAAAGCAATTATTGTAACGGATCCGGCTATAATCCCCAGATAACAGTGGACTTCCTCATTCTTTAAAGCCTGCATATATTTTTTGGTAAGCAGAAGAAAATATACATTAAAATTAATACCAAAAAGTATCATAAATACAGTTATGACATTTTGGATATACGTACTGTACCCGGCAATACTGTCATTTTTGATTCCAAATCCTCCCGTGCCTGCAGTGCCAAATGCAGTACAGACAGCATCAAACACAGGCATTTTTCCTATCAGAAGAAACATAATCTGAAGGAAAGTCAGGCTGATATAAATGGAATACAGAATCTTTGCCGTTGACTGTACCTTGGGGACAAGCCGGCTGACAGAAGGTCCGGGACTCTCTGCTTTCATCAGATTCATGTGATATCCACCTGTAAGAGGAAGAAGGCAGAGCATAAACACAAGTACACCCATTCCTCCGATCCAATGGGTAAAGCTACGCCAGAAAAGCACACAGTGAGGCAGTACTTCCACATCAGCAAGAATACTGGCTCCTGTGGTTGTAAAACCGGAAACTGTTTCAAACAATGCATCAACCGGATCCTTTATACTTCTGCTGAGCAAGAAAGGAATTGCCCCTGTAATGCTTAAAGTGATCCAGCTCAATGCAACCGTGACATAACCTTCTTTTGTATGAAAAACCCCGTCGGATGGTTTCCTGCGTATAAGAGGAATTCCTATGATCAGGCAGATGGCTATAGAAGCAAGGAAAGCAAAACCTGCTTTTTCATGATATATAATCCCAACAAAGGCAGGAAGAGTCATGAAAGCTGCCTGAAGATTCAGAATCCATCCGATTATGTAAATAATAATGGAATAGTTCATGGCCTCTCTCCTTTACCTTTCCAGGATATCACTGATATCGCGAAGCCCTTTGGCAGTTGTGACGATCACAACAGTATCTCCGATCTGAATGGTATCACGTCCCCGTGGAATACGGACCTGACCATTTCGATTCAGACATCCTACCAGAAGATTTTTCTTAAGCTTCAGCTCTGACAATGTTTTTCCTACAACGGGCGAATTATCCCGGATAACGAATTCCAATGCTTCCGCTTTATTATCCAGAATATGGTATAAGGTTTCCACATTGCTTCCAATAGAATTCTGCATAGCACGCACATATTGCAGAATATAGTCCGCAGTTATGTATTTGGGATAGATAACGCTTCCTATATCAAGACTGTCAATGATATCATCAAAGGCAAGCCGGTTAACCTTGGCTACAGGTTTCGCTTCTGACACGCTTTTAGCAAATAATGCCAGAAAAATATTCTCTTCGTCAAAATTTGTCAGTGATACAAAAGATTCTGCATGCTTAAGACCCTCTTCCAGAAGAAGAGCACGGTCAGTTCCATTTCCGTTGATGATTGTGGCATTAGGAAGCAGGTCGCTGAGCATTTCACAACGGTCTTTATCTTTTTCAATTATTTTCACATCTATTTTCATAGAAAGAAGTGCCTGGGCCAGGTAATAAGAAATGGTACCTCCTCCCACAATAATCGAATTTTTAACCTGGTGAGTTTTTAATCCGATTTTTTTGAAAAAAGCTGCCGCATTCTGAGGGGAAGCAAGAATGGAAACCATATCCCCATTATGGATAGTATTATTTCCTCCGGGAATCTCCACACTTCCCCGGCTTTCAATGGCACAGAACAGAATGTCACAGCGAAATGTTTCAGTGATCTTTGAAATGCTCATTCCATCCAGGCCAAATTCCGGCATTACTTTAAATTTCAAAAGTTCCACCCTGCCACGGGCAAAAGTGTCGATCTTAATTGCAGACGGAAAACGAAGCAGACGGGAAATTTCCTGTGCTGCTGCATGCTCCGGATTTATGATCATAGTAATACCAAGACGTTTTTTAATAAAATCTATTTCTTTACTGTAAATGGGATTCCGTACACGGGCTATGGTATGGCAGTGTCCGGTCTTCTGTGCGATCAGGCAGCACAGAAGATTTAATTCATCAGAGGCTGTAACTGCGATCAGGATGTCCGCAGTTTCAATTCCCGCTTCCATTAATGTATTTATACTTGCACCATTTCCCACAATACCCAGTGCATCAATATCATCTGAAACAGCGTTGATTTTA
>JAQYGS010000224.1 GCA_028722515.1 Clostridia bacterium | reverse complement strand
AAAGATTCCTTAAGGGAGATTCTGTGAACCGGGTATACTGATCACTCATCATCTTCTTCAATAATCTGGATTTCCAGATAATCAAAATCAATCTGTTCGATGAAATTATCCTGTGAAAACCTTGTTCTTTTATGATTCCGGAAGTTCTTTACATTGGAGTCAAGCCAGACAGGGTTTTCCAGGTCCATTTCATAGCATATACTTTCAAGACCGCGGAAAACTTTATGTGTCCTTGTATCCTGGGAATCATCACAAACCACGGTGTCTTTTAATAAATGATTATTTTTCCATATTTTTCCCCAAAGGCGAAACATAGGTACCTCCCGTATATGATTTAGTGAATATAAACCAGTATATAAGACTTGCCTGAAAAAGTAAAGTCTGCTTTTTCGGGGCAGCTTATAAGTAAAATGACCGGAGATAAAAGTATTATGAAAATTCAGGAGCTTTGCCATTTAATCAGCCTGCCTCAGGATGTCTGTGAATCTGTGATGAGGCAGAGGCAGAAAATAGATTTAAAAAAAGCAGAACCATATCTGGCTGATCTTATGAAACCCGAAACCGCATATGAAGCATATCATCGGCTTGAAGGTTTTTTGGGAGAAGACCCGGATTGTTTGAAAATGCTTGCATGCCAGCTGGAGTGTGCAGTCAGAGATTATGACAGATATAAAGCAGCAGGAATCAGTGAATTTATTTTCACAGATACTATGAAGTGTTTTACCCGCTTTCTGAATGAATGCAGAAAAAAGACAGGCACTTTTGCTTTTGACAGGGGGTGGTGGACATGGCGCCAGATCAGTATGACATTATTCAGACTGGGTGAACTGGAATATGAAATGACAGAGTATCAAGGACAAAAAGCAGTTGCCATACACATTCCTTCAGATGCTGTCATTTCTGCCGACAAGATAGATGGGTCACTGGAACAGTCCCGGCAATTTATGAAACAATATTATCCTCAGTACAGCCGGGCAGTTTATTTCTGCGAATCCTGGCTATTATCCCCCAGGCTTGGAAGTGTTCTGAAGGAGAACTCCAATATTCTTGGATTCCAGAAACGTTTTTTGATTCAGAAAGATCTGGAAACAGACAAGGAATACATTGACTGGCTGTTTGATAAAGATCCGGATACGCCGTTGGATGAACTTCCGGAAAGCACTTCCCTGCAGAGATCTGTGAAAAGAATGATGGAAAATGGAATCAATCTTGGAGCAGGAATCGGAACTTTAAGATGACGCAGGTATACCCTGGATTCCGAAAACGATTTCGAGAAAACCCGAAAACAGGCATATGGAAAAGAAAACAGATTAGATTTCTGTACCAAATCAAGACCAAAAACAATCCATATTGAGTAAATATATACAATAAAAATGATTAAAAATATTACAGTTTGTCCAAATCAAGTAAATTAAGTAAAATTACCATTGACAAATTTGATAAAATGCTGTTTAATATAATAAAGAAAACGATTAAGTAAAGACAATTTATACAAAACTTAATCGAAACAGATGCTTTTCAAGAAACATTTATATGGAAACAAAAAAAGTATTTTTTTAAAAGGAGGACACATAATGAAGAAAAAAATTATGGCAGTTGTTCTTGCAGCTGCAACAGTTTCATCCATGGCAGGAGCTACAGTAGTAAGTGCTGCAACAGATGTAGCACAGAATGATCTGGCTTACAAGGGAGATCTTGAGATCATGCACTTTTCTACATCAGAAGAGTCTCAGGGAAATGGTGGATCCGACGGATTCCGTACAGTTCTTGCTGCATGGAACGATGCTCATCCGGATATTAATCTTGTTGAGAATGTACTGGCTAACGCAGAATATAAGACTCAGGTTGCTACACTTGCAGCAGCAGACAACCTTCCGGATGTGTTCCTGCTTCAGGGTATGAATACTAAAGAATGGGCTAAACAGGGCCTGGTTCTGGATCTGACAGATACTATTAAAGCCTCACCATATTATGATCAGTATGATCAGGATTATTTCACACCATTCAAAGATGGAGATAAGGTTTATGGATATCCTGTACTGACAGGTGGTACATGTACAGTAGTTATTTATGATAAGGCAATGTGGAAAGAAGCAGGCTTC
>JAQYGS010000223.1 GCA_028722515.1 Clostridia bacterium | reverse complement strand
TGGTTTTATGACTTGTTGACCCGCCCCAAATGAGGATAAAAGTGGGACGTATGTCCCACGATATCCGAATTCGGGGCAGGATTGTGGGAGTGCGAAGCACGGAACAATCCGTATGGTATCTATTGACCCCAACATCATATTTTTTCAAATTATATGTAAAATATTTATTTGATAAAATTATTTATATCATCTCCTCCCTGTATTATTTATCAAGACCTTTTTTCTTCCTGTTTTCCTTCCAGAGTTCATCTGCTACAGGTTTCCAGTTCTGAGCATAGCGGTCACATTTTGCACAAAGATGCTCAGCTGTTTCAGGAGACTGAAGATCTGTGGAATGAGCGCCTGATTTTTCAACCATTTCACGCAGCTTGGCAGGATTCTCCAGCATTGGACATGGACGAAGCATATTATCATTGAAAGGCTGCCCGTCATGGTATGCCATCATCATTGGTGAACGCAGAGCCTCCAGCAACGTCTTTTCACGGATATTAGAGTCAGAATAATGGATAAATACACAGGGATCAATGTCTCCGTTGGCATTGATATGTAAGTATCTGTGTCCACCTGCAATACAGCCTCCAACATACTCTGCATCATTCTGGAAATCCAGGGCAAATAACGGCTTTGTTGCACGATATCTACGTATTTTCTCATATACTCCCGTACGCTGTTCAGGAGTAGGAAGAAGATCCGGAACTGCATCATTTCCTACTGGCATATAATGGAAATACCATACAAAATATGCGCCCATTTCAATCAGAGAATCATAGAATTCCTCAGATGTAATGGAATCATAGTTAGCACTGGTATAACAGCAGGAAATTCCATACACCAGTTTCTTTCTTCTTAAAAGCTCCATGGCTTTGCGTACTTTCTGATAAACACCTTTTCCACGACGTCCATCTGTTGCGTCTTCAAATCCTTCCAGAGAAATAGCCGGTACAAAGTTTCCTACTCTGAGCATCTCGTCTGCAAATTCCTCATCAATCAATGTTGAGTTTGTGAAGCACAAAAATACACAGTCTGAATGTTTTTCACAAAGACGGATCAGATCTTTTTTACGTACCAGAGGTTCTCCACCTGTATAAATGTACAGATAAACTCCAAGCTCTTTTCCCTGGCAGATAATATCATCAATCTCATCATATGTAAGGTTCAGTTTGTGTCCATATTCTGCTGCCCAGCATCCGGTACAATGAAGGTTGCAGGCAGATGTTGGATCCAGAAGAATTGCCCACGGAATATTACAGTTGTATTTCTCACGCAGCTCTTCCTCTTTCTTCCATCCAATCAGGCCGGCATTAATAAACAGATTAACTGCAAGAGTTTTGGTCACATTTGGATCTACCTCTTTAAAAAGACGGCGGATATAATTGTAATATGGATGTTCCGGATTGGTGATTGCCTCACGGATTGCCTTTCTCTGTGAAGAAAACTCTCCATCAGCAAATTTATCTGCCCAGTCCATTATTTTCGGCATGTTCTTATCCGGATCTTTGTAAATATAGTTGAAAGTCTGCTCAATTCCCAGCTTTTTTAACGTATTTGATGCATTCATTTTTTTCTCCTCCTGATATATTTTAAAATTAGATTTATTGATATCATCACTGGCACTGTTTCAAGACTGTGTATTAGATAAGCGGACAGTACAATGCACAATGTAATGTCTCATGGCTCCTTCTGCCAACAGGGCACACCCTGCAACCTTCAGAGTATTTCTGATGATCAGAATAACACCGGAAACTCCGGACAAAACAGAAAACAACAGAATGATCTTCCAGGTTTCCAGTCCAAATCGACGGGCATCCAGAGATGTCTGGATAGAAAGTAAACTGTCCAGCAGAATCAGAATTCCCATTGCAGCCATAAAATAAGTACCGTCATATCTATTCATAATACATAAAACAACAATACCAAGAGCCACCAGGAAAATTCCACAGGCGAAATCATACTGAAAAGCCAGACAGTACAGATCTTTGGAAAAATATCCTGTTATTTTTATTATTCCATAAGCCATCAGAATAATCCCTGCTGCAATTTCCGAATTTCTTGTCATCAGATCGGGGCAGAAAATACAGCACAATCCGGTTATATAAAAGGCAACCGAGATTAAAATATAGCCGTTCTTTGCAAACTTCAGTTGTTTCAGAATAATCACCTTCCCACAGCAGTTATTTCTTTCGAGTATTACTTTATTCCATATACCTACTTCTCACAATGGACAAAAATGGGTGAATCATCCAAAAACCAGACATATGTTGGTCATTTGTCTAGTATAGCAATCGCATCACACATAGAAAAAATATGCGGCTTTTTTGCCATGAAAATGGCTTAAAACCGCATGTTTCTGTATAGAGAACGTTATATAATTGTCACAAAATGGGTGGGGAGGATGTTATGTCAGTGTCACGTCATTCATCAAAAAACAGAAGTATCTACAGCATTTTTTAATTCTTCAAGTCTTCGAAAAAACATTTCTTTCCATACTGTCATATCTTCAAATATTTCTTCATCTATATCTTTTATTTGATGCATCCCAACATGTCTGACTGCTTCTATTGCCGCCTCCCGCTGCGTTTTTTTCTCAGGATAAACCGTTTGACAGTTTGCTCCATCTATCGTGTCATAACTTCCAAAGCTCTGATTAAAATCCATGATCGGATACAGTGAAACATATTCATTGGTCCGATTATCAACCAAAAATCCCCAGTTTTCCGGATGTCGGTCTATATTACCAACCAGATAATCAAGGATATTCATTCCATAATACGTCTCTTTATCAATCCGCAAACACTCATTCAATACATTCAAGCCATGATTTAACGCATATATTTCAAATGCCATTTTTGAAACAATAGAATACTGCCTGGATGTTATAATTTTACTCTGAGTAACTTTTTGTCCATCATAAAATCCTTCATCATATTTCACCTGTTTAAAGTCAAAGCATTGGCATAATCTACTTGCTAAAAGTTCTTTCTGAACAGCATCGTCACCACCATCTTTTAATAAAATGAAATCTTTTCCCCTTCTGATCCATGCTTTTGGAAAGCATCCTTTGGTGGATAAATCCGGTGCCAGTTCCTGATTTGTAACTGTCATGGGTTTTCCACGCAAAGAAAGTTCTACCACCGCCTCATTTAATGAATTATCATACAAATTTATCTTTTCGTAAGAAATGTCTTCATCACTCTTTTTTACCCAATAAACATCTGTCAATGATACACAGTGATATGATAATGCTATTTTAGCACGATCCCGATCCGTCATTGCCTGTGCCATTCCGATACTGTTTAAAATTTCTTTTGCATATTTCCTGTCCAAAGACAACACCCGCGAGGCACACCAATGATAAAAATTATTCATATTATTGATCAGCGTATCAAAATCACAATCATTCTCCAAATAAAGATCATACGGAATAAACTTTTCATCCAAAATAGCAGCCTCTCCACGCATATTAATCTCTGCTACTTTTCGTTCACCATGCATGATATCGTAATACGTAATATCAGGATTATATCTTTTTCTTGCGTTATTGTCATTAAGCTCAATTATTGTTTTCGGCTGCAACAAACCATTATTCATACTATCACCATTCCAATCACTCACGATACAAAGTATATTCAACTTTACGTACTTTCGATTTTTTGTCCTCGCTTCCCTCCAGATATGCCCAGAACATCAAATATATTTTTTTACCATCAATTACTGCAATTTCCAATGGAGTGGTCAGTCCTGTACCCATTGCCATAAAATTACTACATATTATCTTAAGATGATTTTCAAAAATATTTGTCTCGATTCTTTGTTTCTGAGAAATATCTTCAACAAAACTAATAGTTAAAATCAATTCAAAATAATTATCTCCGGTAATATTTAAAGTAAGATCACTATTCTCATCAAGCAAAAACACAGTTCCGTAACTGATGATTTCCCGATTCTGAGAGCTTAATTTTACTTGCATTTTTGTCACCTCTCAACTAAAGATGTTTTTATTGTAACATGTTCCTATTTTACAAACAAGGAATTTTCCATTTTCACACTGGTATGCTGTCACGAACACATAAGGTTCCCCATCCAATCTCCTCATTGGGATATCTTTCAAATCCAGGTAAGGGTCTTGCTCCTCTTCGCAGATAAGCTTTAACCTTTTCTCCCCATAAAAAAGGATCGTTACCATTGACAATTCCCCACTGCATCAAAAGTGCAGCACTGCCTGATACAAAAGGCGCTGCAAAGGAAGTGCCCGTCACAGCAGCATATCCGCCGCCTGCAGCCGGTGCCACAATATCCACACCCGGTGCTGCCAGATCTGGTTTTAGTATAGGAAGAAACATACTTCCTCTTCCGGAAAAATCAGCATAGGAATCGAGTCTGGAATCATATGCTCCCACCGAAATGGCTTTCCCTGCAGTAGATGGAATAGTCAAAGTGCCTACCGCCCTTGGTAAATAAAAGCCTGTTCCGCGGTTAAGAACATTTCCTCCCGGGAGCCAGAGAAAATACTGTCCCTGTCTCACCTGTCTTCCTCTGAGAATAATTTTCCAGATTCCACTGTCCACATAAACTCCGGAAGGAATAAAATCAATATATATCTCCTGTTTCAGATGAAAAGGCCCAGGCTTTCCATAATAAATCAGCAGCTCCGTATTTCCGGCTCTGTGTCTTTGAGATCCCAGGTTTTCATACAATGGGCCGATTCTGGTTCCGGACGGATCCTGTACATAGATTTCCATTTCATCCTCATAATCTTTCCATAGCTGCACATTCAATGAGGGCTCAAAATTTCCCACTCCCAGCTGAATCTCAACCGTTTCTCCCTGAGCAAGAACTCCGCCTGCGTGGAGCGCATCTCTGCCATTATTTCCTGTTCCTGTACAGATTACCAGCCGTCCCATAGCCGCAACCGTGTCAATATAAGTTTCCAGCAGAGAGTCTCCTCTGTGTGAACCATAATTATTTCCGAAACTGATATTGATCACCATTGGCCGGTTCATTTTCATAGCCTGCCGGACCAGATAATCAATTCCCTGCATTAATTCTGTTGTCCTGGGAAAAGAATTTTCCCTGGGAATTCCAAGCTTAACTACCAGCAGATCACTCTCATATGCCACTCCCTGGTTTACTCCATCAGATGCCCTCCCATTTCCGGCGGCAATACCAAGTACTGAGGTTCCGTGGCCGCTTAGATCCATAGACGGAACAAGGCGCCTGCCTTCGATTTCTCCAAGTGCAAGCGCCTCATTTATTTCTTCCTGTGTATATTCTGTTCCTGTAACATATCCTTCCGGTGGTTTTCCGGAAATACTCTGATCCCACAATTTTAAGATACGCGTAGTACCATCCGGATTTCTGAAATCAGGATGGAAATAATCCACACCGGAATCTACTACACCTACCAGTATTCCCTGGCCTGTTAAACCCTGGCGGCCAATCTGTACAGAACGGATACAACTTGCTTCTTTTGCCTGAAAAAGTTCAAAATACAATCGCTTGGGTTTTTCTATAAATTCTATCTGCGGTCTGTCCGAATAAGCATCTATCTCAGATTCAGGGAGAGTCACGATTGCATATCCTCCAAGTAAAGGTACCACCTTAATGCTATCCCCTCCAAGGCCGCTTTTCGGTCCATTGTATTTAACGATTACATCCCACAATTTAAGCCGGGAATCAAATCCCACATTCAGATTCTCAGATTTACTCCGCTCCTCCGCAGTAGCATCCAGTGCTAAATTTAAAAGATTTTCTATTTTCTGATCCGGCATAACGATTCAGCCCTCAGATAACTCATTTATTATCATTCTATACTGAACCTGACAGTATATTACTTATCATCTCGCAGAAATGCAAAAGGTTCCTCATCCTGAAGAAAATGCATTAACATATATGCACACATAATTGCTACATTTTCCTCCTTAAGGATTCTCTTTACCTCCGCTTTATCCGCAAGAACCACCTGGATCTCCTCTGTGTCTTCCTGGGCATCTGCACTGATCTCTCCTGTAGAATATCCGTATACTGTAGCGCATGATTCATCTGTCATACCTACTGTGGTAAAATATGGCTTCTCATATTCAGGAGCAACCTTAAGAGGCGTAAAATTAAAGCCTGTTTCCTCGTGCATTTCTCTTACTGCCCCTTCATGAAATTCTTCTCCAGGTTCAACCAGTCCGGCAGGAAATTCATAAATGTAATCTCCAATAGAATATCTGTACTGGCGTATCAGAACTACCCTGTCTTTTTTTTCTCCATAAAGGCTGTAAATAATCACACCATCCGGAGTATTTTTCCCGGTTCTGATCTTAAGCTTATCAATACTTTTTGCCCGGGATGCCACATAATATGACACAGGTGTATTATGCACACTTGTAGCGTTTAAATGATACAGATTAACATACTTGCAGTCTGTCAGTTTTTCAATATCATGAATCTTTCCCATGAATCTCTTCTCCTTTTTTGACTGACAAAATATATCAGTCACCCTTTAATATTACACGGATTTTCTTATAAATCAGAAAAACAATTACCGAAGTAAGCGAATATTTAAAAAGATTGAATGGGAAAATAATCATCGCTGCAAAAGTCAGAAGATTATTGACAGAACTATGTACTGCATTTCCCATCTCAATAAATGCTTCCACCGGCATACCAAAAGCCTTCCCATAGGCAGGGAGTAAAATAAACGCATTAATAAAACATGCCACTACTGAAGTCAGAACAGTTCCAACAGCCATTCCGGCCACTGCATGCTTCCTGCTCTTGACAGAGTGGAAACGGTAAATAAGACCTGCCGGAACAGCAAAAGTACATCCAAAAAGGAAATTCGCCACATCTCCCACACCTGCCGTTACAGTTCCCTTTGTCACAAAATGCACCAGAATCTTCACCAGCTCGATCAAAACTCCTGCTGCAGGTCCCATGGCAAAAGAACCAACCAGCACCGGAACCTCTGAAAAATCCAGCTGGTAGAAAGCAGGCGCCAGAAAAGGTACAGGAATTTCCAGATTCATAAGAATACCGGCAACTGCACCCAGCATAGCAATCTGAGTAATTGTTCTTGTACGGCTCCTTGCTGCTAAATTTCCATTTCTTAATACCTGTTCACTCATACTTCTTCTCTCCTTTTGAAAAAATTCAAAAGAAAATTCCACAAGAAAAGCCCCGGTTATGTAATCCGGGGCTGTAATTGAGCACGTATGAATCATTTTGCGTGTTCTTCTCTCATCCAGACTGTACTGTCGGTTTTGGAATTTCACCAAATCAGCCGCTTTACGCGGGTCGCGGACTATACCGCCGGTAGGGAATTTCGACATATGCGATCACCCTGCCCCGAAGAATTTTCTTTTTCTGGAGACAATTATACATCATAAAAATATTCATTTCAATATAATTTTCGGACTTTTTCATATTACTTTATTCTGTAATTTTGTATCCTGCCTGAATTACAGCCGAATCCCTAAAATAAAAGAGTTCCTGCTTATATCTATTTTACAGATGCAAAATAGCAGAAATTATGCTATATTATTTTATTAGAAACATTAGGAAAGCGAGGCATTATCATGTTATTCACAGAGTACCTGAACTTACTGTGTATGGAAATGATTCATTATTATAAGGGAGATGCCCGGCGTATCCAGCATTTCATTAAAGTACATTCTTTTGCCAGACTGATCGGTGAATCAGAGCATCTGGACGAAAAGACTATGCAGGCCCTGGAGACGGCAGCCTATGTACACGATATCGGAATCAAAACTGCCGAAGAAAAATATGGTAACTGTAATGGTAAGCTTCAAGAACAGGAGGGACCTCCAGAAGCTGAAAAAATGCTGACAAGACTGGGATTTTCCAAAGATCTTATTAAACGGGTCTGTTATCTGGTGGGGCATCACCATACATATACCAATATTGAGGGTTTGGATTATCAGATTTTAGTTGAAGCTGATTTTCTGGTCAATCTGTATGAGGATCAACTCAGTAAAGAAACAGCCGCAAGTGTCTGCCAGAAAATATTCCGCACAAAAACCGGAAAATCAATCTGTAAAACAATGTTTAACTGTGAATAAAATTTTAATATAACAACTAGGGAGTGTATACAAATGAACGATTCAAAAAAAATTTACCGTATCCTGGTTATCAATCCGGGCTCCACATCTACCAAACTGTCTATGTTTGAGAATGAAAAGAATCTTTTTACCACCGATGTCTTTCATGATTCATCAGTCTTAAAAAATTTTCCCACCATCAATGATCAGCTGGATTACAGAATGGAAGTGGTGCGAAATTTCCTTAAGGATAATCATATTGATCTGACCGGGGTAGATGCTATTGTAGGCCGTGGAGGAGGATGTTACTCCGTTTCAAGCGGGATCTACTGTATTGATGACCGTCTGGTACAGGATACAAGAGAAGTAAAGGGAGGCCTTTACCATGCTTCTATGCTGGGCGTGCAGATGGCTAATGAACTTCATAAGATATACGGAGGCGCTATGTTTATGATGGATCCTCCTGTGGTAGATGAACTGTGTGACCTGGCCCGTATTACAGGTGTGAAGGGAGTCTACAGAAGAACAGCCTGTCATGCCCTTAATCTGAAAGAAACAGCCAGACGTCATGCCGCTTCTATGGGGAAACGCTACGAAGATTGCAATTTTATTGTATGCCATATTGACGGAGGTATTACCATTACTGCTCATCAGAAAGGTAAAATGATTGATGCCAATGATGGAGGCGGTGGAGAAGGCCCGTTTACTCCCACCCGCATGGGTTCAATGGCTGTAACAGATCTGATTCGGAATTTCAGTGATAAGTCACCGGAAGAAATGCGTTCTCTCTGCAGCCAGACAGGAGGCCTTTCCAGTCATTTCGGCACTTCCAATTCTGACACGATTCATAAGATGGTAGAAGACGGTGACCCCGAAGCCACCCGTGTCTGGAATGCTATGATTTATCAGGTCATTAAATGGATTGGCTCCATGAGTACTGTTCTTAAAGGAAAAGTAGACGGAATCCTGCTGACAGGAGGCTTGCTCCGGTTTAATGATGTTGCAGATCAGATCAGAGAAAGCTGTGAATGGATTGCCCCGGTAAGCGTTTATCCTGGTGAGTTTGAACAGGAGGCAATGGCTTTTGGCGCACTGAGAGTCCTCAGAGGAGAAGAAAAAGCCAGAACCTATCCGGGAAAACCCGTCTGGACCGGCTTTCATGATTAAATTTCCAATAAATATATGGAAATCATATATTGAAAATCTACGGGCATATGCTGACTCAGTGGTACCCAGGAAGGTCTGTGCGGTATGCCTTGAAAGAGGTAACCACTACTAAAGGTAGTGCTTACTTCTCACAGCTCCTTGTTACTACCGTAAATGTTACCGTCCGTGAGACCTCACGGGATAAGCCTGCCAGTCTTTCCTGGTCTACCTGCCTGATCTACGTACATGGATTACGGTTGCCTTTTGAACTTCGCTGTCCTAAGCCAGCTTATCCGCCATATGCACCTTTTTTGTTATATCTGTTCCAGCATCAGAAGGAAACTGGCTTCAAACTCATTTCCTGCTGTCTGAAACGAGCAGCTTCCTCCGTATTTTTCACAGATCTGTCTCATAGATCTCATTCCGATTCCTTCTTCCTGTTTTCTTTTTCTGGAAAAGATCTTCCCCCCTTCTTGAATCAGGATTCCATCGAAGGAATTATCCACTGTGATCAGAAGCATTTCTTCCTCTCTCTCTGCGGCAACACGGATATACTTTTCCCCTTCATACCCTTTACATGCTGTCAGCGCATTGTCCAGAGCATTTCCAAGAATACAGCACAGATCCGTATCGGAAATGTTCAGGCGGTTAAACCTGCAACTAACCATAAAATCTATGCCTTTTTCCTCTGCCAGACATGCATAATGATACAGTACGCCGTCAGCCGCCGCATTCCCGGTATATGGAATTTCTGTGATTTTCGCCAGCTTTACCTGCATACTGTCACAATATGTCTGCAATTCTTCTATATTCCCGGTATCCAGGAACCCCTGCACTGCAGCCAGCTGATGTTTGAAATTGTGCCTTGCTTCACGCTCCACTTTTACAGCCTCTGTCAGTGCCTCGTAATATTTCTTCTGCTGCTCGATCTGCTGTGTTATCTGATTTCGTTCCTGTATTCTCCTGTAGTCCTTTGCGATATTCTGGCAAAGCATCAATGTCGCCAGTCCTGTAAACATCCGGCTCATCAGCTGAAGAGGTGTTTCAATATAATCCTCCATTCCAAGGGAAAAAAAAGTGCCCAGAAACATAGCAATCGGAATAAACCATATGGTATTCCAGTAATTCTGACTGTCAATATTCAAAAATGGGGTTATGGTATTTCTCATCAGCTTCCGAATCCAGGGATAACTGAATACATACAATAGTAATCCAAATATGTTTTCAATAACCAGGCCCTGCGGGATTGTTTTATATCCCACAATTTCCACCAGATATGCTGCCACCGCATAGGTCAGAAGAATTATAAGTGCAGTCAGTCCAAAAGTAAAGAGCTGTTCCTTGACATATCCTCTGAGTACAAGAATGTTTACTGCCCCCATGATCACACAGAACAGAATAAGGTTCATCTTGTAAAATGAAACACTGATTCCGACAGTTTCTTCCACTTTGATATACAGAAAAAAATTGATCACAAGCCCCAGTCCATACCAAAACATTAATTGTACCTTTTTGTTTTTTTCTATCTTATCTTTAAAGGGGATGTAGCGCAGAATCAAACTGGGGACATGTGCCATAGTGCATAGAAAACTCATCCATATGATCGTCATTTTTATCTTCCCCTCATCCTTCGGCGCATGGCTGCCCATTTATAATCCGCAAATGTTTTTCGTATCTCTTCTTTTTTTCCTCTGCTCACAGGAATCTCCGTCTGATCAGTCAGCTTCACTGTATTGCCGGAAATCGACATGATTTCCTTCATAGCTACCAGAGCCCAGCGAATCGGCATACAAAACTCACCGGCAGGCAATATTTCTCTCATCTCCGTAAGGGACTGGGAAGCTTCCAGAATTCCGTTTTTCAGATGGAGCAGGGTTTTCTTTCCTTTTGCCTCTATGTACAAAATATCTGAAATATAAATACTTTCCTCCAGGCGTCCGACTTTTACTTCAATAGTACGCATGGATGTGAAGACTTCGAAAAATTTATCCAACACATCGTACAGTTGTTTTTTCTCAATCGGTTTTACAATATAATGAAGTGCTTCGATGGTAAATGCTTCTGCCGCAAAATCAATGCTGGTGCTGACAAAAACAATCTGCAGTCTTTTGTTTTTTTCCATGAGGGTTTTTGCCGTCTCCATCCCATTCATCCCATCCAGGAAAATGTCCATAAAGGCCAGGCTGTACCGCGAGATATCTGAATTAAGCAAATCTTCACCGGATGAAAATGTATCAATGAGAACATAAAGATTATTCTGGTCCAGGTACTCCGAAAGTAGCTGCACAATTGTCTGACGCTCTTTGTCAAGGTCATCGCAGACTGCAATTCTTACTGACTCATTCATACTCTTTATCTCTTTTCTGTTGCAATCAATTTATAAATGTATAAATATATTATAAGCATTTCCTTTCCTTTTTTCAATTCGTTCCTTTGAAGCCAGACATTTACAAAAGTCTGCACCGACTCAAAGCGTCTGTTATCTTTTCTCTGTTGACAGGCAGAGATGCAAAATATTCCGTATGCAGCCGGTATGCCTGCGGAGCAAAATCCCGGTCATTGGAAAACCAGGCTACCGGAAGCTCAGGAGCTATTTTTTTGACTGCGATCACGCCCTCCATCCCTGCTGCATTTTCCATCAGAATAAAAACCGCATCCGGAATTGTTTCTATCAATGCAGGAATCAACTGCTCCATATGCGTATAAATATGAAGTTCAAAATCATCAAGGTAGGTGCGGACTTTTTCACAGCCCGCGGTTGTTCCATAAAGTATGATACGCATATCATCCCTCCGGTCAGGGTTCTATAATATTGAAATATAACTTCAGGGAAGTCATACTGTCACAGAATGTTTTGTACAGTTCCTCATCTCCTTCTACAGATTCCACCAGTTTACTGATACCCTCTTCATTTCTTGCTGCAATTGCAAGAATCCCTGTGCGTTTCGTACGGATAGTCAGATCAGCATTTTCATCCTGCTCGTCCGCATAATACAGCAGCACTCCATGATGTATCTTTAAAAGAAAGTTCTCATCATCTGTAAGCTGCAGATTAATGGTAAAGGATTTATCCTCCAGTTTTTTCGTATCCATCATAATTCCCATATAATCCAGCATGGTCTGTGCATTCATATTCTGTGCTGTTGAACCAGCTACTGTCCCGGATTTTTCCTGATAAAAATCTGTTCCGTTGCGCAGTTCAAAAGCTGCCGTAAGATAGGCGTTCCGCCACGCTCCGGACTCCGCCTGATATCCCAGCTGTTCCAGGGCATCTGCGCACAGAAATCTTGCCTGCTCATTTTCCGGATCCGCGTAAACCAGTGTATTGGTAATCTGTGCTACCCACTGATATTCTCCTTTTTCATAATCCTCTTTTGCCATTTCCAGTACTTTATCTGTATCTCCAAGATATTCCACCAGCTTTTTGGCATAGGCAGAAGGCTCCAACTCATCCAGATGTACCGGATTCGCATCATACCAGCCCATATATTTCTGATATACAGCCTTTACATTGTGCTTCAAAGTACCGTAATACTGGCGGGTATACCATACTTTTTCCAGTGATTCCGGAAGCTTGATCATGGATGCAATCTCTGTGGAGGTATATCCCTGATTGATATATAAAAGGGTCTGATCATGAATGAATTTGTAAACAGCAGCAGTATTAGTCAGATATTCCTGAATTACGTCATTTCCCCAGTGCGGCCAGTTATGAGACTGGAATACAACCTCCACTTTATCGCCAAACAGGCTCTGGGCTTCTGTGATATAGCGCGCCCATCCATTGGCATCCCGGATCTGTGCGCCTCGCAGTGTATAAAGATTATGCAGGGTTCCTGTACAGTTTTCTGCCATCCAGAGAGCCTTTTTCTCCGGAAAATAGGTATTCATTTCGGCTGGAGATTCCGTATCCGGAGTCAACTGAAAAATTGCCTTTACTCCGTCAATCGTGGTCTCAAAAACAGATTCTGTCACTTCAAATGTAGGGTTAACATATCCAACTTCTCCCTGTCCCACCGTAAGCCCGATACCTACAGAAAGACTTTCCTGTTCCCCTTTCCCCAGTGCTAAACCGTACTGATACATGGAACGTCGTTTCATAGCAGTTCCCACAAAAACATTCTCCTCCATAACCGCATCCACAAATCCTTCCGGCACAATAATAGCTGTTTTTCTGGAAGCAATCTGTTCCTCCAGGGAAAGGGAGGAATCCGCAAGGTCTTCCTGTGACACCAGACCACTGATACCACCATAATGATCCACATGGGCATGACTGATCACAACCGCCACAATGTGTACTTCCCCCATCTCGGATTCAAAAAGCTCCAGTGCTGCCTTTGCAGACTCATTATTGCTCATACAGTCCAGAATAATCCATCCATTCTCGCTTCGGACAAATGTCAGATTTGCAACATCATAGCCCCGAACCTGGTAAATGTCTTCTGTAACCTCAAACAGACCATATATGGCGTTGAGCTGTGTATTTCTCCATAAGCTTGGGTTGGCAGAATCTGGTGCATCCTGTCCCCGGACAAAATCATAATCCACCTGGCTCCAGATCACATTGCCTTTATCGTTTTTTATTTCCAGAGATTTAGGTGCACTGATAAACCCTTTGGTGGCAAATTCCTCTTCCTGCGTATCCGAAAAATCCAGAAGCTGGTACACTTCCTCATTGATTTCTTTCGTGACTGCAGTGGCTGGTTTCTTCTCAGCGCTGCATTCCTCCTGGGCAAAAGCAACAGTTGGAAGCGCTGAGGTGATCAAAATTGCACTGCAAATCATAATGGATGCCAAACGTTTCATAGGTTCTTTCCTCCTTTTTTTGCTATTTTAGCACAAGAGGAAGAAACATTTTTTTTCAGGGAATGAATTACAAACACTGGAAATGAAATGCAGGATAAAATCTGCTGACCTCTATACCAAAAGTATCTATATGAAAAAACTGCGTTCCCAAACTCCAAAAAACCTAACTTTCTTTTTAGCATTGGAGACGGGTACCATAAACCCTGGATAGTCTCATCATGCTGAATCCTGCATTTCGTTTCCTGTGCGTGCAATCTGTTCCTCCGGATAAGATATCGGTATTTCTCATGCTATACTGTAAGAAAATAACAAAGGAGGCGTATACAACACTATGAAATCAAATATTTTATTTCGTATGCTTACAATGAGTATCCTTACTGCCGGAATTCTCGCAGGACAGTGTGCTTCTGTTTCGGCAGCAGAAAATTCTTCTCCTGGTGATACAGCTGCGCTTTTGACCCTTCTGGAAGATTCCGGTTTCACTGTACAGGAGGGAACTTTCTACGAACTTGATACGGTAAAAGAGGCTTCCGAGGGAAGACTTATGAGCTGTTTCGGAAACAATGCAGGTTCTGCCTATACCGTTTTTTCTCTTCCGGATGCTCCCGAACAGACCGTGCCAAATCCTCTGTTCCCGCCAAGCGGCTGGCAGTACAAGCTCTGCCAGGATGAAGCCATCGTGCTGATCACCTCTCTCCCACCGGAATGTAAATACTATTCCTTCGCCAATTACATCATGTTCACAGAGCAGAAAGAAGGAAAGGATTACACAAATGAAAAGGGATTCTTCAGTGTCGGAGATGAAACAACCGGTCTCTACCATCCCATATTCGGTTGTATCGGCGATCCCGTAAATAAGATGAATATCAGGCATACCGGAGACAGTGAATTTGATACCTCTGCTGTGATCGTGATCAGTTCCAATCAGACTGTAACGGACATGGTAACAACACAGCTCAATGCAGCCGGCTATGATGACAGTATGATCAATATCATGACAATCCCTGCAGAAACCTACAAGATGGGGCTTGATAAAGGTGCAGATACCTTTCTTTTCCTGGGACGTATTTCACAGCCAGGTGACCGGGATGCCTATGAAGAGTATGTATCTTCCCTTTCTGAAAATTCAGCGGTATTCCGGCTGACCCCGAAATCAGAACTGGAATCCGCTCCTTATGAAAATGAAGTTGTTATACCTCGCGGTACAGGAAAACATGAGTCTGCAGTGTTGGATAATGCAGAGGAGCACCTGGAAATGATCCGCAGTGCCATTATCAGCGAATATGAGGCGGATTATGACTATCAAGAGCTGAGGAGCGATATTGCAGTCCCGGAGGGTCTGACTGCTTATTTTAATGATATCAATGCCCAGGGCGACAACCGTGATGCAGCTTACCTGATGACAGAGAACTTTACGCTGGATTCTGATGAGGATTTTGTTGTTATTTATGGTGTAAACCATACAGCGACTGGCAAAGCACAGTATTCCAATGCTGTCCTGTACTCCCGTCCCATGCTGAACGGAATCTGCAGCATCTATGATTCCCTGTTCCCAGGCAGTGCCGCAACGTATCTGGAAGCTGACTGTAAAGATCCGGATCAGTACTATGTTTACAAGCTGGCGCGCACGCAGCTGGATGATTATACTGCCGTCATCGAATACTCTACAGGAAATGAAAAGGGACAATATTACGGTGCAGATAATGGCAGTACCCTTCTTATGGCCTTCCGGGCTTATCTGGACGAGACCGGTACAGGTGCCTCCTACTATGAGATTATCTATGACCGTGCCATCGTTTTCCATAAAAAATAGAAAATAAAAGCAGGCATACCAGATTCCTGTACCTGATATGCCTGTTTAAATAATACGGATCCTTTATTCATGCCAACTCATTTCTTACTGTATGTATCAAATCCATTGCCCTGACCACCGGAAGATCAATCTGGGCAATATCATTTTTGAAGTCTTTAAAAACATCCCACAAAGCCATCAGTTCATTGCCCTCGTTATTAATTCCCAGTACCTTGCCTGAAGAATCCAGATCAAAGAAAACCGGTATATAATCTTTCACTGCGCCAAAACGCTTGAGGAATTCTTCGTTGCATTTGGAAATAGCATGAATGACACCTTTTTCAATTTTTATAAGAAATAATGTTGATAAATACATTTTATTTTCCTCCGTTGTCAATTTAAGAATTCTGTTGTCGTTTTTTATCGTGAACATTATATAATAAGCCAAAAGGAATATTCAAGATAAACAGTTCGCCAAAATTCTACAATAATCAACAAAGGAAATACTGTAATGACTTTCTGAGGCAATAAAAAAAGCAGATAACGGGAATCGAACCCGCCTCCCCAGCTTGGGAAGCTGGTGTTCTACCAATGAACTATATCTGCATACCTTCAGTATATCATTTTTTCAGATAAAATCAATATTTTTTATTTTAAATATTATCAGTAATCCGAAAAAGAATGCCGTAACAGATTTCAGCCCTGTTACGGCATATAATTTAAATTGTTGCAATCATTCAAATGATTCTTCCAACATTCTCACAAATTCTTCTTCCGGAAGAGGTTTGGAATAATAATAACCCTGAATAAAATCACAGCTACTTTCCTTAAGGAAATCTACCTGTGCCTTGGTCTCAGCTCCTTCTGCAACAACCTGCATTCCCATCTCATGTGCCATTTCGATAATGAATCCCAGAATACTTCTCGTCTTTGGATTGGTCTCGATCTGACGGACAAAACTCATATCAATCTTCAGAATATCAAAATTATAATTCTGAAGCATACCAAAGGAAGAATATCCGCTTCCGAAATCATCCAACAGCACTTTTGATCCCAGATTTTTCAGAGAACTCAGAATATTATTTCTATCTTCCCTGATGGCCGCATAAGAGGTTTCCGTAATCTCAAAGCGTGCCATAGCACCCGGTGCGCTGCATTTCTGAAGATCATTTAAAATCCATGACATCATACTTTCATCATAAAAATCCATCCATGACAGATTTATGGATATAGGAACTATGGGTTTGCCATGCTTGTGCCTGTTCATCAAAAAACTGCATACTTCTTTTGTCACATAAAGATCCAGTTCTGATATATAACCGCTCTCTTCCAAAGCCGGTATAAATACTGCCGGAGACAGAAATCCTTTTTCCGGATGAATCCATCTGACCAGAGCCTCCGCAGATGCAACCTTCCCAGTTGATGCATCAATTACAGGCTGATAATATACCTTAAACTGTCCCTGACTGATGGCATCTTCCAGTTCACCAGCCAGCTCTGCTTTGTCAATATAGGCATCTTTCATAGAATTGTCATATATTTTATAAGGCTGCACATATTCATCTGTAATATATTTTTTGGCAATCTTCGCTCTGTCAATCATGCAGTCCACACGCATAGGCTTATCTTCCACATAAAAAACGCCACATCTGCCAAAAAGATGAATAGTTTTGCCATCTTTTGTAAATTTACGTTCACACATGCGAGTCAATTCATTAAAATCAAGATTTTTACGTTCTACAAGACAGGTAAAATGATCCGCCTCTATTCTGGCTGTTATAACAGGCTGAAGTCCGGAATTCTCCAATTCCACATAGGTACTCCGAAGAACATCGTCTCCTGTTTCGATTCCAAACAATTCATTGACCACTTTAAAATTCTTAATATTAAAGAAAAGTACCGCATATTCTGTCTTATCCGGACAGTTATTCAGAATGCTCCTGGTATGACGGATAAATCCCTGTCTGTTATATCCTCCGGTGAGCACATCTTTACCGGAAAGTTCTGTAATATCCTCTGTGGCTACCAGTACCAGATTGAATTCTCTGACCAGATACATATATGTAAAATTCTTCAGGCGCTTTTCTCCATCAGAATTGATCTGATGAATGGTAAAGGAATATCTTTCCTTCTTCTCCAGCTCCTTACAGATTGTCTGAACTTCCGTACTTCTTCTGAAAATCTCACGTTCCTGAATCGGAACCGTCTTTTCAATCAAATCTTCAACATACGTTTTATAATCGATCTCTTCATTAAGATACATGGAAACATCAAAATTATCAGGAGAGTCCATTGCAATTACTGATCTTTTTGTATTAATAATAGCAATTTCCTTAAAATTTTTATGATAAAGCATCCATGGCATTCTCTCAGCAAGAAAATCGCCTGTAATATCATTAAAATATAAAATTCCCTCTATCTCACCGGAGTGAGAACTATGTATCAATTCAACAGAAGCCTTTAATACATGAAAATCCTGTATTTCCTGACTGCCCCAGAAAAAACTCATTGCGAAACTGCTATTTCCGCTTTCATAACAACTACGCAGGTTCTCACAGCAAAACTGATCCTTAAATTTTTCGCAGTCTTCTTCTTGTGGAATATTACGACTGATTCTGGCAATATACGAATCAATTTCTTCACCTTGAGTCTTTATCTTAAAACAATTGTGTGCTGTACTTGAAAGGCAGATTCCTCTGGAAACATTCAATTCTATTTTTCCTGTACAATTTTCTGTATGGTAAATCATCATATCCGGCTGTTCCAGACTATTTTCCTGAATGAAATTATCCTGTTTCTCCATTGCAGTATTACCCCGCTTATGTTATCTGGTGTTTATTAACCCTTGTTATATTCTGAAACAATTAAATTTAACCAGTTAAAGTATACCATTTGGTCATAAGTTTTGTCAATGATTTCCACAAATTAATAATTTCTATTTCTTATTTTCAGATTTTCTTGCAATTATCAAGGAATAATATCCGGCGTTATCCGGAATTTCATTCAAATTTTCATAGATTCGTTCATTTTCCATACCGCAGTTTTCTATCATACGTACTTCATATTTTGTGTCCTCAAAACTTTTCCTGATCTGATCCAGTTTTTTCCCGGCTTTCATCAAAACATAAGTCCCTTCCCTCTCAGGTTTCTCTTCAAATCCATGAGCTGCAGGGTAAATATGAAGCTGTTCACTCCATTCAGTCAGGGGTATGTTCATACGGGCTGCAGCTGCGCAGAAAGATGTGATTCCGCTGATAAGTCCGGTCTGAAATCCATCCTTTTCCACTATTTTCTGCAGGTAGGTAAAAGTAGAATAAATAGTAGGATCCCCCAGAGTCAGAAAAATTACGTTTTCTCCTTTTTCAAGAAAAGACTCCAGAACAAGAGCGCCCTTTCTGTGATTTTTTTCCATTTCTTCTTTATCATGAGTCATAGGCATATATACAGGAACAAGTTTTTTGTTCTCAAGTTCCGGCACTGCCTGTACTGCAATCTGATAAGCAACTGTCTGGCGTACGTTTTCACCTGGAACTGCGATCACATCATTTTCCCTTATAAGCCTGACTGCCTTTAAAGTAAGCAATTCTGGATCTCCAGGCCCCACTCCTACGCCATACAACATTCCTTTCATTGTGAATCCTCCCTGTTTAATTAAATTTTAATTCAATCTATTTCTTAATTAGGCAAAATAAGCTTTCTCATTCATTATGATAACATTTTTGCTGTATTATAACCAGTATCAATTCCTTATTTTCAACATATTTTTCATAGAATTTTTGAGAAATTAATGCTACAATAAGCAGACGAATATAAAAGTACAACCAAGGAGATTAATAATGAAACATAATGCTCATCAAGATCTGACCATCAGGTATGCTCTGATTCAGGCTTTTTTCTGGATCAGTTTTTCTGCCATTACAGGATTTGCCAGCCCTTTCCTTCTGGATTCAGGCTTTTCCAATTCACAGATTGGTTTTATAATCGCTGCAGGCGGAATTTTTTCGGCAATTTTTCAGCCTATGCTTGCTTCCTTTGCGGACATTCCCCAAAGTCCTTCCATCAAAAAAATACTCATTGCACTGTCAGGAATTTTACTTGGCTTTTCCATTTTGCTTCTTGTCATTTATAAGAATTCCATGATTGTTACAGGATTATTTTTCGGAGCATGTATTACTGTTCTGCAGCTTCTTACTCCTTTTATAAATTCTCTGGGAATTGAGAGTCTGAATCAGGGAAAAAATCTTAATTATGGAATATCACGGGGAGTTGGTTCTCTTTCCTTTGCTATAGAATCATACATACTTGGAATTATTGTTACCAGATTTGGTACAAAATCCATACCTGTAATAATGATCCTTACTTTTGTTTTCCTGATTTTTGCCCTGATATTTTTCCCATTTATGAAAGTAACAAAAAAGGAAGACGAAAAAAATACAGGAGAGCACACAAGACTGTTATCATTTTTTATTAAATACAAAAGATTCTCTGTTGTACTGGCAGGTTCTATCCTGATATACATCAGTCATTCTCTTCTGAACAGCTTTATTTTCCAGATTATAAGGAGTAAAGGCGGCTCAAATTCTGAAATGGGTACAGCTATGGCACTTGCTGCTCTGGTAGAGCTTCCTACCATGTTTTTCTTTGACACTCTTGTAAAAAAAGTACGATGTGATATCTTATTTCGGATCTCCGGAATCTTCTTTACTGTAAAAGCTCTGGGAAGCCAGCTTGCCCCTTCTGTTTTCTCTTTTTATCTGGTACAGATTCTTCAGACAGGAGGATGGGCACTGAATACTGTTTCTTCTGTATATTACGTTAATTCCATTATGGAAGAACAGGATGTGATCAAAGGACAGGCATATATGACTATGGCATATACGATCGGAAGTGTAATTGGAGCTCTTGTGGGCGGAGTTCTGATCGACGGGGCAGGAGTTAATGCTATGCTCCTCTTTTCCACAATAATGGCATTGACAGGAACACTGATTATCATTCCTGCATGTCAGAAAACAGTGAATAGCTGATAAATTATAACCCGTCTTTTTCTTGCCATTTAAAAAAGGACTTTCGTATTTATATACTACAGTCCTTTTTTTGTTTCCCTTATTCTGGTTTTTTATTATTCACATAAATTTCCATCTGGTTATAGGGAATCTTGATGTTATTTGCATCAAATTCCTCTTTGATCTTTTCATTAATTCTCCATCTGGCATTCCAGTATTTATCCGTGGGTACCCACACCCTGAATCCCAGGATCACAGCACTATCTCCCAGTTCATCCACAAAAACTACCATATCCTGGTCATCTTTTGTATCCTCATCATTTCTGAGGATATCTTCAAGGATCTGCTTGGCTTTCTGAATACTGCTGTCATAGGAAATTCCCACTCTTATCTCCAGTTTTCTCAGATCTCTGGCCGTAACATTTGTAATAATGCTGTTAGACAGAGTACCATTAGGAATCACAACATGCTTATTGTCTATAGAAAGAAGTGTTGTATAGCAGATTTCAATTTTATATACATATCCTTCGCAGTTTGTCTGCTGCTGGATCATAATGTAATCTCCTACCTGAAAAGGCTTGAAAATAAGAAGCATTATGCCTCCTGCAATATTTGCAAGGCCTCCCTGAAGAGCAAGACCAATAGTAACACCTGCGGTTCCAAGCAGAGCAGCCACAGAAGACTCTTTTACCCCGAAGTATGTAGCTATATTAAAAATAAGAAAAACGTATAGAATGACTCTTGTAAGTGATCCGATAAACTGGACCACACCTTTATCAACGGACGTCTTTTCCATAGATTTCTTTATGAACCTGACGAGCCATCGGATCACTTTACCTCCTGCCCAGAATACCAGAAGGGCAAAAATCACCTTAAAACAAAAACTTACAATATAGGGCAGATAATCTGAAATCTGAGACTGAAAATGATGGATTTCACTGCTCAGACCTTGTACTTCCTGTTCCAAATTTTTTCTCCTTTTTTCTTTAAGACAATTCAATGCAGAAGATAAAACAAAATAAAAAACTGGATGATAAGAATTACAGGGACACCCAGACGAAACTTCATCTTTCTGGTCTTATGGTGAAAAGTAAACATGCCTGCAAGGGCACCCAGAGAGCCGCCCATAACTGCCAGCAGCATAAGACGTGACTCCGGGATCCGCCATTGATGATATTTTGCTTTATGCTTGTCTGCTCCAAAAGCAAGAAAAGTAATAATGTTTATAATTCCAAGATATATTAATGCCTGTATTATTTATTCAGTCCCTTCATTGATAAGCTAATACGCTGTTTGTTAACATCTACTCCAATTACTTTTACTTCAACGATATCTCCTACGCTGATTGCTTCCAGCGGATGTTTGATAAATCTGTCACTCATTTGGGAAATATGAACAAGTCCGTCCTGATGTACCCCGATATCTACAAATGCGCCAAAATCAATTACATTACGGACAGTTCCCTTAAGGATCATACCTTCTTTCAGATCTTTAATATCCAGAACATCTGACCGCAGAATAGGTTTAGGCATATCTTCTCTGGGGTCACGGGCAGGTTTCTCAAGTTCCTTAACAATATCTCTCAGAGTAATTTCACCGATTTCCAGTTCTTTCGCAAATTTCTTATAATCCCTGACCTGAAGAGACAGTCCCAGAAGATTACCTGCTGTCACATCCTTTGGTTTATATCCAAGTCTGTCAAGAAGCTTTTGAGCTGCTTCGTAGCTTTCCGGATGAACACTGGTTGCATCAAGGGGATTGTCCCCTCCGGAGATTCTCATAAAACCTGCACACTGTTCATAGGCTTTGGGTCCCAGTTTGGGAACTTTTAACAGTTCTCTTCTGTCTGTAAATTTACCGTTCTCTTCCCGGTAAGTTACAATATTCCTGGCGATTACTTTACTGATACCTGAAATATATTCCAGCAGAGATGCTGAAGCTGTATTCAGATCAACGCCTACTTTATTAACACAGTCTTCCACCACACCACTTAAAGCTTCCCCGAGTTTTTTCTGGTTCATATCATGCTGATACTGTCCCACACCAATGGATTTGGGATCGATCTTGACAAGTTCTGCCAGAGGATCCTGTACACGTCTTGCAATGGACGCAGCACTTCTCTGTCCCACATCAAAATTAGGGAACTCTTCTGTGGCAAGCTTACTGGCAGAATATACAGAAGCTCCTGCCTCATTGGTAATTACATACTGTACTTTTTTCTCCGGAATTTCTTTCAAAATATCCACTATGATCTGCTCAGATTCCCGGCTTGCAGTTCCATTTCCCACAGAAATAAGAGAAACTCCATATTTATCGATCAATTTTTCAACTGTATCCTTGGCTGCCCGGATTTTTTTCTCTGTTGTAGGAGCTGTAGGATAAACAACCGTAGTATCCAGAACCTTACCTGTCGCGTCAACAACAGCCAGCTTACACCCTGTACGGAAAGCAGGATCCCATCCCAGAACTACTTTACCTGCAACAGGCGGCTGCATAAGAAGCTGCTCCAGATTTTTACAGAATACATGTATTGCCCCATCCTCTGCCTTATCTGTCAGGTCGCTGCGTATCTCACGCTCAATTGCCGGTCCGATGAGACGTTTATAACTGTCCTCAATGACTTCTCTCAGCACAGATGAAGTATTAGGATTATCTCTTGTAATGATCTTTTTGTTAAGATATCTGAGAATATCTTCTTCCGGAGCATTCACTTTTACAGTAAGATATTTTTCTTTTTCTCCTCTGTTCAGTGCCAGGATCCGATGACCGGCAAGTTTCTTAACTGGCTCTTCAAAGTCATAATACATTTCATATACTGACTGTGCTTCAGGATCTCTTGCAACAGAAGAAATACTTCCTTTTTTCATAGTAAGATCACGGATATATATTCTGTAATCCGCTTCATCAGAAATATGTTCGGCAATAATATCCTTTGCGCCGCTTAAGGCATCCTGTATATCCTTCACTTCCTTTTCCTGGGAAATAAAAGGCAAAGCCTCTTCTTCCAGAGGTTTGTCTGTCATCTGCATCAGGATAATATTGGCCAGCGGTTCCAGACCTTTTTCCCGGGCGATAGTTGCCCTGGTACGACGTTTAGGACGATAGGGACGATACAGATCCTCCACTACCACCAGTGTCTGTGCATCCAGAATCTGCTTTTTCAGTTCTTCCGTGAGTTTCCCCTGTTCCTCAATACTCTTTAGAACCTGGTTTTTCTTGTCCTCCAGATTTCTCAGATAAGTCAGTCTTTCATAAAGATTACGCAGCTGCTCATCATTTAAAGAACCTGTAGCTTCTTTTCTGTACCGCGAAATAAATGGAATGGTATTCCCTTCATCAATAAGCTTAACGGCAGCTTCTACCTGCCATTTCTGGACTTTTAATTCCTGGGTGATCGCCTGAATAATATCCATTTTTCTATCTCCTTTTTTTATGTTTAGTGTAACTTATGTAAAGTATTTTGCAAAAAAATAATTCGGTGTTATAATGATTCTATCTTTTATTTGGAGGTAAAATCTGCAATGTATGACAATAATTCATCAAACAGTATGTCTGTTGCCGCACTTGTATTTGGAATACTGTCTCTGATCTTTGCTTTCACAGGACTGGGCGGAATCATTTTCGGAGCCTTCAGCATAATCATGGCTATGTTATCCAGAAACTCCCGGAAATTTCATACTTTTTCAAAAATAGGTATAGGACTTTCTCTGGCCGGGATAATTCTTGGAATATCCCTGTTAGCTGTTACTTTTCAAAGTTCCAGGCTTTCCTTTTCCCAGATCATAGGAGAAGAGAACGAATCCATACCTGATAATGACCAAAATGAAGATATATATGGTTCATTTCCATTTGAATTCTACTACTACATGAATCCTGGAGACAATTTCCAGAATCAGCCATACAACAATATACCGTATGAGCAGTCACCTTCTACACAGAATATTTAAACAAAGAAAAGGCTTAACCCACCGCAGCCAAGCTTTATGGCTGTTCCACGGGTTAAGCCTTTATTTTACTTTTTCAATGAATTAAAATAATCATCCCATGGTTTGGGGACATCGTCCTCTTCTTCTTTTTTCTCTTCATGCGCTATGTGTTGATCCGAAGATACCTCCGGCTTTTCTTCTGGTTTTTCTACTGGTTTTTCTTCCTTTTCTTCTGAATCAGAATTGAAAGTGGTATCCTGAGGCACCACTTCCTGGGGCACCACTTCCTGAGGCACCATGTCTCTGTTTATATCATTAACAGAAACATAAGAATTCCCCTGAGGAGTTCCCATACTCTGGAAGTAATCTGCATTCTGGGGCTGTTTCAGTTCTCCATTAAGATCCCTGTAAAACATAACAATTGCCATATTCATATAAGGGATAACCCAAAGCAATGCAAGATAAAACGTAAACACAGAAAAGAGCATAAGAGGCACGAAACTCAGCTTCAAGGCAAGAAGTTTCCAGAATTTACCCTTCATCATATGAACACTATTTTTCAGTGCTTCCATTCCCTTCATTTCCGGATGATCTGCCAGAAGGTAATATGTCATCTCCAGAGGAATAGTTAAAATCTGATACAATACCATTCCGGCTAACGTCAAAAGCAAAGTTGTCATCAGATAGTCCGTCTGAGCTTCAAGGGAATCCCCAAAAGGTGTAAGATTAGCATAAATATTAGAAGGCAGAATCATTACCAGGTTAATTAATGAAAGTATAAAAGAAGCTGTAATCACTCTGTCTGGACGGTTCTTATAAAAATATAACAGATCTCCTATGGAATATTCTCTATTTCTTGCCATATTCAGGTACATATAACTCATTCCGGCCATTGCTACATTCACAAGCAGTGAAAGAATAAATGCAAACACATTACCTAGAATTATGCTCAGTGCTGAATCGGAAGGAAACAGCGTGCCAGACAGAAAATCAGAAATCATACTCAGGCCTCCCAGCAAAACAAGTGCCAGGACAGCCGTACCGTATTTTCCGGATAAAGCCTGTCTTGCATATGTCTTTAAATCACGTCTTGATGTCATAATATCTCCTTTGTATTCAGGAAAAAATGATTCATTACTCCCTGCCCAGTATCTGAAGATAATGAATACCCTCTTTTTGTTCTATTGTTTCCACCATTGCTTCCGCGTTCCCCTCACCCGGAAGGATTTCCACACTTAACGTAAGGGTCGCAACTCCATTGATGGGAATGCTCTGATGAATCGTAAGAATATTTCCATGAAACCTGGCAACAGTCTGAAGAACAGAAGACAATAATCCTGGCGCATCATCCATCTGAATAATGAAATTGATTGTCTTCCCTCTTGTTTCTTCATGAAATGGAAAAATGTCATCTTTATATTTATAATAAGAGCTTCTGCTTATTCCTGTCCGGTCTGCTGCCTCCTGGACTGTAGCCGCCTTTCCGGAATCAAGGAGCTTTTTAGCTTCCACGACTTTCAAAAGCACATCAGGTACTGCACGCTCTCTTACCACAAAATATTTCATCTTCTCCAATTCAGATTTCTGCATATCTAGTTCCTGCCTGTTTCATGTTCTCTGGTTATTCTGCACCAGACACTTTACTGTTTTTAAGGGTTATCCATTTAAGATAAGCATTAATAAACGGATCCAGCTCTCCATCCATAACTGCATCCACATTTCCTGTTTCTTCTCCTGTACGATGATCCTTTACCATTGTATAGGGCTGCATTACATAAGAACGTATCTGGTTGCCCCAGGCGATATCTGTTACTTCCCCTCTGATACCGGAAAGCTTCTCTGCCTCCTCCTGCTGTTTCAGCAGATAAAGCTTAGCCTTAAGCATCTGCATTGCCTTATCCTTATTCATATGCTGAGAGCGTTCATTCTGACATTGTACAACGATTCCCGAAGGAAAATGTGTAATACGTATAGCTGATGAAGTCTTATTGATATGCTGTCCGCCGGCGCCACTGCTTCGATAGGTATCGATTCTGATATCTTCGTCATTGATCTCCACATCCAGATCCTTCTTTATATCAGGCATAACATCACAGGACACAAAAGAAGTCTGGCGTTTTCCGGCAGCATTAAAAGGAGAAATACGTACAAGACGATGAACTCCTTTCTCAGATTTCAGGTATCCATAGGCATTGGTACCATTGACCTGAAATGTGACAGATTTAATTCCTGCCTCATCTCCGTCAAGATAATCCAGAACTTCCATACTGAAGCCTTTTTTATCCACCCAGCGGCTGTACATACGATACAGCATACTGCACCAGTCACAGGCTTCTGTTCCTCCTGCTCCGGCATTTAATTTTATTATGGCATTCTCACTGTCATATTCTCCGGACAGAAGGGTTTTAATCCGAATATTATCAAAATCAATTTTGAACTGATCCAGCATTTCCTGAATTTCAGGAATCAGATCCGGATCATTTTCTTCATATCCCATTTCGATCATGGTTTCCATATCTTCCATCTGAGATACCAGATGCTGATAGGTCTCCATATCATCTTTCATATCTTTAAGTTCTTTCATTTTCTTCTGGGAAACTTCAGCATCATCCCAGAAATCAGGCGCTTCCATCTCACGCTCTAATTCTTCGACCCTCTGCTTCTTATTAGCCAGGTCAAAGTGAATCCCTCACTTCCACTAATGGTTCTGTATATGTTGCAAGAATGCTCTTGAACTGGTCTAATTCAACCATAGCTTCACCCACTTTCTTTTATTCATATTCGATCATATTACAATAAAATATCGGCTGATTTTTGAAAAGGGCCTGTATAAAAGGCCCTTTCATAATATTCTCTCTTATGCCTTAGCCTTACGTCCGCAGCATTGTTTATATTTCTTACCGCTTCCACATGGACATGGATCATTAGGATATATCTTGACTTCTTTTCTCTGAACAGGTTTTCTCGGACCTGCACTATCGTCCTTGTTGGTGCCTGTAACTTTGGCTACCTGTTCACGCTCTATCTTCTGCTCCACATGTACGTGATACAGCATACGAAGTGTGTCTTCCTGGATGGAGCTGATCATGTTATTGAACATGTCAAATGCATTCATTTTATATTCGACTACAGGATCACGCTGACCATATGCTGCCAGCCCGATACCCTGGCGGAGAATTTCCATATCATCAATATGATCCATCCACTTACTGTCGATACATTTAAGCAGAACAACACGCTCAAGTTCACGCAGCTGCTCTATTTCCGGGAATTCAGATTCCTTGGCCTCATACAGCTTAACAGCCTCCTCTTTGAGCTCATGCTTTATCTCATTCCTTCTCTTTCCCTTTACGCTCTCTACTGTAAGGGGTTTCACAGGAATGATCGGGAGGAATATACCGTTGAATTCATTCAGATCCCATTCTTCAGAATCTACATCATCTGAAAAGCACATATCCACGTAACTGTCAACCGTGTCTGTGATCATCTTCATGATAGCTTCACGCATATTCTCTCCGTCAAGTACCTGGCGGCGCTCCTTATATATGATCTCTCGCTGTTCATTATTTACCTGATCATAATCAAGAAGATTCTTACGAATACCAAAGTTATTAAATTCAATCTTCTCCTGAGCTTTCTGAATCGCATTGGAAAGCATCTTGTGTTCGATCTGCTCATTCTCCGGCACCCCAAGGGAGGTGAATACCTTCATAAGACGTTCGGAACCAAACAGACGCATAAGATCATCTTCAAGAGAAATATAGAAACGGGATTCACCCGGATCTCCCTGACGGCCTGAACGGCCACGAAGCTGATTATCAATACGTCTGGATTCATGACGTTCCGTACCGATGATCATAAGTCCCCCGGCTTTACGTGCCACATCATCAAGTTTGATATCTGTACCACGGCCGGCCATATTGGTTGCAATGGTAACAGCTCCTGCCTGGCCTGCCTGTGCTACGATCTCAGCCTCCAGTTCATGGAACTTGGCATTGAGCACGTTGTGTTTAATTCCTTCTTTTTTCAGCATTCTGCTCAAAAGTTCAGAAGTCTCAATAGTAATGGTACCGACCAGGACAGGCTGCTGTCTGGAATGAGCCTCCACAACTGCCTTTACCACTGCATTAAATTTCTCTTTCTTTGTCATATATACAGCATCTTCATGGTCAATACGCTGTATGGGTTTATTAGTAGGAATCTCCACAACATCCATGGCATAGATATCACGGAATTCCTTCTCCTCAGTGATAGCGGTACCGGTCATACCGCCTTTTTTATCATATTTATTAAAGAAATTCTGGAAAGTGATGGTGGCAAGAGTCTTGCTCTCTCTCTTGATCTTCACATGCTCTTTGGCTTCAATGGCCTGATGAAGTCCATCAGAATAACGACGTCCAGGCATAATACGTCCGGTAAACTCATCAACGATCAGGATCTCATCATCCTTTACTACATAATCCTGGTCTTTATGCATCAGATTATGAGCACGCAGGGCAAGAATAATATTGTGCTGGATCTCAAGGTTCTCCGGATCAGCCAGGTTGTCAATATGGAAAAATTTCTCTACCTTATGAACTCCCTGTTCAGTAAGGTTCACGATCTTGTCCTTCTCATTTACAACAAAATCTCCGGTCTCAACAACCTCCTCGCCCATGATAGCTGCCATCTTGGTCATCTCATGGCTGGCCTCTCCACGTTCCAGCTGCTGGGCAAGAATGTCACATGCCTCATATAACTTGGTGGACTTACCGCTCTGTCCGGAAATGATCAGAGGTGTACGTGCTTCATCGATCAGTACGGAATCGACCTCATCAATAATGCAGTAATGAAGTTCTCTCTGTACCAACTGTTCCTTATATATTACCATGTTGTCTCTCAGATAATCAAATCCAAGCTCATTGTTGGTAATATAGGTAATATCGCATGCATATGCCGCACGGCGTTCATCAGGTTTCATATCATTCAGAACAACGCCTACAGTCAGACCAAGAAATTCATGGATCTTGCCCATCCATTCCGCATCTCGCTTTGCCAGATAGTCATTGACTGTAACGATATGAACTCCTCTTCCTTCAAGTGCATTCAGATATGCCGGAAGGGTAGACACAAGTGTTTTACCTTCACCTGTTCTCATTTCTGCAATACGGCCCTGGTGGAGAATAATACCACCAATAAGCTGTACACGGAAATGCTCCATTCCCAGTACACGTTTACCTGCTTCACGCACAACAGCAAATGCTTCCGGAAGAAGATCATCCAGCGTTTCCCCTTCTCCCAGACGTTTCTTAAACTCTCTGGTCTTGCCTTTCAGCTCTTCGTCACTTAATTTCTGCATCTGGGGGCGCAGACTCTCGATTTTCTCAACCAGAGGCATAACACGTTTTACCTCTCGCTCGCTGCGGGTCCCGAATACTTTTGAAAACATATTCATAGGTTTACTCCTGTTTTATTCTCATATTAGATAATCATTACGTATAATAAACGATACTAGACCATTCTAACACTTTCCGTACTGGAAAACAATGAATTTTTCATAAACATATTTCCAAATTTACATAACTCTTTCTCTGCTTTTTCAAAATCTGGCAGATGCCATTCCCAGTTAGGTGATCCAATGGTTCCAGGTACATTTATATGTCCTTCTTTTCCCATCCCCAGAATATCTGCCATTGGTATGATTACATATTCCGCTTTATTTTTTACAGTATATTCCAGGATACGGTCTTTTACTGATCCCTGGCAGGCTTTGTTTTTTTTGAGAAAACGACGAAGCTTTCTTCTGGATGCACAGCTCATTTTGCCATACCATTCCATAATGGTATCATTATCATGAGTGCCTGTATAGAAGATCATATTCTGCACATCATGGAAAGTATCCCTGGCATATTTACCCTTCGTATCGATGGAAAATACCAGAACCTTCATCCCCTTCAGATGATAATGGTCCTTTAATTCCAGTACTTCTGGACGAAGCTCTCCCAGATCCTCCGCAACGAGATTTAATCCGGGAATTTCTTTCAGGAGGGTATCGATCACCTCGTAACCAGGTGCTTCGATCCACTCTCCTTCCACTGCCGTAGGACAGGAAGCCGGAATCTTCCAGAAAGTATCAAAGGCCCGAAAATGGTCGATTCTTATAATATC
>JAQYGS010000222.1 GCA_028722515.1 Clostridia bacterium | reverse complement strand
AAAACAAGTCTTTTTCTTATGGAAATGATTTTCTCAATCCTGTTTCTTGCTCTTTCCTGCACTGCCTGTATTCAGGTATTTGCAGCCGCAGGAAAAGAAAGACAGAAAGCCCGGGAATACAACCATATCCAAGAACTTACCATTTGCGCAGGAGAAGCCCTGGAGTGCTGGAATGGAAATACAGATTCTTTTCCTTCTCTTTTCCCGGAAAAAAAATTAAAAGATAATCAGATTGTATATTTTTTTGACAGGAAATGGAACTCCTGCCAGGAAAAAGATAAATACTATATTTTGAGTATACTGCCGGAAGTTTCACAAAGTGAAAAAACTGCCGAAATTAACTTCTATGATATTTCAGGAAAAAGTTTATACAGTCAGACGCTGAAGTTTCCTTTCTGCAAAAAGGAGGAGGTTTCATGAAGCAAAAACACAGCCGTCTTATTACGGTGGGAATTCCATCTATCTTTCTGATTTTCTGTATCCTCTGTCTGGTGATCCTGTCGCTTCTCACATTAGGAACATCCAGACAGGATCTTAAGACCGCAGAGCGTTCTCTGGAACAGACAACTGCCTACTATAATGCATGCAGCCAGGCCACAGAACTATACAACATTGCAGCAGATTATATACAGAAGGCAATAAAAACGTCCGATTCTCTCAGTGAATATTGCGGACAAATGGAATCCTTTATCCGGACACAGAGTGATTTTCGGTGGAGCAGTAAAGAAGAAATCCTTTCATTTACAGTTCCCATATCTGACAGTCAGGCTCTTCTTGTTGATATGGATGCCAGCTGGGCAGACACTGTCTACAGACCTGCAATTTTTAACTGGAACACCATCAGTACAGGAACATGGGTGCCGGATACCAGACAAAAGGTTTATAAAGGAGAAAACAAATGAACGAACAGAATATACCAGAATATCTATTGTACGCAACCCAAAATCACGCCTCAGATATTTTTATCATAGCAGGTCATTCTCTCTGTTTTAAAATTGATGGGAAGCTTTCAGATTATAAAGAGCGTCTGATGCCTGATGACACGGACAGAATTATTCGCCAGATATACTCTATGGCAAACAACCGGAATCTGGAAATACTTCTTCAGAAAGGTGACGATGACTTTTCCTTTTCTATTCCCGGTCTGTCAAGATTCCGTGTCAATACATACAGACAGCGTGGTTCTCTTGCAGCAGTGATCCGTGTCATTGCCTTCGAACTGCCTGATCCTGATGCTTTAAATATTCCGGAAGACGTTATGTCTGTATCTGACTTTACCAAAGGAATGGTACTTGTAACCGGACCTGCCGGAAGTGGAAAATCCACCACCCTCGCCTGTATTGTAGACCGTATCAATCATTCACGTGAAGGTCATATCATTACTCTGGAAGATCCTCTGGAATATCTGCACAGGCATGATAAGTGTATTGTCAGCCAGCGGGAGATCTGCACAGATACAGAGAGCTATCTGGTTTCCCTGAGAGCTACTCTCCGCCAGAGCCCTGACGTGATCCTTCTTGGAGAAATGAGAGACTATGAGACTATTCAGACAGCTATGACAGCAGCAGAAACAGGCCACCTGATTCTGTCCAGTCTGCATACAACAGGAGCAGCCAACACCATCGGACGTATCGTAGATGTATTTGATCCGGAACAGCAGCGCCAGATCTCCATTCAGCTTTCCATGGTTCTTCAGGCTGTCATCTCCCAGCAGCTTGTACCGGATGTAAATGGACACAGCATTCCTGTCTTTGAAGTTATGCGCCTGAACCCTGCTATCCGTAATATGATCCGTGACAACAAGGTACATCAGATAGACGGTGTGATAGCTTCCTCTTCCCAGGAGCATATGATTTCCATGGATCAGAGCCTTCTGGAGCTTTATAAAAAGAAAAAAATCACAAAAGAAACTGCATTGAAATATTCTTCCAATGCAGAAATGTTAAAGCGGAAATTATTATAAATTCAGTGTACCAGATTTCCTACAAACACATAGGAAACGAAGTACATAATAAATGTAGCAATGCAGATTCCCACCAGTATGGCCAGTGACGATTTTTTGATATCAATGTCAAGAAGTGAAGCAATAAGAGCTCCGGTCCATGCTCCTGTTCCGGGAAGAGGAATGCCTACAAACAGAACAAGGCCCCAGAACTCGTATTTCTTTACCTTATCACTTTTTTTCATAGCCCGGTTTTCCAGCTTAATGATAAACCCTCTGAAAAGCCGGGTCTTTTTCAGAAGTTTAAATATCTGTTTGATAAACAGAAGAATAAACGGAATGGGAATAATGTTTCCTATGACACAGATAGGAATCGCTGTAGCTTCCGGGATTTTCAAAAGGGAAGCTGCAAGAAGACCGCCTCTCAGCTCCAAGATCGGTATCATGGAAATTACAAACACTGCTCCCTCCGGTGAGATAAACTGTGCCAGATTCTGAGAAAACCATTGTACAAGTGCTTCCATATATCCTCCTATTTAAGAAAATCTTTCAGAAAATCAATCAGCTGTTCCATTTCCTCTTTCGTTCCAATTGTGATACGAAGAAAATTATCAATTCTGTCTTTTGGGAAATATCTCACATAAATATGTTTCTCCCTTAATGCCTGGAATATCTCTTTTGCAGGACAGGTTTCATGAGCAGCAAAAATGAAATTGGCTTTTGAATCCTGAAAAGAAAATCCCAGTTTCCTTAATTCTGTCTTGGTCCATTCCCTGGTTTCCATAATTTTATTGCAGGTTTTATGGAAATATTCTGTATCTTTCACAGATGCAACACCTGCTGCAAGAGTGGTACGATCCATAGTATAAGAGTTAAAGGAATATTTCACATCATTAAGGAATCTGATCAGTTTCGCATTCCCCATTGCAAAACCAATTCGCATTCCTGCCAGAGATCGGGACTTGGAGAAAGTCTGGGTAATCAGAAGATTGTCATAC
>JAQYGS010000221.1 GCA_028722515.1 Clostridia bacterium | reverse complement strand
CAAATTGTATATATAGTTTCCGAAAACCGGAATTTATTTCTATGTATTTCTCAAGCTGGTCTTTGATCCAGACCAGTACCTGGTAATCTTCGTGTTTCAGATAAATGACCTGTCTGTAAATATCCTTTACTTTTCCCACTGCTGCATAAGCAGGTCCGATCACATGAAGGTCACTCTTCTTATAGATCCGCTGCACATACAGCTTCAGATAATGCATCGCCTGAACCAGAAGCTCATCCTCCGGGCCTGATCCGAGGACTGCCAGCATATGCGCTGCCGGCGGATAATCCAGGAGCATACGATAACTCATCTCTTCCTCATAAAAAGCCTGATAATCCTGCACAGCTGCCGCCTGGATACTGTAATGATCTGGCTGATAGGTCTGTATCACAGCTTCTCCCGGCTTCTCGCCACGTCCACCACGTCCTGCTGCCTGACACAGAAGCTGAAAAGTCCTCTCAGCACATCTGTAATCCTCTGCATTCAGTGACAGATCTGCTGCAACTACACCAACCAGTGTTACATCCGGAAAATCATGCCCCTTGACGATCATCTGCGTTCCGATCAGCACATCTGCTTCATGTTTTGCAAAAGATGCCAGAATTTTCTCATAACTTCCCTTCGTCCTTGTAGTATCAAAATCCATCCTAAGTGTACGGACTCCCGGAAAAGTTTCTCTCACTACTTTCTCAATCTGCTGTGTTCCTGCCTTAAATCCGCCAATATATGGAGATCCACAGACCGGACATGCCTGAGGTTTTCGCGTTTCATATCCACAATAGTGGCACAGAAGTCTGTCATTATTATGTTCTGAGAGAGCCACATCACAATGCGGACATTTCATCACCTGTCCGCAGGAACGACAAGAGACAAAACCTGCATATCCTCTTCGGTTAAGAAAAAGCATGACCTGCTCTTTCTTCTCAAACCGCGCTTTCATTTTCTCCCGTAATTCTCTGCTGAGCACCGAACGATTGCCTGCCTTCAATTCTTCCCGCAAATCCACAATAGAAACCTGCGGCATAGGTCTGCTTCCATATCTGGCATTTAAACGCACCAGACCATAAGCACCTTTCTTCGCCTGACTATAAGCTTCCACAGAAGGAGTAGCAGATCCGAGAACTACTCGTGCATGCTCTAACTCAGCTCTCTTAATCGCAGTTTCCCTGGCATGATAACGCGGGCTGCTCTCGCTCTTATAACTTGGTTCATGTTCCTCGTCGATAACTATAAGCCCCAGATTGCCAAACGGCGTAAACAGCGCAGATCGCGGACCGATCATCACCTGAACTTTCCCTCTCTTTGCACGCTTGAACTGATCATAGCGTTCTCCCTGAGACTGTCTGGAATTGATCACAGACACTTTATCTCCGAACCTTGCATAAAATCTGCGCACAGTCTGATAAGTAAGTGCAATTTCAGGAATCAGTACAATGGCCTGTTCTCCTCTGGAAATCGTCCACTCGATCAACTTCATATAGACCTGAGTTTTTCCACTTCCTGTTACACCTTCGATCAGTACAGGTCGCGGAGATTGTTTCTCCCATTCTTCCCTGATCTGCTGTACTGCTATCTCCTGCTCCTGAGTAAGAAGCATCTGGTTTTCTGCCGGAATATCACTGGTATCCATCGAATTTCTCAGTATCTCATCATATTCTATCCGGATGATTCCCTGTTCCTGCATCTTCTTTATAACCGCTGAAGTTGCCCCAAGTTTCTTTGATGCCTGTGCAGAATCCAGTCTCTTCTTCTCCAGAAGTTCCTTCAGAAGTCTTGTTCTGGCTCTGAATCTTGTTTTCTCAAGATCTGCCAGTATCTGATACCCTTCGTCTTCAGAAATGTTCAGACATATATATCTTCTCTCTTTTGCCTTGATCTTCTCCTGGATCGGAAGTACGGTCTTGAGCGCCTGAATCATGGTAGACCCGTAATTCTCTTTCATCCAGGCTGCCAGCGCGATCAATCGGGATTCCGTAGTCTCTTCTCCGCTACAGATCTCACAGATTTCTTTCAGTTTTCCGGATGCAATCTTCGGTTCCTTTGAAAAACCTGTTACATATCCCTTACGCAGCTGACTGGCATTTCCAAAGGGGATGGATACCACCATCCCCACCTTTATCTCCTGTTCCAGTCTCTCCGGTACCTTGTATTGAAAACTCCGGTCCAGTTTGTCGCTGGAAATATCAATTATAATATCTGCATATATCATGAACTCATTCCTGTTGTATCCGGATGTTCTCTGTCCTGGATTCTAAATAAACCTGCTGTTATTTTCCTGCAAGAATATCTGCGATCAGAACACGTTCATCCATCGGATATTTCTTTCCTTTGATCTCCTGATAATCCTCATGCCCCTTACCTGCCAGTACAATAATATCACCAGGTTCTCCATGATGGATTGCATAGGCGATTGCCTCTTTTCTGTCAGCAATTTCCACGTACTTGCCATCTGTTTTTGCCATACCGATCTTAATATCATCAATAATTGCCTGCGGCTCTTCGTCACGTGGATTATCAGATGTGATGATCGTAAGATCTGCAAGCTTTCCTGCAACTTCACCCATCTCATAACGGCGAAGTTTGGATCTGTTTCCTCCACATCCAAACAGGCAGACCAGTCTGTGCGGATTGTATTCTTTCAATGTAGTCAGAAGACTCTCCAGTGCCATTGCATTATGCGCATAATCGATCATCAGTGTAAAATCGTCTGATACTTTCACCATCTCAATACGGCCTTTTACTTTGGCTACTTTAAGTGCCTTGATGATATTTTCCTCAGATACATTAAAATGACGGCAGATCGCAATGGCAGTCAGTGAATTATATATACTGAACTTACCTGGAATATCAATTTCCACCGGGAAATCAAGCAGCCCCCGCAAATGATAGGAAATTCCCAGGCAGCCTTTACCTCCCACCAGTCTGGCATCTTCTGCTCTCAGATCCGCCTCCGGGGAAAATCCATAAGTTTCAAGTTTACAGGTATGTCCCTGAATAATCCTGTCAAAATGAGGATCATCCCTGTTTACAATTCCAGTTCTGCATTGTTTAAGCAGAAGTGACTTGCATCTTAAATAATCGTCAAAGTCTTTATGCTCATTTGGACCTATGTGATCCGGTTCAATATTTGTAAAAATTCCAAAATCAAATACAAAACCCTGAGTTCTGTGAAGCATAAGTCCCTGGGAGGAGACCTCCATTACTACACAATCGCAGCCTGCCTCCACCATTTCATGAAAAGATTTCTGAATCACATAAGATTCCGGCGTGGTGTTACATGAAGGGATTACTTTATCTCCTATGACAGTTTCGATGGTTCCAATAAGCCCTACCTTGTATCCTGCATTCTCCAGAATGGATTTCACCATATAGGTTGTAGTCGTTTTCCCTTTGGTACCGGTAATTCCGATAGTCTTCAGTTTCTCCGCCGGATGCCCGAAATATGCAGCAGAAATAAATGCCATAGCATACCGGGTATCTTTTACCAGAATAACTGTAACATCCGCCGGAGCTTGTACAGCTTCTTCTGCTACAATAGCTGCAGCTCCGCTTCGGATCACATCCGGAACAAATTTATGCCCATCTGCCGCCGCACCCCGGATGCAGATAAACAGAGAACCTTCCTGTACTTTACGGGAATCATAGACAACATCTTTTATTTCCTGGTCCATATCGCCCTGAAGGCAGGTATATTCCAGACGGTCTAATAAGGATGATAATTTCATATACTACCTCCATATTATTATGCCAGGGTCAAAAGGTCATAAACCACTTTGTGCTTGCACATAAGTGGTTTTATGACTTGTTGACCCGCCCCAAATGAGGATAAAAGTGGGACGCACGTCCCACGATATCCGAATTCGGGGGCAGGATTGTGGAAGTGCGAAGCACGGAACAATCCGTATGGCATCTTTTGACCCCGGCATCATATTATATACTCCTTATAAGAATATCACACCTGCCCCTCCATTTCAATGTTGGTTTTTTCCTTTCCGGTATAGGATGGCACTTCCTGCAGAAATCAGGGAAGCAATACCCAGGATGATAAACAGGCCTGTCTCAGCTTCATCTCCCGTCCTGGGTTTTGAGGAAGTTTTGTATGAAGAATTTCCCACGTTTTTTGCTTCCTGTTCCTGAGAATAGCCGTTCCATGGTACAGGTGTCACAGTGGGAACATACCAGGTTATGTTTCCCTGTGTGGAAGTCTGGGACGAATCCATATCCGGTTCCTCTCTCTGAATATTTTCTTCTGAGGACCAGGTCTGTACAGAAGTTCCATTTTCAGGTATCTCACCCTTAACATAAGGTTCATTTTCAGGCATCTCATCCTGAATATTAGTTTCCTTCTCAGGCATTTCATCCTGAGAATAAGTTTCGTTCTGAGACATTACATCTTCAATATAAGGTTCAGACAGATCAGAAAATTCATTATTTTTTTCAGTATCAGCAGAGACTGCCAGAACAGGAGAAGAGCATTCAGCCAACTTAGCCCATGTGTCTCCTGCTTTCTCCATTACATAAATCCCCATACCAGGCTGATCCTTCTGAAGAGGTTCATCCTGACTGACCGGATAGGTCATTTCCTGGTCCGGATTGCTGTATTCTTCCCTGAGAATTACAGGATAAACAAGGTTGATGGTGTCATCCTGTATTTCATCCAGAAGGACAGGATACCAGATTTTTGTAATAACCGTTTCTTCTCCATTCTGTCCTGTTATGGGCACACTTTCTAATGTACATCCCTGAGGAAGGGCATTTTCCTCAGGTTTAAAATATTCAGAAATATAATTCACAAGAAAATACTCTTTTAAAGGAATGTCAGGTACTGCCGGTTCCTCTGTATTTTCTGTGAATTCCTCCTGAGTTTCCTGATCCGGATTGATTTCGCTGGTTTCCTGAACCTCTTTCAAAGAGCTGAGCCCACTGATCTTCATTGTAATCTCTGCTTTATAATTTTCCTCATCTGTCCAGGATGTATTTCCTTCCAGCGTGAGAGCTGGCTGGGAAAAATCATCTGCCATAACACATTTGGGGCAAATTAAAAATGAGCCTGTAATTCCCCCAAGAAAAAGCACTTTAATACTCCACTTTTTTAATCTCTTCCCTATTATTTTTTTCATTATATCTTTCTCCTATTACAAAAAAGCTAATGGTTTTGCTGCACAAAACAGGCTGTCCTGCCTGTTCTTTATCAGGAGTATGATTATTTCAGGCGGACATAGGCATCGCCCCTTCCCTCTTTTCTTTACAATGAGAAATAAGCGCCGAAACAGCGCAGGAGATTTTGTATTTCTGCAGACCGCAGAAATAAGACATTTATACTGTATCATAGTTTTATGACGAAAACAAGAAGCTATGTAATCCTTCATTTATTTTAAAATTAATTTAGATTCTTTCTATTTCTTTAATAAAAGGGACACATTTTGCACACAATTTATGGATATAATAAAACTCGGATAGATGAAAAACCACTCTCTATCTCCCCCCTCAAAGGAGCAACTGGCTTCGCTTTTTAAAGCAGGAGCCGTTGCTTTTTCTCATAGTCAAATCTGTATTTTAAAGGAAGTATCTGTTGCATTTCCCTTCCCACTCTTTTATAATGAAAAATATCAGTTACAGATGACACCAACATCATTTCATGTCTTTATATCAAGTAAATCAGAATCGAGGTATTTTCATGAGTGAAAAAATAACAGTAGTTGCTTTGGGTCACAGAGCACTTGGTACCACTTTGCCGGAACAGAAAATTGCCACCAAAAAAGCAGCGAAAGCTATCGCAGATCTTGTACAGGAAGGGAACCGGGTAGTGGTCTCCCACAGTAACGGTCCTCAGGTAGGGATGATACACACTGCAATGAATGAGTTCGGAAAGGAACATCCTGACTATACATTTGCACCGATGTCCGTATGCTCTGCAATGAGCCAGGGCTATATCGGTTATGATCTTCAGACAGCCATACGTGCAGAACTTATCTCACGGGGCATTTATAAACCTGTAGCTACTATTCTTACACAGGTTGTGATCGATCCATATGACGATGCTTTTGCAGAGCCGGAGAAGATCATCGGACGTGTGCTTACAAGAGAAGAAGCAGAAGCGGAAGAGCAGAAGGGAAATTTTGTCACCATGCTGCCTGACGGAACATATAAAAGAATCGTGGCCTCTCCGAAACCACAGCGTATACTTGAGATTGAAACTATCCGCACTCTTGTCAATGCAGGCCAGGTTGTGATCGCAGGAGGCGGTGGTGGAATTCCTGTTATGGAACAGGGAATCGATCTTCACGGTGCAAGTGCCATTATTGAAAAAGACCTGACCAGTGGACTTATGGCAGAAAATCTGGAAGCAGATACCTTGCTGATCCTTACCAGTGTGGAGAAAGTCAGTCTCAACCTTGGAGCAGATAATGAAGAATTTCTTGATGTTATTTCCGTGGAGCAAGCCCGTAAATATATGAATGAAAATCAATTCGCTCCGGGGTCTATGCTCCCCAAGTTTGAAGCTGGAATTTCCTTTGTTGAAAAAGGAAAAGGACGTCGAACGATCATCACTGATATTCCTCATGCCAGGGACGGCTACTTTGAAAAAACAGGAACAATCATCAAATAAAGATAAAAAAATCCGGCCAGGAAATCATTCCAGCCGGAATTTTTTATCTTTCTTACATAGATTTTCTTTCTGCAATCTCTGCCATTTTAGCTGAATTCAAACGTGTATCTCCATGCACGCGGCTATAGGAAAGATACCCGTTCATACGGTCAATTTTGGTCAGATTTCTGGAGCCGCAGACAGGACATACATCCATTTCCAGTTCTTCATGTCCACAATCGTCGCAGTAAGCAAGAGAAAGATTTACCCCTTCATAATACCCCAGATCCATTGCTCTTCTGATCAGTGTGCGGATTGCCTCTTTGTTATAATCAATGGGATAACGAACATACTGGATCTTTCCACCATTACAAAGCTCCCAGAAGCGTCCTTCAAGGTCCTGCTTCTCTATAGGCGTCACATCCTCGGTTACATGGCAGTGAAAACTGTTGCTCACATAGGGTCTGTCAGAAACGCCTTTAATAATACCGTATTTCTTACGGAACTGTTCTACCTGAAGGCCGCAGAGACTCTCGGCAGGAGTTCCATAAATTGCATACAGGTATCCGTCTTCTTCTTTAAACTGATTGACTTTATTATTTATATACTGCAGCACTTCCAGAGCGAACTGTCCGTCCTCTGCAATAGATTTACCGTTATATAACTCCTGAAGTTCATTAAGAGCTGTAATTCCAAAGGAAGCTGTCATAGGTTTGAGAATCTTACCGATCTTCTCTTCCGGCTTCAGATGTCCGCCATAAAACCCACCTTCACAGTAAGCAAGAGGATTGGTAGAAGCTCTCATCTGTCCCAGATACTCGTAAGTACGTTTGTGAAGGTCACGTATCATCTCTAGATAAAAATCAAGTACTTCGTAAAAATCTCTGTTCTCTGCTCTTGCCTTGGCCAGTATCATAGGAAGGTGAAGACTCACCGCACCGATATTAAATCTTCCCACAAACACCGGAACATCCTTATCATCTGCCGGGTGCATACCCCCTCTTTCATACCATGGGCTCAGGAAGGCCCGGCATCCCATAGGACTGACCACCTTGCCATACTGCTGGTACATACTGGAAATATATCCTTTCCCAGACATAGAAAGCCAGTCCGGATACATGGTCTTGGCTGAACAGTCTACTCCTGCTTCAAAAAGATCCTCGCAGCATTTGCCTTTTCCATGGATCTTCTCATCATACAGGAATACGATCTTCGGGAATAATACCGGTTTCTTGTGGCCGGCTTTACCCTGGCCTCCCTTGTGTACTTCAAGGAGAGAAAGGGTACACATTTTCTCAAACTGTCCGGTTCCAAGTCCCAGAGTTACAGTTACGAACGGGTAATCTCCTCTTGATGAACCCACCGTATTCAGTTTATATTCAATTCCCTGCCATCCCTGATCGTAATCTCTCCTTACCTTGTCCAGTGCATACTCAATGGCACGTTCCTCTCTTCCTGTCCAGCTCTCATCAGAATATTTCAGGAATTCCTGAACGTATTTATCATAACTTTTCTGCGCGTAAGGAGCCAGGATCTTGTCAACCTCGGGTACGGTAAACCCGCCATACTGCTGTGCCGCTGTACTGAGAACAATATCTCCCATAACGTCAAAGGCAGTATCCAGTGTCTTGGGCTCGTTATACCATACATTTCCCATCTCAAATCCGCCCTTAAGTACAGATGCCACATCAAAAAGGCAGCAGTTCATAGTATCAAGACGTGCAGACTGGTCATGAATATAAATATAGCCATCCTTACATGCCTGGAGTTCATTGCGGTTCATAAAAAATTTGCGGTAAAGCTCTTTATTCAGTTCATTAAAGATCAGGCTTCTCTTGGTAGCCACAAGAGCGCTGTCCGTATTAGCGTTGCTCTTGTCACCGATATAGCGGATCGCCTGACTCTTGGTATATACATCATCCATCATATGAATGAAATCAAGCTTATAGTTCCTGTAATCCCGGTAGCTCTTGGCCACAGCAGGATTCACTCTCTCCAGGGCACCTTCCACAATATTATGCATCTCCTGGATCTGAATCTCTTCTTTTCCAAGGGAAGCTGCGTGTTCCTCTGCAAAACGGCAGATAAATTCCTTCTCTTCCTCAGAAAATGTGTACAGAATCCTGGCCGCTGATTTGTTCACTGCAGCAATGATTTTCTGAGAATTGAACTCTTCTTTTGTTCCGTCCTTCTTAATTACATAAATCATACCTTTTTACTCCTATATACTATATCTGGTAGTATTACCCCAAATGTGCCACAGCATCCCCTATATGTGGTACGTTTAAACAGTATAGCATATCCTTTCCAAAAAGGGAAGACCCAAAATATATTTCACAGTTATTTTACAACGTGCAAATTGCCAAACATCCTGTTTCCTGTTATAATATCAGAGTATGAACAGGATAAATATTTTTTGAAGTACATAAATATAGCCAAAGGAGGAACGCTAGAATGGCACAGATTAGAATTCCTGAAGGATATCATTCGGATCTGAATCTTCATGATACTCAGATCGCCATTAAAACAGTCAAAGATTTTTTCCAGCAGACCCTTGCCCGGAAGCTGAACCTGCTGCGTGTTTCCGCTCCTGTCTTTGTAAATCCATCGTCAGGCCTCAACGACAACCTGAACGGTGTGGAACGCCCTGTAAGCTTTGATATAAAGGGGCAGAAAGAACAGGCAGAGATCGTGCATTCCCTTGCCAAATGGAAACGCTATGCGCTGAAGAAATACGGTTTTGTCCCTGGAGAAGGTCTTTATACAGATATGATCGCCATCCGCAGAGATGAAGACATAGACAATATTCACTCTGTCTATGTGGATCAGTGGGACTGGGAAAAGATCATCAATAAAGAAGAACGCAATATGGATACTCTTGTTTCCACTGTCCGGGCAATCTACAGCGTCCTTCGCAAAACAGAAAAATATATGGCTGTACAGTATGATTATATCGAAGAAATCCTGCCGAAAGAAATCGCCTTTGTAAGCACTCAGGAGCTGGTGGATATGTATCCTGAACTTACTCCCAAAGAACGGGAATACGAGATCGTAAAAGAAAAGGGAGCCGTCTTCCTTATGCAGGTGGGCAAGACACTGTCAAATGGCGAACGTCACGACGGACGTGCCCCGGATTACGATGACTGGGAATTAAACGGTGATATTCTGGTTTATTACCCGGTTCTTGACATTGCGCTGGAGCTTTCTTCCATGGGCATCCGGGTAGATGAAGCCTCTCTGGATAAGCAGCTGACCCTTTCCGGATGCGATGACAGAAGAAAGCTTCCTTTCCAGAAAGCAATCCTGAATGGAGAACTTCCATACACTATTGGCGGTGGTATCGGTCAGTCACGTATCTGTATGTTTTTCCTTCGTAAAGCCCATATCGGCGAGGTTCATGTATCACTCTGGCCGGAGGAGGTCCAAAGAGAGGCAGAATCCAAAGGTGTACAGCTTCTGTAAACTGATGAATGCAAAAAATATATGGGGTAATAAAAGTGAATATTTTATTTTTCTTAACACCAAAAAGTGATGTAGCCTACATATTTGAGAATGAAACCTTACGCCAGACACTGGAGAAAATGGAGCACAGGAAGTTTTCATGTATCCCCCTTCTTACTATGGATGGCAAATATAAAGGGAGCATTTCTGAAGGAGATCTGCTGTGGGGAATGAAGAGCCTGAATGTTCCTGATCTGAAGGCAGCAGAGAATATTTCCATTATGTCGATTCCACGGAGAGCCGATTACAAAGCCGTACATGCAGACTCCAATATGGAAGATCTTCTGGATCGGGCCATCAATCAGAACTATGTGCCTGTAGTGGATGACCACGGCTACTTTATCGGAATCATCACACGTAAGGAAATTATCAAATACTGCTACAAAGAACTGAAGCAATTATAAGCAGAAAAAAAGCACCCTGTCTGGGGTGCTTTTTGTATAACTTATTCTTATAAAACCTTGGAAAGAAAATCCCTGAGCCTCTGGTTCTTCGGATTGGAGAAAAACTCTGCCGGGCAGTTTTCTTCCTGAATCTTACCGTCATCAATAAAGAGTACTCTGCTGGCAACTTCTCTTGCAAATCCCATCTCATGAGTAACCACCACCATAGTCATTCCTGACTGGGCAAGCTCTTTCATCAGTTCCAGAACTTCTCCTACCATCTCAGGATCCAGCGCAGAAGTAGGCTCATCAAACAGCATAACATCCGGGCTCATAGCAAGAGAACGTGCAATGGCGATACGCTGCTTCTGTCCACCGGAGAGCATATCCGGATAAGTATTTGCCTTGTCCGGAAGGCCAATACGTTTCAGAAGCTCATCTGCCCTCGCCTCTGCCTGTTCTTTTGTCATCACCTTCAGTGCCACCGGTGCCAGCATAATATTCTCCTTTACCGTCTTATGTGGAAAAAGATTAAACTGCTGAAATACCATTCCAATCTTACGGCGGTGCTGATTGATGTCAACCTTGGGATCTGTAATATCTGTTCCCTCAAACAGAATTCTTCCCCCGGTAGGTTTTTCCAGAAGATTCAGTGAACGAAGGAAAGTAGATTTACCGGAACCGGAAGGACCAATAATGGCAACAACTTCTCCCTGACAGATATCTGTAGTGATACCATCCAGAACAAGATTCGATCCAAAAGCTTTCTTAAGGCCCTGTACCTGAATCAGCACATTCTTATTGTTCTTTTCGCTCATTGGTTCTCAGTCTCCTTTCCAGTCTGTTCATTGCGTATGTTAAAAGCATGACCATAGCAAGATAAATGGCTGCAGCCGCCATTAAAGGCCAGAATGCATTATAAGTACGGCTCTGGATGAGCATAGCTCCCTTGGTCAGGTCCATCATCCCGATATAACCGATAATGGAGGTTTCCTTCAGCAGCACAATAAACTCATTTACAAGAGCAGGAAGTACATTCTTAAAAGCCTGGGGGATAATGATCAGCCTCATGGTCTGACTGAAATTCAGTCCAAGGCTGCGTCCTGCCTCAGTCTGTCCCTGATCAATGGACATAATTCCGGAACGGACGATCTCTGCCACATAGGCACCGGAATTAATACCAAACGCAAGACTTCCAACAATAATCTTATTAATGCTTACAGAACCAAAAATAACAAAATTCATGATCAGCAGCTGAATCATGGTAGGTGTGCCACGAATTACGGTCAGATACACTTTACAGATTGTGTTCAGTATCTTAAATGAACCGGATTTATCATGCGCAGAGCGGATGATGGCAACCAGAAAACCAATGATCAGACCAATGATCACTGCAAAAAAAGTAATGATCAAGGTAGTTTTCAGTCCATCCACAAGCCACATATAACGGTCATCTTTAATAAAATTCAGATAAAAATCGTCCTTTATACTTGCCAATATCATAGTATTCATTAGAAACCCCTGTCTTGAAAACAGAGCTGTTGGCATAATGTCAACAGCTCTGTTGCTCTCTCATATATTTAAAAACAAATTCTACTGTTAATCTGATTTACAGTGGAAGAAATCATTTCTTTACAATGATTACCTGGCTTGCGTCTGCATAAGTATCTGTAAAGTCAACACTTGACTTACGGTCTTCTGTAACAGTCATACCTGCTGCACCGAAATCAGCTTTACCTGACTGTACTGCAGGAAGAATAGAATCAAACTCCATATCCTCGATCTTCAGCTCATAACCAAGCTTATCACAGATTGCCTGTGCAAGATCAGGGTCAATTCCAACAATTTCGTCGCCTTCATGATATTCATATGGCTCAAATTCTGCATTAGTTGCCATAACCAGTGTTCCATTGGAGCGGTCCACATCAGCCGGAGATTCATATGGTGTTTTACCTGCATCATCACCAATATAATTAGACATAATGCTGTCAACAGTTCCATCTTCTTTTAATTCTTTAAGGGCTTCATTGATTTTCTTAAGAAGATCATCGTTGCCTTTCTTTAAGCAGATGGCATATTCTTCTTTCTCAAACTCATCATCCAGGATCTTGATATCATCATTATTCTCCACAAACTTCTGTGCAGGCTGGGAGTCAATGATCACACAGTCAACCTGTCCTGCCTTTAAAGCCTGGATTGCTTCGCTTCCCTTATTATAACGTTCAATAGTAGAACCGTCTTTCTCATAATCGGATGCATCCAGATCACCGGTAGTACCCAGCTGAACACCAATGGTTGCACCTGCAAGGTCATCCTTAGATGTAATTTCCTTGGCAGCATATACGTTACTTGTCATGGAAACTGCCATTACTGCAGTGAGTGCAAGAGCCGCAAATCTCTTCTTATCTTTCATAATTTTTTCCTCCTCGTACGCAAAAGCATATTTATTCACTTCAGCTGTATATTTTTGTTTTATATTTTATCATACTTTTTATAAAATGCAAGGGAATACCTGCATAATTATAAATAAATCAAGAAACACATTTTATATTTCAAAAAGGGAAAGCTTGAATGACAGGCTCTTTTTATCTATAATGTATAATGTACGAAAAAATCAGGAGGCGATTTAAATGAAATTCACTAAAATGCAAGGTATTGGAAATGATTATGTATATGTGAACTGTTTTGAAGAATCTGTAGAGAACCCTTCTGCTGTTGCACGATTTGTCAGTGACCGGCACTTCGGCATCGGCTCAGATGGGCTGATTCTGATAAAGCCCTCAGAAATTGCAGACTGTGAAATGGATATGTATAATATGGACGGCTCACAGGGTGCCATGTGTGGAAATGGCATACGATGCGTTGCCAAATATGCATACGAACATGGCATTGCCAAAAAGGAGCACCTTACCATTGCCACAAAAAGTGGACTGAAATATGTGGATCTTACAGTAAAAGACGGGAAAGTTTCCCTGGTAAAAGTAAATATGGGATCCCCTATTCTCACTGCAGACCAGATTCCTGTTGTTTCCGAAAAAGAAACAGTGATCCGCCAGCCCCTTGAAGTTAACAAAGAAATCTATTACATTACTGCCGTATCTATGGGAAATCCCCATGTTGTTGTTTATATGACCGATGTGGAGCATCTTGACATCGAAGAAATCGGTCCTTCCTTTGAAAACCACCCGGCTTTCCCTGACAGGGTAAATACAGAATTTGTGGAGATCATAGACTCCCACACCGTCAGGATGCGTGTATGGGAACGGGGCGCAGGTGAAACCCTTGCCTGTGGAACCGGAGCCTGTGCTGTAGCGGTTTCCTCTATCCTTAATGGGCTTGTAGACGGAGAAAAACCTGTAACAGTAAAGCTTCGCGGCGGAGATCTGGAAATCTTCTGGGACAGACAGGAAAATCTGGTTTATATGACCGGACCGGCTGAAACTGTGTTTGATGGTGAAATCGATCTGGGTTTTCTGAATGAGAAATGATCTGTATTCTATGCAGCAAATTCCAGGATACGTTCTGTTATAAACACAGCTGCACAAGCAAACAGGGCAACTGTCAGAAGGCTTTTTTCCCGGTATGCCACAATCAGGGCGACCCCGAAACCGACTGCTGCTGATATCACACTTGCAGTAGCAGAAAGAACAGCAGGAAAAGTCATAGCTGCCAGACAGGCATATGGTACATAGTATAAAAAAGATTTAATAAACGGACTGGTAATCTCTTTTCTGGACAGTGCCATGGGAAGCATACGGATCAGATAGGTAACTCCTGCCATTACCAGTATGTACAGATAAATATTATGGTTCATGAACTGTCTCCTTATCTTCTGCCGGGCAGAAAAAGGCAGCTGTTCCTGCTACCAGCAGAGTAGTAATAATAATCACAAAACCTGAAGAAACTTTTGAAAGAAAAGGTACTACTTTAAACAATGTACTGATCACCATTGAGGCAATGACCACACCCAGTACTGCCCTGTTTTTCTTGGCAGGAGGAATG
>JAQYGS010000220.1 GCA_028722515.1 Clostridia bacterium | reverse complement strand
TAAGCGGATATGTGGGCGGTATGGTGGATTCTGTTCTTATGAGACTGGCAGACGTGGTTCTGTCTTTTCCCTCTCTTCTTCTTGCCATGGTAATTATGTATACTCTGGGTGATGGAATCAGCAGTATATTTATTGCACTGGCAATTACCAGCTGGGCCAGCGTTGCCCGTGTGGTCCGTTCGGAGACACTTTCCCTGCGGGAGACGGAGTATGTAGAGGCGGCACGAAGTATGGGAGTCAGAGGATTTACTATTATCATTCGCCATATCCTTCCAAACTGCATTCCTTCACTGATCGTCCTGTTTACTCTAAATGTTCCGTCGGCAATTCTTTCGGAAAGTTCTTTAAGTTTTCTGGGTATCGGTGTGCAGCTTCCCAACTCATCATGGGGCCTAATGGTCAATCTGGGACGTACGTTTCTTTACAATGCACCATGGCTTAGCATTGTGCCCAGTATTGCCATTATGATCGTGGTTCTTGCATTTAACTTCCTGGGTGACGGCCTCAGGGATGTGCTGGATCCCCACCTGAAAGATTCATAAGAGAGGATAATCATGGAAGATATATTATTGGAAATCAATCATTTAAAATCCAGTTTTTTTACAGGAAAGGGAGTTGTTCCGGCTGTCGATGATGTTTCAATCCGTATACCTAAGGGTAAAATCGTAGGTATTGTGGGAGAGTCCGGATGTGGAAAAAGCATGACAGCCAGATCCATTATGAATCTCCTGAAATATCCAGGCAAAGTGGTGGATGGAGAGATCCTTCTGGAAGGCCGTGACCTGACAAAATTAAGTGAAAAAGAAGTGAAGAAGCTTCGAGGCAGTGAGATCAGCATGATCTTTCAGGAGCCTATGACAAGCCTGAACCCTGTTGTAAAGGTAGGAAAACAGGTACGGGAGGCCATTATAGTTCATCAGAAGGTAAGTAAAGATGAGGCAAAAAAGAAAGTACTCGAAGCTTTTGAACAGGTAGGAATCAGCGAGCCTGAGAAGCGGTATGAGTGTTATCCTCATGAATTGTCCGGAGGCTTAAGGCAGCGTGTGATGATAGCAATGGCCATGGTGTGCAGACCTAAGCTTATGATTGCCGATGAACCTACTACTGCTTTGGATGTAACTATTGAGGCGCAGATTCTGAAACTGATCAAGAAGCTTTGTGAAGACACAGGTATGAGCTGTCTTCTGATTTCACATAATCTTGGAGTGATCGCACAGATGTGTGATTATGTCTACGTAATGTATGCAGGTAAGATAGTGGAGCAGGGAGATGTTTTTACTATATTTGAACATCCCTTACATCCTTATACGAAGGGACTTCTGGCTTCAGTGATCCGTCTGGATGCACTTCCTGACCGGCTTCCTACTATTCCGGGAATCGTTCCCAATCTTATGCATCTGCCTGAAGGATGCGCATTCTGCGGACGATGCAGCAGTGCAGAAGATATGTGCAGAACAAAGCGTCCAGAGCTTTATCAGGCAGGCGAGGAACATATGGTACGATGTTTTCTGACAGGGACAAAGGAGGCTGCTCATGAGTGAACAAAAGAAGGTGCTGCTTCATTGTGAGCATCTGGTGAAAGAATATGTGCTGGATCGTAAAAGATCTGTTCATGCTGTATCAGATATCAGTCTTGATATATATGAAGGAGAATGTCTGGCACTGGTAGGAGAAAGCGGCTGTGGGAAATCTACTCTTGGCCGGACCCTGATACAGCTGTATCAGCCTACATCAGGAAAAGTATTTTTTAAAGATAAAGAAATTTCAAATATGAAACCTGCAGAATTTGCTCCATACAGGAGGCAGATGCAGATGATTTTCCAGGATCCTTATGCATCACTGGATCCCAGAATGGATGTTTTTCATATTATTGCGGAACCCCTTGTAACATACAAGGTATGTAAGGATAAAGAAGAGCTGAAAGAAAAAGTACTGGAACTTATGGACGCGGTGGGAGTACCGGGAGAATTCCTGTATCGTTACCCCCATCAGTTTTCCGGAGGCCAGAGACAACGTATCGGGATTGCAAGAGCCATCGCTCTCCAGCCATCCCTGGTGATCTGCGATGAGCCGGTATCTGCCTTGGATGTTTCCATTCAGAGCCAGGTCTTGAATCTGCTGAAAGATATTCAGGAACAGTATGGATTGACTTATCTTTTTATTAGTCATGATCTGTCGGTGGTCCGTTTTATTTCCAACCGTGTGTGCGTAATGTTTCTTGGAAAGGTATGCGAGATTGGAGATTCTGAACTGATCTATCAGAATCCTCTTCATCCTTATACGAAATTCCTGATGGATGCAATTCCCATTGCAGATCCAAGATGCAGAGATGTGGAAAAACCACTGCTGACCGGTGAGATCCCAAGTCCTATTAATCCGCCGAAAGGCTGTCGATTCCACACCCGTTGTCCATATGCCACAGACAGATGCCGTCAGGAAGAACCTGGATTGCGTGAAGTAGAGGGTCGTATGGTCGCCTGTCACCAGGTGGGCAGCGGAGAGAACTGAGTGTTTAGGATCAAAACATAAATTTTCCATATGTAAGCCGGCTGCTTACGCAGGATAGATACAGATCTTCATTCCTTCTCCTGCATAAGTCAGTACGGCTTTCATATTTTCTTCTGAAATTGCCACACATCCGGCGGTGTACGGCTTTTCCCCCATACAGTGGAGAAAAATGGCAGAACCTTTTCCGAAAATATTCTCTTTATTGTAGTCTATGAACATGGCATAATTGTAATGTGGGATACATTCTATCAGATGCTCTCCAAGACATTTATGGGGCTTCCTGGAAATATCAATAAGCTGATTATAAAAATTATCATCCCCACACCAGTACAGATTTTCATTTACTTTGGTGTATGGAATTTTTGTGCCGGGATTGTCCTTGATTCCAAAAGCAATCGGAAGCTCATAAATTCCCTGAGGTGTTTTCATGTCCCCCTCTTTTTCTTTACCCAGACCGTTTTTTCCTATGAAAGCAGGACAGGAGAGTATCTCTCTAAAGCTTTCATTTTCTTTCGTGTACATGATAAAATCAGCATTGCTTCCTGAAGTACATTTTACAAAAATCAGCTGACGGACAGATGGGTCTCCTGCAAATTTATCAAGCAGCTTCTGCCATATGATATTTGGCATATTATCAATCCTTTCTTAAACTCACATTTAATTCCTGTTCTGCGAAAAGGTTGTTTACAGCAGATTCATATTCGCTCAGGTGCTGTGATTTCTTTATCTTTTTGGCATATTTTTCATA
>JAQYGS010000219.1 GCA_028722515.1 Clostridia bacterium | reverse complement strand
AAAGGAGCTTCTTGTATAATTCAAATATAAGGAATTCCGAGAAAGAAGGTTGAGAAAAAAATACCTCAGAGTAAAATAAGATTACTGACTTTGCACGGTTAGTAAAAAATCTTATTGAACAGAGAGGTATCTGAAATGAATTATAACACACAGAATGCAAAAATTGCATCTATTACGGAAAAAACTTTAATCGTTGGTATTGATGTCGGAAGTGAAATTCATTATGCAAGGGCCTTTGACTGGCGGAATTACGAGTACTCAAAAAAGCCGTTTGCTTTCAACAACGATGAAGCCGGGTTTGCTGCATTTAAGGCATGGATGGAAGACATGGCAGACAAACATGGTAAAGAGGCGGTGATTCCAGGTATGGAACCTACCGGTCATTACTGGCTGAACCTTGGAGTGTACCTGCAAGAACAGGGAATGAAGCCGGTGCATGTGAATCCGCATCATGTAAAGAAGTCCAAAGAACTGGATGATAACAACCCGAATAAGAATGACCGTAAGGATCCAAAAACAATTGCGGGACTGGTAAATGAAGGAAGATTTTCGTATCCATATATCCCAACAGGGATATACGCAGAGATCAGAAATCTGTCAAATCTTCGTATTCAGACGCAGGAAGAACTTACAAGGATCAAAAACCGGATTGCCCGATGGTTCAGTATTTATTTTCCGGAAATAAAAGACGTTTATAAAAACCCGGATGCTGTAAGCGGGATGATGGTGATCAAAAAGGCACCGTTGCCATGTGACATAAAAGAACTTGGCGTAGATGGTGTAAATCAGGTATGGAGGGATGCAAAGCTGAAAGGCGCTGGCTTAAAGAGGGCAAGGACCCTGGTATCAGCTGCGGAGCACAGCATCGGAAGTACAGAAGCACCGGGAAGTGCCAGAATAGAGATCCGCAACCTACTGAACGATTATGAAGTATATAAAAACAGAATGAATGATCTGATGCGGGAGATAGAAGAGAAACTTTCTGAGATTCCATACATTGATAAACTGATGGAGATCAACGGGATTGGTTTAAAAACCGTAAGCTGTTTTATTGCAGAGGTGGGTGACATTCGTCGTTTTGATAACCCAAAGCAGCTGCAGAAACTGGCAGGTTATGCCATTGTTGCAGACAGTTCCGGCAAACACAATGGAGAAAGCCGCATCAGCCACAGGGGAAGAAAACGCCTGAGATATGCATTGTATGAAGCTGCGATATCTGTGATAGGAAAGAATAAAGAGTTTAGAGAAATCCATGACTATTACAGAACGAGGAAGCAAAATCCTTTGAAGAAGATGCAGTCAGTCATAGCGATTGCGTGCAAGCTGATCAGGATCTTCTACACGATACTGACAAAAGGTGTAGATTATGATGGTCAGAAGATGCTGAGTGATATCATAAGGCCGGAAACAATAATGGCAGCATAAAAATATCAGGAAGCAGCATATCGTGGTTGGTTTGAGCATTTGAGTAAAGAATGCTTGAATGCTGAGACCAGCCACGGTAGCTGGAAGTATAAAAATCGGAATGCAATAGGAAAACGTCCACTGAAAGTGCTGTTGCAGGAAGAAAGTCAGTAATAAAACATACAAAGAATGAGCCAGTAGTCGGCAGGAATATATTCCAGAGGGCATGACCCTGTAAAGGAGCTGAGCTGACACCCTGGTTATGGACAGGCGGGACGAGAGAAGTTAGGACTCGGCTCCAGAGGGCTGATGATCCTGGTAGACACGGGAGGTTCGCTGCCGTAGATGGATGGGTATACACAAGGCCATGTAGAACGAAAAGAAAGACGTTTTACTTCGTGTACCCAAAATCCGCTATTTTCGTACCAGATACAGAGAAATGTCCATTCCTATGGCTCCTTCTTCTGAGATATTTATTGATGATATATTGAAAAAATCCTTGATATTCAAGGAAAAAAGACTTGACTTAATAGGGAGGCAGTGAAATGGACAACACAGAGCAGAGAATCCTTGAGATCATTGATTCAAACAGGGATAAGATCATTGCCTTTGCACGTGATATAGCCGGACATCCGGAGCCGGGATTTTATGAGGAAAGAACCGCAG
>JAQYGS010000218.1 GCA_028722515.1 Clostridia bacterium | reverse complement strand
CATTCTGTTTACTGCATTATTTCCGGCTCCGCCCACGCCGATCACAATGATCTTCGCAGATGATTCAGCCTCATTTGACATAATCTCTAACAATGTACTTCCTCCTTTATTTCTACCTGATATCCTTTTCAGTATATTTATTTCAAAGCTACATATAGATATATCATATATTTTTTTCGTAAATTAATCAACTACTAATTTTGTTTTTTTATACTTTTTTCACTAATTTTCGTCATAATCATCATAACTGCCATCATCAGGAGGGCCTACATAGTTTCCTTCTTCATCATATTCTCCGTCACCTGTATAATCTCCCTCCTCATCATATCCTCCATTCCATTCCTGAACAGGAACCTCCTCCTTCTCTTCTTCAAAAGTATTGGAATCTGTGGAAACGCTTTCCATGTGGAGGATTCCTTTTTTTCCTGAGATCTTTGGCAGAATGGCAGTCACTCTGTTCATTTTTTCCTCAAGATCCTCGTCTTTCCCAAGCAGAACAGTAATATCACCATAGATCAGGCTGATAGAATAAGTACTGTCAAACTGGATATGATCCGGTATCATTTCATTTTTCTGAAAAATTGTGGAAAGAGCTATGGCTGTATTAAGAACCGTTTCTCCTTTGATATCCAGCTTCTCATCCATGATCACATGATTAACCTGGATTCCGTCGAAGTATGGAATAGTTTCATCTCTTTGTCTGGAGCCTTCCACAAAAAGTCCGTTTCTGTCAAAATATACATAGCTGTCCAGGAAACGGATACAGCCCACCGGCTTTTTTTCCTTTACACTGATGCATATGGTATTCCTGTTTATCTGGGTTACTGTAAAGCCATCAACAAAAGCTATATTCTTTGTATCTTTTGTACCCAGAATAAGAGGCGCCAGGACCGAATTGGACGCAAACGGTCCCTTCAGCACCATTTTCTTTACTTCTTCATCTGTATAATGACTGGTTCCTCTGACCTCCACCGTTTTAACTTTGTTGTAAGAAAAGAAAACAATAATGGCGGTTAGAATTCCGGCCACTATGCCAAAAGCAATAAATTTCTTTGTTTTTCTTTTAAGCGGCGGTCTTTTTCCATATTCGGATTTTCTCATATATTTTCATTCCTTTTGCCTCAGGTCTGCCATATTTCACAGCCTAATGCCTCCAAATCTTCACATATGTGCTCATATCCACGTCTGATAAAGTTTGCTCCTCTGATACAGGTCTCGCCACTGGCCCGCATGGCTGCAATGATCAGTGCGGCTCCTCCCCTCAGGTCTTTGGCCTGAAGTACACAGCCGGAAAGAGAAATACTGCCTTCTATCACAGCATCTCTACCGTCAATTTCAATATGTGCACCCATTTTCTTCATCTGAAAAGCTGCCTGGAACCGGTCTTCAAAAATATTTTCCCTGACAGTACTTCTTCCGGGTATTCCAATCAGCACGGCCATAAGAGGAGACTGAAGATCTGTGGGGAAGCCGGGATAAACACCGGTTTCCACCAGTTCAACCGGATGGACAGCCCCTTTTCCATTGACCATTAGTGTACCACCTTTTGCTTCATATTGTCCACCTATTTTACGATATACTTCCAGAAATGCTCCCAGTTCTTCCGCTAAAACACCTTTAAGTTCGATTTCACTTCCTGTGGCAGCGGCCGCACAGATATAGGTGCCTGCCACGATCCGGTCCGGAGGAACTTTAAAATTGCCAGGGCCCAGCTCTTTTACTCCGTGCACCAGAACAGTGCTGCTGCCCTCTCCTTCTATCTTTGCCCCCATAGATCGTAAATATCTGCACAGCCAGACAATTTCAGGCTCTCTGGCACAATTTATCAGAACCGTTTCCCCCCGTGCAAGAACTGCAGCCAGTAAAGCCTGCTGAGTAGCCCCCACACTTGATCTGGGGAATATAATTTCAGCTCCTGTCATATTTTCACAGTGGGCAATGAGCAGCTCCTGTGTTTCCAGAATCCGGACACCCAGATTTCTAAGTGCCATAAGATGAAGGTCCACCGGTCTTTTTCCGATCACGCACCCTCCCGGATAGCCAATACTGCAGGTTTTATTCCGTGACAGTACAGGTGCCAGCAGAGTTACGGAAGAACGCATTCTTCCTGTATAAAATGCAGGAATTTCTGTTTTTTCTGCATTTGTGCAGTCCAGATAAAGATCATGATCCTCCCACCATGTAACAGCTCCAAGGCTTCTCAGGATTTCTTCCATACAAAACACATCTGAAATGGCCGGACAGCCTTTTAGAACGCTGATACCCCTGTGAAGAAGAGAAGCAGCCATCATAGGCAGTGCAGCATTTTTTGAACCCTGTATGGAAACACTTCCTTTAAGGGAGCTTTTGCCCAGAACATGTATCTCCTCCAATAGTCTTCACTCCTGAAGGGCCTCTTACCTTCTATTGTATGCGTAAGAATTTCTCCCGTGACTGCTTACGCTTAAGGCAAGCCCCATTTCCCCCAGAAGAAAAACCACTGAGGTCCCCCCATAACTTATAAAGGGAAGAGTAATTCCTGTATTTGGTATTGTATTGGTAACCACTGCAATATTCAAAATCACCTGTATAGCCAGATGAGCCATTATTCCTCCACAGATCAGGGCACCTGCCAGGTCACTGCTGTGTGTGGCTATCACGCAGAGACGCCACAACAAAAGACCAAAGGCCAGGATCAGTACAGATGCCCCCACAAATCCAAGCTCCTCACAGATAATGGAAAAAATCATATCATTCTGAGCCTCCGGTACAAATCCCAGCTTCTGCAGGCTGCTGCCAAGGCCTCTTCCAAAGATTCCTCCGCTTCCAATGGCATAAAGGCCCTGGATCGTCTGAAATCCTTTTTCATATTTTTCAGGATTTTTCCATATGGCAAGTCTTTCCATTCTGTAACTTTCTGCTGCAAGAAATACAGCCACAAATCCTGCACCCACAGCCCCCAGTCCTATAAACTGCATATATCTGGGATTAGATACAAATATGAGAATGACCCCGATTCCCAGAATGATCACTGCAGTACTTAAGTTATTAGAACCTACCAGTCCTACAATGGGCAGAAGGGTAAGCATAGTCCTGCACATGAACCAGAAGCTGTCAGTTTTCTGCTCTGTTCTTTCAATCTGCCAGGATAAAAATAGAATTACCGCAACTTTGGCAAATTCCGATGGCTGAAAGGATAAAGGCCCCAGATTCAGCCATCTTTTGGAACCGTTGATCTCCTGTCCGAACAAAAGAACAGCTGTAGACAAAAGAATAGACATAAGGTACGCTGCGGGGGCAAGTTTCAGGAAAAAATGATAATCTATAGAAGAAACCGCGTACATTATGCCCAGTCCAAGAACTGTTGCAAAAAGCTGTTTTTTAAAATAATAGGCAGAGTCGCCAAAACGTACTCTGCCATTGTATTCACTGGTACTATACAGCACGATCAGGCCAAATACCGCCAGAATCAGTACCAGCGCCAGCATTGTAATATCTGCTTTTGATAAATTTTTTTTATCCTCACGCGGCATTACAGTCTCCAAAATCATGCCTCATCTAAACATATTCTAAAGACTTCTTACATATTCCTTAAACATTTCCCCACGCTGCTCGTAGTTATCGAACTGTCCCCAGCTGGCGCAGGCAGGGGAAAGAAGCACCGCATCCCCGGGCTCCGCTTTTTCTGCACATACTTTCACGGCTTCCTCAAGATTTTCACAGAGAATAATATTGTAAAAGCCATGCTTTTCTGCAGCAGCTTTGATTTTCTCCTTTGTCTGTCCTATAAGTACAAGATAACGTACTTTACCATCAAAGGACTCTATCCATTCATCATAATTTGACTGTTTGTCAAAACCGCCTCCAATAAGAAGAGTAGGACGGTTCATTGCCTGAATTCCCTTAATGGCTGCATCCGGATTGGTTCCCTTGGAATCGTTGTAATATACCACTCCATTTTTCTCAGTCACATATTCGATTCTGTGCTCAACCGCCGTAAACTGACAGACACTCTTACGGATACTCTCAATGGATACTCCGGCATAATATGCCATAGCAACTGCTGCCATAACATTTTCATAATTATGAGTACCCAGAAGCTTCAGGTCACCTGTCTTCACCACTCTGATCTCTTTTTCGCCATCTTTAAGGACAATAGTGTCCCCATCCAGATAAATGCCCTGTTGAAGTTTATGCGCACTGGAAAAATATACAACTCTGGGAACCAGGTTCTCACCAAATTTGCGCAGAACCTCATCTTCATAATTCAGTACGCAAACATCTTCTGTTCCCTGATTTTTCGTAATCAGCTCTTTCACACGGATATACTCTTCCATAGTATGATGACGGTTCATGTGATCTTCTGTTATATTCAGGATTGCAGATACTCTGGGGGAAAACTCATCAATCGTCTCCAGCTGGAAACTGCTGATCTCTGCTACCGTAACAGAATATTCCTTTGTCTCCAATGCTTTGGAAGTATACGCAGTTCCAATATTTCCAACTACAAATACAGATTCTCTGGCATCCTGCATAATTTTCCCAAGAAGAGCTGTTGTGGTTGTTTTTCCATTGGTTCCCGTAACTGCAAGCACATCTCCTTTGCTTACTCTGTAGGCGAGCTCCACCTCTCCCCATACAGGAAGACCCTGTTGATAAAAACTCTTTACCAGAGGGAGATCTGTAGGTACACCCGGACTTAATACTACAAGATCAAGGCTGTCCTGTACTTCTTTGGGAAGTTCACCGGCATAGATCTGGGGTCTGTAAGTACCATCCGTTTTATGTAGCACTGCTTCTTTATCAATATCCGATTTTCCATCGTAAATAATTGGAAATGCTCCTACTTTTGCCAGAAGGTCTGCTGAACCGATGCCGCTTTTCCCCGCACCGAACACCAGAACCTTTTTGCCCTGTAAATTCATAAAAATTCCTCCCTGAATGCATCTTTATAAAGCAAGAAGCGCTATCATGCACATCACTGCAGTTATAACGGAAAATACGGCTACCACCCGTGTTTCCGACCAGCCGCAAAGCTCAAAATGATGATGAATAGGTGCCATTTTAAAAATACGTTTCCCATGTGTCACCTTAAAGTATGTGACCTGAATAATCACGGAAAGCACTTCTACAAGATAGATCAATCCCACGATCAGGATAAACAGAGGCATCTGCATAACATATGCCACGCCTGCCACAAAGCCGCCCAGTGCCAGAGAACCCGTATCTCCCATAAACACTTTGGCCGGATATACGTTAAACAGAAGGAATCCCATAAGGCTTCCCACTACTGCACAAGTTATGGGTTCAACTCCTGATTTCATACCAATGGAAACCACAGTGAAAAATACTGCAACGATTAGTGTGACGCTTGAAGCAAGGCCATCAAGACCGTCTGTAAAATTCACTCCGTTAACAGTACCGATGACGGCAAAAAATAATACAGGATAAGCAAGCCATCCAAGATTAAGAAAATGACCGCTCCAGAATGGAATCCTCATTGTCAGGGAAATATCTGTGTAATTAACAATATAAAACAGAAAGACTGCAGTCAATATGACCTGAAGCAAAAATTTCTGCCATGGAAGCAGGCCGTCTGACCTCTTCAGCACTACCTTAAGATAATCATCCAGAAATCCAATCATACCAAATCCCAGAGTAAGGAACAGCACCGGAATGATCCTGGGATAATCTCTCACATAAAACAAAGCAGTTACAGCCGTAGCGATCAGGAATATAACTCCACCCATAGTGGGAGTTCCTGCTTTCTTAAGATGAGACTGAACGCCCTCAACTCTTTCTGTCTGGCCCATTTTCAGTTTCCTGAGAAACGGAATGATGACAGGTCCTAATACAAGGCTGATCCCAAAAGAAATCAGCACGGGAATTACAACTTGAAACTCCATCCTCACACCTCTTTCATTCTTTTGTTTTTATTTGGCTTAGAGCATCTTATAGTATACGGCTTTTTTTTTCATTAATCAACCCTTGGCCATATTATGCATTATTTTTTTCCTCACTCTGACCTGTTTTTTCTATTCCAAGATATGGGAGTATGTTCTCAAAGATACTCCTTATTACAGGTGCAGCAATAGTCCCTCCATAATATACACCCTGAGGATCATGAATCACACACAGCCCCAGAACCTGAGGATTGTCTGCCGGTGCAAAGCCAAGAAAAGATGATATGTATCTGTTGGCACTTCTGGGAAGAGTCTGGGATGTGGCTGTTTTTCCTCCAATGGCATATCCTTCTATCTGGGCATTTCTTCCGGAACCTTCTGACACTACAGATTCCAGTATCTGTCTTACTTTACGGGACGTCTCTGATGAAACGATACCATGTTTTACCGGATAAATGATTTTGCTGCCGGCAGTACCATCAGGATTTAATATGGAAACTCCAAAATGAGGGGTAATCCTGTTTCCTCCATTTATCAGGGAACTTACTGTAGTGGCCAGCTGAATCGGAGTGATCTGAAAGGACTGGCCGAAAGATACTGTGGCAAGTTCTACTTCTCCCATATCTTTTTTTCTGTGCATGATTGTACCGGCTTCTCCGGGAAGATCTATTCCTGTTTTGGTGAGAAGGCCAAACTGGCGGAAATATTTATAATACCTGTCAACTCCCAGGCGAAGTCCTACTTCTATAAATACGGGATTGCAGGAATTCTGTGCTCCCTCCACAAAGGTCTGTGAACCATGTCCCGTTCTTTTTGCACAGTGAATTCTTCTGTCTTCCACAATTTTATATCCCGGACAGTAAAACCGGTCATTTAAAGAAACCACTCCTTCTTCCAGTCCCGCTGACATTGTAATGATCTTAAATGTCGAGCCCGGCTCATAGGTATCATTAAGGCATGGATTTCTCCACATCTGGTTCAGCAGATCCTGTTTTTCTTTAGAACTCATTTGGGAGGTATCTGTCTGATCATTCAATGTAAAAGGATCATTCAGATCAAATTCTGGAACATTTACGCAGGCATATATTTCCCCATTCTGGGGATTCATCAGAAGTATGGAAACTCTCTGTGCCTGTTTTTCTTCCATCACCTTCAGGGCAGCCTGTTGGGCATACTGCTGAATATTCACATCCAGACTGATCTGAAGGGTGTTTCCTTCCACAGGATCCTGTCTTGTCTCTCCTTCTTTGTCAAGTTCCACTCCCCGGGCATCTGTAGTAGTCAGTATTTTTCCGGAAGTACCTTTCAGAATATCTTCATATTTTACCTCAAGCCCTACGATTCCCTGATTATCTCCCCCCGTAAATCCCAGCACCTTTGACGCAAGGCTTCCGTATGGATAATATCTCTTATAATCTTCATCTACTTTTACCCCTGCCAGGTTTTCATCACGGACTATATCTCCCAGACTTTTATCTACATTGGTTTTGATTCTTTCAATAGAAGAAATTTTTTCCACACGTTTTCTTATGGTTTCTTTATCCACATTTAAGGTTTCTGACAGAAAAGAGATCACCCTTTCCGGCTCTTTAATCTGGCTGTGAATGACAGAAATGGTACATACAGTCCTGTTGGAAGCCAGAACTTTGCCTTTCGCATCCAGTATTTTTCCTCTGGCTGCTTTGATTTTTCTCTCTCTTTCATGAAGCTCCTGTGCTTTTTCATAATAATAGTCTGAACGAAACCCCATAAGATATACCAGCCTTCCGATCAGTCCCAGAAGCAGGAAGCTGCACAGGGCAAAAATCATCCATATTTTTTTCTTATGGAAAGTCATATTTTTTTTCATAATGAAACCCTGAAAAAAATGTCATTGTAATATATGACCATTCTTTTCAGGGTTATTCATGCTTATCTTACAATTTTACAGATCATTTTGTCACTCAAGACCTGCTTCTTCATTTGTAATTCCATCGCTTTCCATATCATTTCCCTCTACAGGATCAGAGTCGTCCTCCAGGGGAGCCGGTGCATCCGGATTAGATACTGCATCCTCTGGATTCTGTTCCGAAGCCGTCATATTTTCTGACATAATATACTCTCCGTTCTCATCCAGAACATAATCTCCATTTTCATCCAGCAGGTATCCATTCTCATCGATCCGATTGCCTTCCCAGTCGATAAGATTACCATTCTCATCCACAAGATTACCGTTTTCATCCAGCTCTTCACCGGAAATACTTTTCAGATGTCCATTAAATCCTTCCCAGAGTTCGGTCTCCGGTATATATCCGTCTTCTGCTTCATCCGGTGCTATATTAAGATAGGGAAGAAGTTCCTTGAGAATACCCTGAGCCACATATTGTGGATATGTACTGTTGGCCTGTTCATCAGTGTTTGGTTCATCAATTACAACATATAGCACTACAGCAGGATCATCAGCAGGAGCAAAGCAGATAAAAGAAACAAGATATTTCCCGTTTCCTCTGGGATATTTCTCTGCAGTACCGGTTTTACCGCCTGAACTATATCCTCCCACCTTGGAATGGCGGCTTGTTCCCTGCTGAACGCTTAATTCCATATAACTTCTTATATCACTGGAAATCCTGGTGGAAATAGTCTGTTTAAGAAGTACAGGAGAAATTGTTTTTAATGTACCTCCATTACTGTCCATAACTTTTGTCACCAGATGAGGCTGATAATAATAACCTCCGTTGATCACAGAGCACATGGCATTAATCTCCTGGATCATAGTACAGGTAAAGCCCTGTCCAAATGATGAGCACGCAAGTTCTGTCTCTCCCATTGTATCCACTGAATGAATGATTCCTGTCCCTTCATTGGGAAGATCGATCCCTGTCCTTGTACCGAAGTTAAAAATGCTCTGTGCTTTTATAAACCTGTCAGCTCCCAGTTTTGCTCCAATCTGCATCATGCCATCATTACAGGAATTGGCGATAACCTCTCCCAGAGTCTGAGTGCCATGTGCATCAGGATAAACTGCGCATTTAATTGTGACATCACTGTTTGCACCAAAAACCTGAAGTCCATCACACACAAAAGTATCTGTTTCCTGTATAGCCCCTTTTTCCAGGGCAGATGCCATAACAATAGGCTTAACAACAGATCCGGGTTCATAGGCATCTGTTACGCAGAAATTATTCCACATTTTGTTTAAAGCCTCTACGGTCTGTTCATCATTCATGGATTTAATTTCTTCCCTGGAGTACACATTGGAAAGATCCCTGGGATTATTAAGATCATACCGGTCTCCTCCATCCATGGCAAGGATTTCCCCTGTAGAAGGGTCCTCTACAATAACTCCGATATTCTTGGCACCCATAGCTTCCCTAAATCCATTTACATATTTCTCCACGATCTGCTGCACACCGATGTCAATACTTGTCTGAATGCTTTTTCCATTGGAAGGCGGAATAATAGTCTGTTCCACATCGGCATCATTATTAATGTAGCCATATTGTCTGCCATCCACACCTGTAAGTGTACTGTTATAATACCCTTCCAGACCAGTATCTGCCACATCACGATCAAGAGTAAACCCGATCGTATCACAGGCTGTTTCATTAAAAGGATAGCTTCTCAGATAGTCTTCCTCAAACCATACTCCTTTAATATTGGATCTTTCTTTTGCCTGTGCTGTGGTCAAACCGGATTCTTCATCTGCATTTTTATATTTTTCAAATTCTTTTTTCTTGTCCATGGACAGCTGTTTCTTCAGAATCTGATACTGACTCTGGCTTGTCCTCTTATCATTAAGAAGGGAACGGATCTTTTCTTCATCCAGGCCCAGAACCTGAGTAAGCGCCCTGATTGTGGGCTCTGCATAGTCTTCATTTTCATTTACAGCTTTACAATCAAGAATCACGTTGTAAACTTTATTGCTTGTAGCAAGAAGGTTCCCATTACGGTCATAAATATCTCCCCGCTTGGCGGGAAGTGTCTGGCTCTCATATTTCTGCTGAGCCTGGCTTAAAACCTGTTTCTTATATTTATTTCCACTGGTTGCATTAATATATGTAATTCTTACCAGTAATACAGCGAAAGCCAGTAACACTAATAAAGACAGTATTGCCAGCTTTCTTTTCATGGTATCATTTATTTTTCTGTCTGGTCTGGAACGGTTGGTTCTCTTTACATTACTCAATTTACCACCTACTTCATATCCGGTATATCCTGATACTGCCTTACGTAACTGCTTCCTTCTGATGAATATGACACAACCTGATCATCTGAAGGATATTTCATCCCAAGGCGTCCAATCGCAATCTTCTTGATCCTATTAAGGTCTACATCGGATGTTACCTGACTGTAATATGAATCATTATCTTCTTTCAGCTGAGCCAGTTCTTCTTCAAGAGAAGCTACAGTACTCATTTTTGCAGTAATTTCGGATTTATACCTAAGGTAATTTACAGAGCAGAAAAGAATAGCCGTGCATACCACCGCAAGAAATACAACAAAGCCCCAGTTCATTGCCTGGGCCTTTTCTCTGTTCTTCTGAGCCTCTCTGCTTAACTGACGATTCTGCCTGGGTAATGCTGCAGGAACTGTCTCAATGCTGCGGCTGTCACCTGGGCGTACTCTTACCGGCTGCTGCCTTCTGTCCGGAATTTCTTCCAGACGTCTGACCGCATTTCCCTCCGCATAAGTGTTTCTGCTTATTCTGGCGTTGTATCTGTTTCTTCTGGCTGTCTCAGCCCTGGTCATTTTCGCCATTTTCTGCCTTTCTTAATTACAATACTCTTTCAAAAATTCTTAGTTTAGCACTTTTGGAACGTGGATTTTGGGCCAGCTCTTCTTCTCCCGGAAGAATTGGCTTCCTGGTAATAACTTTGCCTTTGGATTTCTTCCCGCATACACATACGGGAAATTCCGGGGGACAGGTACAGGGATTTTCATTCTTGCGAAAAATAGTTTTAACTATTCTGTCTTCCAGAGAATGAAAAGTAATGATACAGATCCTGCCTCCATCATTCAGGATATCTATCATCCCATCCAGAGAATCTCTCAATACGTCAAGTTCCCTGTTAAGTTCAATTCTGATAGCCTGAAAAGTTCTCTTTGCAGGATGGCCTGACTTTACCTGCATCTTCACAGGAATGGATTCTCTGATTATCTCCGTCAGTTCTCCTGTAGTGGTAATGGGTTTTATCTGTCTCGCAGCAACAATGTGCTTAGCTATATTTCTGGCAAATTTATCTTCTCCGTAATCACGGATGATACGGTACAATTCCTGTTCTTCGTAATTATTTACAATATCGCTGGCCGTCTGCGTCTGTCGCTGATCCATACGCATATCCAAAGGCGCATCAACACGATATGTGAATCCGCGTTCCTCGTTGTCCAGCTGATAGGAAGAAACTCCAAGATCCAGAAGGATCCCGTCTACTTTGTGGATTCCAAGAGCCGCAAGCTCCTGTACCATGTAACAATAATTGCTGCGAATGACTGTAGCCTGTTTAAAGGCAGACAGCCTCTCACTCGCAGCAATTATCGCATCCTGGTCTTGATCTATGCCAATAAATCTCCCCTTGGCAGAAAGCTTCCTGCATACTTCCAGAGCATGCCCCGCACCTCCTAAAGTGCCATCCACATAGATTCCATCCGGCTTTACCCTTAAGCCTTCAATGGTTTCTTCCAGTAATACAGATTTATGTTTAAATTCCATATCCGTCTCCTGTCTGGATTCTCTCCGCGATATGCTCAGATGACGATTCCCATATCCTGCATGCTTTCCGCGATGCTGTCCATATCGTCATAATTGCAGTTCTCGCTCCACTTTTCTTTGCTCCAGACCTCAATTCTGTTCAGATTACCTGTCAGAACCACATCTTTCTCAAGCCCGGCAAATTCCCGCAATGTCTGAGGTACAAGAATTCTGCCCTGCTTATCCAGTTCACATGTGGTGGCACCGGCTACAAAGAATCGTGAGAAGGTTCTTGCGTTTTTATTAGTAAGTGGTAACGATCTGAGTTTCATTTCAAAGGCTTCCCATTCATCCATGGGATAAATCGAAAGACAACCATCCAGTCCTTTTGTCAGAACAAACTCTTCCCCTAAGAGTTCCCTGAATTTAGACGGAATAATCAAACGTCCTTTCGCGTCGATTGTATGATTGTACTCTCCCATGAACATGTAACTCACCTACTCTCAGGAAATCCGAGTCTCCCCTTCGGATTTCTGTGGGTGGTAATGGTTCACTCTGCCACTTATTCCCCATTCGCCACCACTATTCACCACTTTCTACCACTTATGTGATTATTCTAAACTATTTAGGATGAAAATACAAGTACCTATCCAAGATTTTTATAATTTTGAAAGCAGTTTACATTTTGGAAATAACTGTTTTTCCAATTTTCTAAACTGACATGTCTGCCGACGCAGACATCACCTTAAATAAAAGTGGGCTGAAAGCATGCCTTCAGCCCACTCAGAATTATGATCCTGATTTTACTTTATTCATTTTTGGATTCGGTTTCGTCAGTATCAGACTGACACCATTTTCTGGGAATATGAGCATATTCCAGATCTTCCCAGGTCTCTTCCCTGGTTTTTTTCCCGCTTTCTGATTCTGTATTCTCCGGGTTTTGTGCCACGATCTGTTCAGGCTGTTCCTGCTGTTCGTCACGCTCTCTGCGTTTTTTCCACAGAACTGCTCTCTTCATTGTCATGATCCTCTGTATGATCACTGCCGGCACAAAAATAATGACAAGTGCAGCCGATATCACAAGAGAAATATCAATTCCGGTTCCCGGTATTAAC